>JALHOQ010000069.1 GCA_022842925.1 Bdellovibrionales bacterium
CTGAAGAGAGCGTGAGACGCGCCCAAGCCATTCAGATGATCATCAATAAAGAATTCGGTATGGCGAAGAACGAAAACCCACTGCAGGGGAGCTTCTTTAATGATTGGCTGACTGAGGCGGTCGAAGAGGCCGTGCTCGAAGAATTCCTGCGCATCAATGAGCGCGGCGGAGTACTGGGCGCCATGGAGACCCAGTACCAGCGCTCACGCATTCAGGATGAATCGCACTATTACGAAAGCCTCAAGCATAGCGGCGATCTACCCATCGTGGGAGTGAACACCTTTGTCGATCCCGCGACCCTGGACCCCAGCTACGTGCCACCCAAAATTGAAATGGCCCGCGCCACGCCTCAAGAAAAGAAACAGCAACTCGACAATGTGCACTCTTATCAAAAGTCGCACACGCATGAGACCGACAAGGCCCTGCAAGAACTTAAATTCGCCGCCACCAACGGCGACAATATTTTCGCGGCCCTAATGAACGCCGCTCAGGTTTGCAGCTTGGGTCAAATGACCACCGCTCTTTATGAAGTCGGTGGCCGCTATAGAAGAAATATTTAGTAAAGGTCGGCGCAGGCGATGCGCTGAGTATCAGCGTCGTGGAGAACGACCGAGTAAGCCTCGGGACGGGCGATATGCTTGACTGTGGTGGCGGTTGAACCGCTGCCGGCCGCATCGGTATTAAATCGTAAGAAGATCTCGTTCGACTCCACTGTGCCAGCGATATTGTAGTCGAATTTATAGTGACCACCGCCGGCTGAAATATGGCAGGGGCGATCATGGACATGAGCCACATATCCCGTGTTGGCGGTCAGACCTTGAGCGGCGATTGTGACTTTGGTTTCACCACTCGCAAAACGCTCCATCTTAGCCGAACCGAAAATATTGGGATATCGGGTGTGCCCGAGCGAGGTGCCGAGAAGGCCACCGGGACCGGTTAAGTCCACACAGGCGAGGCGCGTGGTCGGCGTAGTGGGATCGTGAATAATGATCGAAGCCGCATCGGGGCGCGCCACGTGCGGCACCTGCGTGCGGGCCTGGCCGTAACCCATTTGATCGGTGGTAAACGAAGTCCAGATCTCGGCCGCCGCGGTAGCCGTAACTTCGGTCACGAGCGGGTTTTGTTTGTAGTGACCGCCGGCAAAGTCAGTTCCGCCAGGCGTGCCAGGTGTGTTACAGGGAAGCGCGTGAACGTGGGATGCGTATGTCGTATTGGGTTGAAGGCCGTTGACTGAGACGCGCACAATCGTGAGGCCATCGGTGGCGGCCCGAATAATGGAAGCCGAGCCTTTCAAGTTTGGAGTCGTCGTGGCGCCGGCGGGAAGATTGTTAAATAGGCCGCCTTTTGTATCGCTCGACCAAGTGGAGTGCAGAAGGCCGCAAGCATGGCGGGCGCCGGCCGCATCGTGAATCACGATGGATTGGGCTTCGGGCCGCGCCAAGTGCGAGACGCGTTTGTAGCCTGAGCCGATGCCGTCGGCGCCAGCGGCAATCGAGGGCCAAATTTCATTGGACTCAACCGTGGCGAGATTTGAATAGTCAAATTTGTAGTGACCGCCGCCGCCGTTGGCCGGGCATGGCAGGTCGTGAACGTGAGCGTTGGCAACCGTGCTAACCGGTAAACCCATGGCGTGAGTGAAGGTTTCGGTGGCGCCAGTTTGCAGGTCACGCACCATCATTCCTCGTCCAAAAATATTTACACCGGCCGCTGTTCCCGCCGCAGTCGCTTTTAAGTCACCGATCGTAATATGGTAGCGTTGGCTGGCCGGAACAACTAAACCACTGCCGCCACGTGGGCTAACGGAGGAACCATCTTCCTCATTGACCTTTTGAGCTCGAAAATATTGTTCAGGAGCACAGTTCTGAAACGCGACGAGAATCACCAAAACGCCAGCCGCACCGGCGGCGCCAAGAACCTTACGCGAGACCATTTACATCCCCCTCAAATCACCTGTTCTTTAATAGAGTATCAACGAGTGAGAGGCCGACAAAGAATTTTGCCCGGGAGCCCGACCTTGTGTTTAAGTTTGAGAATAACGCCTAAACCGTTGCTTCTAGTGGCTTTTGCGGAAAATTGGCGAGCCGAATAAGGTCCGGAATGAGCTGTGAATCAAATTTGTCAGCCAAATCCGTGAGTCGAAGGGCCTCGGACTCGATGTTTAAGCCGCTTTGGCCTCCCGAATCGCCCTTGGGCAGGGTCAATATGTCCGGGTGGCGGGTGGTGAGCTCCTGTCCTGTCAGATAAAGCTCTTCGAACATTTTCTCTCCGGGCCTTACGCCCGTAAAGGCGATCGCGATTTCAGATTCCCGTCGGCCCATCAGGGCAATTAGATTTTTGGCGAGTTCAAAGATGCGAATTGGCTCACCCATCTTAAGCACGTTGATATCGCCCGGTTGGCCGAGCGTACCCGACATCAACACTAGGCTCACCGCTTCGGGGATCAGCATAAAGTAGCGAGTCATGTCGGGGTGAGTGAGCGTGACCGGGCCGCCATCTTCGATTTGCTTTTTAAGCAACGGGATCAGGCTGCCGCTCGAGCCGAGCACATTGCCGAAGCGGACCGAGCTATACGGTTTTTTGAGTTTCTGACCCTTTTGGCTCGTGAGGAGTTCGCAAACCCGTTTGGTTGCGCCCATGGCGCCCACGGGATTGACAGCTTTGTCGGTCGAAATCATCACAAAGTGCTCAATGCCCTGCTTTTCGCACTCTTCGAGCAAGTTATGGGTTCCACCGATATTGTTTTGCACGGCCGCGTGGGCGTTGGCTTCAACAAGGTGCACGTGTTTATAAGCGGCGGCGTGAAACACGACCTGAGGCTGGTGTTTTTGAAAGGCGTGGGCGAGCGCTCTCCGGTCCTTAATGTCGACCATAAGTGGAATAATTCGCGAGAAATCGTCCGTCTTCGGTCTCAGCTCCCGATCGATTTCATAGAGATTGAATTCACTATGATCGAGAAGAAGAAGTTTTTTAGGATTGAAACGCGCAATCTGCCGCGACAGTTCCGCGCCTATACTTCCACCGGCGCCCGTCACCAGCACGATTTTATTCTCGAGCATCTGTTTGACCGCCGGCACATCGATGTCGGCGCTGGGGCGATTTAGAAGATCTTTGAGCTCGATCTCTTTATAAAGCGCCTCTGCTCGAGCGATATTGGCGGCGTCGAAGTGGGCGATTCTTTGCAGCTTTACATTCAGTTTGCGGCCGATCAGCATAAGTTCCCGCATCAGCTCGGCTGGCGGACTGCTAATCGCGATCACCATCTCGGTGGCGCGGCTGCGAGCGAGGACTTCCTCCAGCTCCTCATGATTGCCGAGCACGGGCAGGCCTTGAATGACTTTGTCTTTCTTGGCTCGGTCATCGTCGATAAAGCCGAGGAGGTCGCGATCCCGTTGCGGGTCAGAAAGTAGGCGCTGAGCTAAAAGGCGGCCGTTTTGGCCGGCGCCGTAAATCACGAGGCGACCGAGAGTGACGGCGCCCTTCTTGGGCTGCATTTGCCTTTCAAAAATTCTGCGGCGGGTGAGTCTGAGGCCCATAAGGAGGCCCGTGGCCAAAATAGCGTCGATAATAAACAACGAGCGGGGAAGCGTCCCGACCTCTCGGCTCAAAAAGGTAAGCGAAATCAAAAGCGGAGTCGACACGAAGGTGGCCAGTAGGAGCGCTTGCGCATCGGAGGTCGAAATATAGCGCCACATGCTGCGATAAACGCCAAAGGCGACGTAGGTCGCGATTCGAATCGCAACAAAGATCCCCGCAAGATGGTTAAGGGTCGGGAGGTGCTCATCGATGCGCTCGGAACCTGTTCTGAGCCACAGACTCGCATAGAGCGAGAGGGTGAGGAGGATGGCATCGGCAAGGACGTGTTTCCAGCTGACCCGTTTGAAGGAGAGATTTTTGAGTGGCGACTGCATGATCAGCGTTTAGTTATTGCGTTAAGTAGGCGAAGTGGCAAGCGCGTGTTGGCCTTCACCGACCTCACGGGAAACTTAGGTTAGACCCTAAGACAGCATGCGTCATATGTGCGGGAGGATGCTTCGCTGGTGCGAATTTGCTATCCCTAGAGCCTATGTCAAAACTGAATTTTGCACTCTTGGGTTGTGGTCGAATCGCTCCGAAACACGTGGACGCTTTAATGAGTGGCGCGGTACCCGGAGCCCGCCTGGCCGCGGTCTGCGATACTATTCCTGAGCGGGCTGAGTCCATCGGCAAGAAGCATAATGTGCCCTGGTTTAAAGATCGCTTCGAGATGATGGAGAAAATGGGCGATCAGCTCGATGTCGTCTCCATTCTCACACCAAGTGGGCTGCACGCCCAGCACACGATCGACATGGCCAAGTACCGCAAGCACCTGGTGGTAGAAAAACCGATGGCGCTGACGTTAAGCGATGCCGATCAAATGATTGCGGCCTGCGACCGTGCGGGCGTGCGGTTGTTCGTGGTCAAACAGAATCGCTATAATCTTCCGGTCAAAAAACTGCGCGAGGCTTTAGAGGCCGGGCGCTTCGGCAAGCTGGTGCTCGGCACGGTTCGCGTGCGCTGGTGCCGGACGCAGAAGTATTACGATCAAGATTCATGGCGGGGAACTTGGGCCTATGATGGGGGCGTTTTCGCCAACCAAGCCTCGCACCATGTGGATCTGCTCCAGTGGATGATGGGCGATGTGGAATCGGTTTTTGCTAAGACTTCGACCGCTTTAGTGAATGTGGAAACGGAAGACACCGGAGTGGTGATCGTGCGCTTTAAGAACGGCGCACTCGGCGTGATCGAGGCCACCACCGCCACGAGACCGAAAGATCTCGAAGGTTCGATTTCGGTCTTAGGCGAAAAGGGCGCGGTCGAGATCGCGGGCTTCGCAGTCAATGAAATGAAGACCTGGAATTTCACCGACGCCACCGCCGCCGACGACGAAGTTTTATCGAAGTACCGCAACAATCCGCCCAACGTTTATGGCTTCGGCCACAATGAATACCTAAACAAAGTGGTCGAAAGCATCCGCGAAGGCCGCTCGGCTCTGGTCGATGGCCTCGAGGGCCGCAAATCCCTCGAGCTGATCTCGGCCATTTACGAAAGTGTCGAGACCGGTAAAGAAGTCTTCCTGCGCTTCGTTCCCAAAAAGTGTCGTCTCGGCTTAATTCCCGGCGCACCGGCTCTCGAAATTTAATCCGTCCGGTCATTGAGCTCGCGCGGTCGGAACCCGGAGTTCGGGCGAGCTAATCTACCTTTAAATGGAGTCTCGGTTTGGCATGGCCCCTTGCTATAGGGCATGTCTTTTTCTCTCAAATTCAATATAGCAATAGACCACTTAAAAGTGGTAATATGGCATCAAGCCGAGATCCTCCCATGCCGATGAGTGGTAAGGAGATGATCCGGCTCTATGAACAGCACGGATGGGTTCAAGTTCGGCAGAATGGCAGCCATATTAGAATGCGAAAGGGCAGTTTAGTGGAGACGATTCCTCTTCATAAAGAACTTCGCAAGGGAACGGAACATGCTTTACTCAAAAAGTTGGGACTAAAATGAAGTATCACTTTAAGTATTTTAAGGATATCCGTGGAGGATATTGGGCTGAGTGTTTGGAGCTAGAAGGAACTCGAACTGAAGGAGTTAATAAAAAGCATCTTTTTAAGAATATGCGTGAAGCCTTGGACCTAACCCTCTCGGAGCCACCTGATTCGCGACTGATTTTTCCGCCCCCGAATCCTCGGTTGAAAGGTCGAAACGTCGTGGCGATCGAAGTTGATCCATCGGTGGCGATGGCCATGACGATTCGTCAGCTACGGTTAAAGAACGAGCTTACCCAAGTGGCCATGAAACAGCGATTGGGGATCAAACACCTGTCAAACTATCAACGCCTAGAGGATCCAAATAGGGCCAACCCGGAATGGAAGACCCTGCTGATGATCAAAAAAGCCTTTCCCGAGTTTCGTCTCGATCCACTCCTGGCTTAAGGCGGTTTATCCGTCCGGATGCCGTATACCTAAAGACGGAATCTGGTTATCCAAACAGCCCAGCTCCCAATCAATCTTACCGCAGGCAGGGCTTCGCCTTTGCATTAGAACTCCTCGTAACCGCTAGTGTTTTACGTTTGTATTTACATTTGTATGTACGTGGAGTAAGATATGCCTTGGCTTCGGTTGGTGCATCCATTCGATGGGTATGATTGGGATGATGGAAATCTTCCTAAAGTTGAAAGTCGGGTGCGCTCGACTGAAATCGAGTGGCTCTTTCGGAATTTTGTAGCTATGGGCCGTGGTCAAAATGGTAGGCCTTTGTATGCGATCTACACCACGAGACGGCGGGCGGATAAATTACTGCTAAGAGTTATTTCAGCTCGCTATATGCATGCCAAGGAAAGGAGGATTTTTGAAGAAATCGAAAAAATCATACCCTAAGGTTGAGGTCGATCCCTTGGACCGCGATATGACAGGTTTTATGCTCGAAGGGGGGTGGCAGAGGGTAAGCTTCGAGTTCACCAAAAAGAAGAACAAAACCATCACGATCCGCCTAAGCGAAGACCTGCTGCGCGGGATGAAGGGCTGGGCCAAGGAGCTGGGGGTCGATTACCAAAAGCTGATCCGTATCATCCTGGAAAACTCTTTGCGGAGAAAATCGCTGTAATGGTAATGATTTGGAATGGAAAAAATCCCGTTTATGGACCTAGGTGCGCAGATTCGAAGCATTGAACCCGAGCTGCGCAAGGCGATGGATGAAGTTTTAAACTCGCGGGCGTTTATTCAAGGGCCGGGGGTCGACCGCCTCAATAAGGAATTCTTAAAAGTCCATGGCGGCAGCTACGGCGCCGGATGCGCCAACGGAACGAGCGCGATCACGGTGGCGCTTCGTGCGATGGGCATCGGACCTGGCGATGAGGTTCTGGTCCCGAACCACACCTTCTTCGGCACGGTTGAGCCGATCGTGGAAGTCGGCGCGATTCCCGTTCTCTGCGAGATCGACGAGGAGTTTAAGCAGTTCGACCTTAAAGATGCCGCCCGCAAAATTACAAAAAAGACCAAGGCCATCATCCCGGTGCACCTCTATGGCCTATCGGAGCCGATGGATCAGATTCTGGCCTTCGCTAAAGAACATAGCTTAAAAGTGATCGAAGACTGCGCCCAAGCTGTTCTTGCCAAGTGGAACGGAAAGCCAGTCGGCACCTTTGGCGATATTGCCACGTTCAGCTTTTTTCCGGGTAAAAATCTCGGCGCGTTTGGCGATGCGGGATTTATTTTGACCGAAAACGCGAAAACCTTCGAGTGGGTGAAGAAGTACATCAACCACGGGCGTACCGACAAATATCTGCACGAATTCTTTGGCGGCAATTTTCGAATGGATGGGCTTCAGGGCGCGGTGCTAGCGGCGAAGCTCCCACACTTAAAGTTGTGGACTGAGCGCCGGCGCGAGCTAGCCAAAGCCTATGACGAGCGCCTGAAAGCCAAGGGCTTTACTGTTTTAAAGCCGCGAGCGGGCAGTGAGCCGGTTTACCATCTCTATGTGGTGGAAGTTTCGAATCGCGATGAAGTTGGCAAGGCGTTCGACGCCGCGGGCATCGGCTACGGCGTGCACTATCCGGTGCCGCTCAATATGCAGCCAGCTTTTGCCTCCTACGGTTACAAAAAGGGCCAGTTCCCAGTGAGCGAGAAATTCGCCACACGAATTTTGTCGATGCCGTTTTATCCCGAGATGACTTTGCAGCAGATGGACTTTGCGGTGAATGAGTTCTTAAAGGTGGCGCGCCCGTGAAGGGAATGATCTCGGTTGTTATTCCGTGCCGAAACGAGCGCAAGCATATCGAGCGCACCGTGCGCGCGATCCTGGCCTCGGATTACGAGAATATCGAAATCATCGTCGTCGACGGAATGAGCGAAGACGGCACGCGCGATATCATGCAGTCACTGATGATGCAGGACCCGCGAGTTAAGATGGTCGACAACCCAAAGAAGCTCACGCCCTACGCGTTCAATATCGGCATTGTCCACTCGCGCGGCGAATATGTGCAGATCGTCGGTTCGCGCAATGTGATGGCACCCAATTATCTCTCACTGTTGGTCAACGTACTCAACACCCGGCCCGACGTGGCCTGCGTAGGCGGCGATTACCAGCACGTCTCCGACTCGTCAGCGGGCGAAGTGATCGCGCTGGCTATGGAATCGAAGTTCGGCGTTGGAGCCGGCAATTACCGCACGATGCGCATCGATTGCTATGTGGATACAGTCGGCGTGCCGATGTACCGCTCGTCGATTTTTAGAGAAGTCGGCACCTTTGATGAGCGACTGACACGCAATCAAGACGACGAGTTCAACTTTAGACTTCAGCAAAAAGGTCTAAAGATCTTCTATGTGCACAACGCCAAGGTGACCTACCTCGTGCGCGGATCTTTTAAAAAGGCGTACTGGCAGTTCTTCCAATACGGCTATTTTAAAGTTTTCGTAAACCAACTCCACGGCGCCGTAACCACAGCCCGACAAACCGTTCCGGCCGCATTTATCGCCTTCTGGATCGTGATGCTACCATGGGCCGGCCTACTGCCAGCGCTTAGACCGATCGCCGGCTTCGCCGCTCTTCTGTACGTACTGACCGGCATAGCCATGGCCGGCCGCAAAGTGGGCTTAATCAAACGCTTTCAAGTTCTCTTTGCCTGCTTCGTCCTCCACCTCGGCTACGGCCTCGGCTATTGGACCGGCATCTACGATTTCATTCTAAAAAAGCGCGAACCGCGCATGAAGTTCCAGGGCCAGACGACTTGAGGTATTAAGGTACGCCGTTCCTTTTGCAGACACGGCGCTCTAGAGCCAGATGGGATCAAGTGCTGGCATAGAGAAAAATCCGTCTGAGTTCGTCTTGGATTTGATCTTCGCTCCAATCCGGATGCTGATCCTTAAGGAAGGCGCGCTTAAGTTCGCGGGCGGCTTTCATAAGCCGGAGGGATTCCTGCCACTTTTCGGCGGGCGACATACTTTTGTAGATCTCGATTCGTTTGTCTTCCGCTATTTGCAGGTGATCACGCATATTTGGAATGTTTATCCGCGCTCCGAGAGGTGGTGAAGGGGCGCGCTAATATGCTCCGGCTTAAGCATAGCTTCCGAACTCCAAAGTGACTGTGGTCCCCTGGTTGATCTGAGATTCGATGATCAGCTTCCCGTTCCAAGACTCGATGGTTTGCTTCGCCGAGAAAAGGCCGATTCCCAGTCCCGAGGTAGAGTTCTCTTTGCCGGCTGAAAGAGGAGTCGAGCCCAGCTTACTCAGCATTTCCGGCGGAATTCCGCGGCCTGTATCCCCAATACGAATGCGGCCGCCCGCCGAACTAGAAGAAATCTCCAGGAAAATATTGCCGCCCTCGGGCATGGCTTCGACAGAATTATTAATCAAATTAGAGAGAATGTTTTGCAGGGCCCGGGGTTGAACCCAAGCAAAGGAATCCTCTCCATCAACGTGAAATCGGATATCCGCCCGCGCATTGTACTCCAGACGTTTTTCAGCAACTAAAGCCGAGGCCAAGGACTTGAGCGAAGCTCGAGTCATGTTTTCGGCATTCGACTTGGCCTTCTTCATTAAACTGTCGGCTGTGATTTGAATTCGTTCGGTCGCTTGAGCTATCAGGTCGGATGCATCGGGGGCGACTTGCCGCATCTTCTCAACGCCAATTTTGAGAGCGGATATGGGAGAGCGAATATCATGGACGACCTGCTTGGCTATTTGAGCGAATTGAAGCTGCAGCTGATTCTCAATTTCGCGTTTCTGATAGGATTGCATGGCGCCCCTCATCTCCTGCCATGAATCGACAATAGAAGGAACCTCGCTCACCAGCATGGGGCCAGGGTCTTCGTTTCTTACAAGTCGTGATAGACCTTCTTTCAACACTAGGTCGCGAATCTCCGCCTCCCGCTTGACCACGAAGAATACGTAACCCGCGACAAAAACAGCCATCAGGAGTACGAACGTGACCAAGACTACGTACTCGAATATTGCCGACGGCCATCTAGATAAAAAAATCGCAACAGTGTTCTGTTTATTGGGCAAGCGGTAACGAACTAGGTATGTGAAGAGACCAATACTACTGGTCTCGAGTAAACGGGGAAGCTCTTTGGGAACTTGATCCATTTCTATCTTGTCGCCGAATTCCATCAAGTACTCGGGTCCGCTCGCGCCAGGAACGAAAGATAGGACGGCAAGGCCACTGATCATCTTGGAACTTAAAAGCATGCGTTGCGATTTTATGAAAACTGGCAGTAACTGTCCCTCATCTATACTAATTGTCTCTGCTGCAAGCCAACTTTGTACGTAATTTTCGGTGAGCTTCTTGAGATAAAGATGAGAGACCGCCAGGAGCAGCCCGAAACTTGCAATCAATGCGATCAGGACCGAAGCAGTCATTTTTTTAACGGAGATCTTGCGCAAGCTCAAAGGCATAGCCGCTCTACACGCCCACCCATGAATTCGGGCTGTCCCTCAAATAAACAATGGTAAACGACAACCAAGTCTTTTAAGGGGTGATCAATCTCGCTATCGTGAGCTAGATCGGGCAGCAATATAGCTGAGGTGCCACCAGAGGCCAGACGAGACTCCACCAGATCAGAGCCAGCTCCGCTTCCAAAGTAAACGAGCCGCTGTTCATAAAAGCTTTTTGGATTAATTGTTGAATGCCTTGAAAATGCAATCGCATGTCGAAGTAATTCACTTACGGCACGTTCACGTCTATCGGCTGAGCTCTCTGCGGGAGAGGCCGCACCGCCAGTGAGTATGCCACCCGAGCGCGTTCTCGCGATAAGGATATCTAGGGTGCTCGCAGGATGTTTTCCATCTGTAGTCACGAGTGGATTGACGCAGTAGATAGACTCAATTTCGATAATGTTGTTTATAGCGGACCAGTAGGACTCCATTTCTTGGGGATCCATCCTACGAATGGTGTGCCCTATAGCGGGAGTGTCCCACCATTTGGCCCAAACATACCTTTCAAGAGCTTCATTTAAGGCGTTTTCGCGCGCCCTTGCGACCGCTTTTCGTCTCGACATAAGGACCGGATAGGCGGCGCACCCATCTGAGCCGTGTGCGAAGCGCTTCGGGTCGCGTTGGTAGGCCTGCTTCATTGCATACCGCTCTACCCATTCCGATAAGGCTTTTGCTCTCGCTTTACTTTTCTGACTCGCAAACCCAGAGCAAGCTCCGGCGGCGATCATCTCGTGACTGGCATCACGATCGATGTAGTTGACGCCCCAGAAGTGATTTGACTTGGTCACCTCACATCGTTTGGGAGCGGCTTTGTGGCGATGGAGTTCCCGCATGATTCTATTGTGAATGGCGGAGTCGACCAGGCCGCGAAGATATTCTTTATTAGTTGGCCATAGGTTCATCGAACACCTGCCACGGATAGGGAACCGTAACTCCCAAGGGTGCTCGGCGCAAGGTGGACTCGTTTGTACGGCTGCCAAGATACATGTACTGGTGGTGTGTAAACACGTTATATATGGCCTCGTCATAGAGGATCTGATTGATTTTTGCGAGTTGCTCCGCCGGCGGAGGAGAAGCCTTGCGACTGGCCCGAATGGCGACTTGAAGGTCGGGATTATTGGCCACAGCCGCGAGGTGCTTATGCATATTGGGCGTAAAAAGCATCTGCAGGTCTCCAAAGGGATCGACAGGCCAGAATCCGGTGGACCCGGCGACCAAACCGACCTCAGATGAGGCCATCGCTTCTTGCACGGTCATGGATCCCGCCGCGACTTCATCTAATCCCATTCCCAATGCCGTAGCGGTTAAATCGAGGGCTTGCGCGAAGTCATCCATTCGCGTTCCACGTCTCATCCAACGTACGGTTTGTCCTTGAAACAGACGTTTACAGTTCACCAGCTGGTCGGGCGAAAGGGGAGCGGAAGACTTGAGCTTTTCGGGGGGAATGTAGCCAGGCATCAGTTCAGTAAATATGCTCGTTTCAAGTCTATGGTTTTTGAGTTTTAAGTCTGAGTAGGATTTTCTGAACTGTTCGGCGAATGTTGCGCGGCATTCTCTTGTTTCGAAGAGTGGGAATTTGACATTGATCAAGAACCGGCCGTGCCAAGACTTGGCCGTTGGCAGGGAGGCGAATTTGGCCTTTAAATTTGTAAGGGCCTCGTCGGTGTAGTTGAGATCGGACGCAAAAACGACCGTATCTCCCTCATCACGAGACAAAACGTTTTCTGTTTCCATCGGTTCAATAAATTGAAAGCGAATCTTTTCAGGGCCTAGTGTGACGTCTGAATCGCGTCGTGAGAAAACCAGTTCCGAGCTTTTTAGTCCTCCACTAGTCAGGACATAGGGACCGGACTCAGGCGGACGGTCGCAGCTGAGTTTGTTGGTCTTAAGATCAATGCAAGAGCGGGGAATGACGGCGAAGATCTCAAGGGTAAAGCGATAGAGCGGATTGATCTCGGGGCGCGTGAACTGAATTGTGACGTCGTCTCCCGAAACCGCGATTCCAGTGGGATATGTCTTAAGGGGCGAGGGATCCTTAAGCCACTCCGTCAGACCTTGGATACTCTCCAATACGGGAAAGTGAGGTCTTGCATGCGCCATGCGAGCAATTGCAAAGGCCACGTCGTCGGCCTTGATGGGCGTGCCGTCGGCGTAGGCGGCTCCTGCGCGTATAGAAAACGATACAGTTAGCTGATCACCCGAGACCGCAAACCGACTGAGAATTCGGCTCGAAAGAGCGCCGTCACGCGAGGCCTCGAGTGGGGTTGCGTAAAGCATTCGGGCCGAGAAAAGATTGTTGGCGTTATCGAAGTCGAGTGGATCCCATGAGATTGGGCTCCCGACCCAGCTTATAATAAAGTTTTTGAGTCGGTTTTCATTCATGGTCGGCCTGTTATGGATAAAAAGTGCAATTATAAAGGCTAGAGAGGCTAGGGCGAAGGCGGTTAACAACCACTTGCTTCGCCAAGCCCGAGCGAACACTTAAACTCCGGTTTCCCACTGACCCGCGGGTGAAATTTGTTCAAGCTCGCAATTCAAAACCTCAGTGCCGACGTCTTTTGCAACCACGTCTGCATGAGTAAAAAAGCCGGTGAAGATCGAAAGCAGCAAACCGAACTTGAGAGCGAAGCTTTTCATGTGTTTCTCCTGGGTTTGAATAAACCAGTCGACTAGATATCGTAAGTTTTGGGTGCGGGCAAGGGGTAGACCTGGGTAGGTACCTCTCGCCTTGTGGCCTTAGCCTCCGGAGCCCTTTCTGAAGTAGATAAATCTCACTCGATTCTGGCGTTATCTCGATATGAGGGCGGCCAGGTTTTATCTGGACTCAAATTTTTCTATTTCAGAACGGAGCGGGAGGGGTGGGGCAAGTCTGCGCGAAGGACCGTCGGGAGTGAGGTCGATGCTCCTTTCTGGCGCCCGCCTTGCACTAATGTCGCTTTGAATGTCTCCTATGAATATAATCGCGCTTATCTTTGTTATAGGCTCCTTCGACCTTTACGCGGTGACAAAGCCTGGCATTGGCGTCGCCGAATTCCGCCTATCCCGAGGACCGGCTTCGGATAAGCCCGCGCAGCCGGTTGGAGGCTGTGAGAATTCTCTCGTCCAAGATCCCTTTCTCCGACTGCTAGTTCGTTCAAAAACTCTTCCTGATTTTGATATCGAACAATGGGCAAAATTGGCGCAAGCGGAGCGTCCTTTTAACCCGCTCAAAACATGGGTTAAGACCACAGACAGTGTGGCCCTCACTCAAGCCCTTGACCGCGAGATCGCCAAAATCGATGGCGTGCGCTGGGGCAGGCTTCGCGGGCAGATTTCTGACCTGGTGGCGGCCGTGCGACAACAAGAGGATCTTCGCCAAGAATCGCGCGAAAGTACGGCGCCCGTGCTCAGGCTAAACCGGTTCCATACCGCGCATTTGAAAAATGTGTCGCTTGAAGGGGTTCGTTGGATCCAGAATGGCGAGAAACTTCGATTGATAGTGGATTCCATAGAGGAAACGCAAACGGTTTTTGAATCTTCCAATCTCGACATCGTCAACGTCAAAAACCTCTCCGACGGAGGGCTCGCCAAGGCGGAAACGAACCTCTTCTTCTCGCGCTCGACCAGGACAGTTTTAAATCTCGAAACGTTGAGTGAGGAGGGCCAAGCCAACGTCGATGACGTAGGACTGCTGCAAATCGAAACCAAGGGAAGGTTTCTCATCCGACGTGGCAAAAAACTCCTGTTGCGCCCGCTTGGGCGGTCGCGTTGGACGTACTGGGAAAGGACAGTGCTTTTTGTTGGGCCGCTAACGAAGGTCGACGCCATCGGCGGGGTAGAGGACGGATACTTTCTCATCGATCGGCAGGACCGACCATGGTTGTTTCGCTTCGACGGTCGGCGTGTGAGCCAAGCGGACCAGTTTTATTTGGGAGAAGGCGGAGATAAGCTCGAGATGGCCCGAGGCAGTCGTGGCCAGCTCTTTATTGCGGGGCGATCCCGATTGGTGGAAGTAAATGTAAACAAGGTTTCACGAGAGCAACACCTTGAAATGTACAGGGGCTACCGATTTTGGAGAGATCAGGACGGACGACTGGCGCTGATCTACCAAAATTTCAATGGGACTAATCTTATGTATTTAGAGGGCCAGAGAGAATTCTTGCAGATGCATAAGCGTGTTTACCTACCCAAGGTAAGTACTCCTCAACCTCCAGGTGGTTCCGAAGTGGTCGGCGCCTTTCGCTATCTGGGAAATGTGGTTGTCGCTCAATTCAATGACCGGCGCCGCACATTGCAACTCTTGGATCTAACGGCCAATCGAGTCGTGAGCGAAATGTTCTTGGACGTAAACGCCGATAGCGCGAGAGATTTTGCGATTCACCAAACTCCCGATGGTACAGTCTATATGGCTGTGGTTGCGGCCGATGGAGTGTTGGAGATCTACCACTTACTGTCGGCGGTTGAACTGCGCTGATTTTCAGGCTGAGCTTAAAAGCGGCTCCGTCTGCTCTGCTATGCAACTTTATCGGACATAAAAACGGCTTCGAACTCATCGCCGGTCAGCTCAACAATGTGTCAGTTCGACTTATGCCACGCCCACGCATGCGCGATAATCTGATCCAGGCGGCCCGCAAACTCCGGATGCCAGCCCAACTCGCGCAGAGCGCGAGAGCCGTCGGCGACTAAGATGGCGGGGTCGCCGGCGCGGCGTTCGGCTTTGGTGTAGGGGACCCTAAGGCCGCAGACTTTCTCGGCGGCTTGAATGATTTCTTTGACCGAGAAGCCTTTTGAGTAGCCCACATTAAAGACGTGGGGGCCCGGATGAGTTTTTAAATAATGAAGCGCCGCCAGGTGGGCTTGCGCTAAATCCCAGACGTGAACGTAGTCGCGAATGCAGGTGCCGTCGGGGGTGGGATAGTCTTCGCCAAAGACTTTGAAATCGGTCGAGGGTTTTAACAAAGACATCAGCAAGCGGGGGATAAGGTGGGTTTCGGGATCGTGGGCTTCGCCGATTTCGCATTCGGGGTCGGCGCCAGCGACATTGAAGTAGCGCAACAGGCAAACCGGTGCGCGTACGCGCTCGCTCCAAGCGCGGATGCGGGACTCCGCTTGCATCTTGCTTTCGCCGTAGGGGTTGATGGGCTTAAGAGGTGCGGACTCCGAAATCAAATCGACTTCGGGCTGGCCGTAAACGGCGGCCGTGCTTGAGAAAACAAAAGGAACGTTTCGACCGAGTTCCTCGAGCACAGACAATAGGTTTTCGGTGCCGCCGACGTTGTTTAAAAAATACTTTTCTGGATTCTGAACGGACTCGCCGACTTCAATATGCGCGGCGAGGTGAATAACGGCGTCGAATTCCACACCCCGCAAAGCCGCGGCCAACTTCTCGCGCTCCTTGATGTCGACTTCAATCAGAGGGCCCCACTTCACAAAATCGCGGTGACCGCTATAGAAGTTGTCGACCACAATCGGTTTCAAACCCTTTAAGGCCAGCGCCTTCGACACATGACTTCCGATATAGCCGGCTCCACCGACAACGAGAACATTCCGCATTTGATTATTTTGACTCTCTTTCATGCTTACGGGTAGCTTCTAACAAAAGGCGGCACAATTGAGCCAGTGTTTTATCTGCCAGAGTTCAGAGTGGAAAAATGGGACGAGCGGCTATCGTCGATGCGCAGGCTGTGGCCATGAAATTCGGATAGATGGCCAGGCGCAGTCGTTTATGGTGAATGAGGCATTAGACCTCGGTCGAATTTCGCGGATGGATATGAGAGATCGCTTCCAGGTGGGACTAGCGACAGCCCAAGCCGAAGACCACAC
>JALHOQ010000070.1 GCA_022842925.1 Bdellovibrionales bacterium
CAATCACGCCCGATAAAAATCTCAAGCCGGGCACCCCCGTCGCTTGGCAAAAGGGATCGGCGAGCTGAGCCTTTGTATAACCATCGCTGGCGTTGGGAACATCCAAACTCAGCATGGCCATATACGCCGCCGTACGATTCTGCGGCGTGATATTGCCACCTTTGAGCGCCTCATACGCCTTGACGATCTTGTTCTCGATTAGCCCACCGGAAGTCATATGAATGGAGCACTTCAATATGTTGGCCTGCTGCGAGGAGTATTTCTCGACGTGGTGAAGACAATTCGATGCGGCCGCCGGATTGCTGGCGGGCACTTCATCTAAGCATTTTTGCGCCTTTGCTAAGTCATCGGACTCCTGGGCCTGCTCGCAGGACACTAGACCTAAGGACATCACCGCCAAAGCCGCCAACAAAACGTGAGATTTCATGAAGGACTCCTTATATGGACTTTTCGGATGAATCCGGACCTCACTCGAGAGGACCTAAGTCTGTCTCAAGTCGAGACGCCGAAATGTCGAAATATGAGCTATGGGAAAAGGATTTCTCGCGCTCTGCTTCATTTCGCTCACACTTCAGTCGCCGTTAGCGGTGGCGGCCGAGCGCTTTGAATTCTACAATGGAATCCGGTCCCTTGGCATGGGCGGCGCCAGTGTCGCCGTCGTGAACGACGAAACGGCTCTTTTCCACAACCCGGCCGCCCTAGCTAAGCTGCGCGACTACTACTTCACCGTTATCGATCCCGAAGGAAGCGTGAGCGCCGAGGCCGAAGAGATAATCGGGCTTGATGTTTTGAAATCCGTCGATCCGCAAGTCGCGCTGACCAATGGCAACGCGAACTTGGATCGCCACCTCCAGACGCGGCTGCAGGTTTTTCCCTCAGTTGTGTTTCCCTATTTCGGGTTCGGACTACTCGATAAGTATGAAATCAACGCCGAGGTCGTATCGAGTGAAAATGTATTTAAGTATGACTACAACAACGACTATGCCGGGATCATCGGTTTCGGTTTACCTATCGCAGGAGGAGTTGTCAAAGTCGGCGCCAGTGCCCGCGCCGTGAACCGCACCGAAGTTCACCGCGATGATATCGCCACCACCGAGACCAGTTTACGGCTAAAGGAGCTGGCCTCAAGCGGAGTCGGATTTGCCGTGGACGCGGGCGTGATCATCGCCGCCCCCACCGCTTGGCTGCCGACGATCGCCGCCACTTACCGAGATATCGGGCGCACCGCTTACAATTACCGGGAAGGCCTGTTTATGACGACGTCCGAACGCCCCGACTCCACCCCCGAAACCCTTGATGCGGCCATTGCCATCTCGCCCATCCTAGGTAAGCGCCTACGCTCGACGTGGACTCTGGAATTGCGCGACGTCATGAACGTGTACGAGGAAGACAGCTATATGCGGCGCGCCCATGGTGGTTTCGAGCTCAACTACGCGGATGCGTTGTTCTTTCGCGGCGGTTGGCACCAGCACTATTGGACGGCCGGGTTGGAACTCGCAATCGCCAATTATCAGTTTCAAGCCGCCTCCTATGGCGAGGATATCGGCACGGTCGATGCCCCGCGAGAGGATCGCCGTTACGTAATTAAATTCGCGTTCCGATTTTGAACTGAACAACAGGCAAGTCGACCAGTTTCAAAAGGAAACTGAATAAACTCCGCGCAGGTCCCCGGGCTTATATCCGAAAGCCTTATCCTGAGGATATTTGATCTTGATAAAATCCGGTCGCGCATTCTTCTCACCATGGCAATGCAGACAGGATTGCACGACGGGTATGCGAACATAGAGTTTTTTTCCGTCCATCTGCCTATCCAGCTTGGGGTCGGAGCGAAACAGTTCGATCATCCGCATATCTTTTTCGCTTGCGGCGTTGGCTGGATTTCTAAACCTGTCACTGGCCTGACGGACTCTGACATAATTGGCCGCGGCCCAGGTCTGGAGTTCCTGGCCCACCTTTCCGCAGGTCTGCTTAAAAACATCTTCGTTGATCACCAAACCCGTCCGGTTGTCGAGCGTTGCCGCGAGCGACTGCCGCATTTCAGTGAGGGCCAGCATTTTAACGTATGCGGTCTCAGGATCTGCACGCTTCTTGGCCAGGGACGGCAGTGGCAACGCGAAGATAAATAAAAATAACAGGCAAATCCTCATGGCTTCTCCGATTCTTTGGGCGCTCGGTTTTTTAAAAATCCAGCGCGAGTTCTAGCATATAGCGGCGACTTTCGAGCGGCTCGGACTTCGTGCCCACTTCCTCGCCATAACTAGCGGCGTCCAACTGGAACCACAGCAGTCGCGCGCCAATTCCGGCCGTCCAATAACCCTGATTCATTCCGACCGCCCAATGACCTTTCCACCAATTGAACATGCGCCAATAGGCCTCGAGCCCCAAATGATAGCCCTTTTTCAAGGTCCAATTTTCATGGCCGATATCGCGCAGGTCCGCCGCGAACTTGGGCTCGAAGACCCAGAACTTCGGAAAGTCGAACTTCATGCCGAAATCCATCCGGCGCTGCAACTTGGCCGGCTCACCGGAGTTTTTATCGATAAAGTGAAAATTCTGTTTAAAGCCGTAGTCGACTAGGTTGCGCCCGACCAAAGCGAAAGTGGGTCGCATATATTTGAAATGTTTAAACAGACCTGAGATGGCCGGCTTCCAGGTCACCGCGAGATCCAGGTCGACGGTCAAACCTTCGCCGGCATGGGAGGTGTCAAAGACTTCACTGCCATCCGCGAGCGCGCCGGCGCTAATGGCCTCTGCCAAATGGATTCGGTGAATACTTTTTAAAGTGGCGCCCCAAGCGAGCTTATGGGTCTTGGGAAGCCAACGCAGTTCCCGGCCATAGGAGAACGCCAAAGTCGTGTCCTGATACATGTTCACCGTCAGCGCCGGCCCAATTTGCCGATGAACGCCGATGTCGAGCGAGAGATCGGCCGGGATCAAGGCAATGCCCCAGTTCGGCCGAACCCAAATTGCGCCGATGGTGGGCACGCGATAGTAGTAGTGATCGCCGTATTTGCTTTGAATCAGCTCGGTGTATTTGGCCGTCTGCTCGGATTCTGGATATTTGCCCACGGCCTCAATCTCATCGAAGAGCTTCAAACTTTCGGGATTGGCGCCGGCGCGCACGAACATTCGCAAATGCCCGTCTTTGCGAAAGGCTAAATTGGCGGGGTTATAAAACATCGTACTGTGATCGTCGGCCACGGCGGTAAAGGCGTTGCCCATTCCCGCCGCTCGCGTGCTCAAGTACTCTTGGTGGATGGTGAAGTCGAGCGCCTTGACCTGTTGAGCGTCCGCGACCGAAACGGCGAGGAGGAGTGTCGACATGAAGAGAACCAAGACCGAAGATCGGACCATGAGAAAATCCCTACAGAAAAGTGAATCGTTTCGATATCCTTACTATCACGATGGCAAACTCCAAGATTTTTGTCAGTGCGACGATCGTCGTGATTTTGCTCGGGTCTAACGTCCAGGCTAGCCCTTCGACCGAAGTGCAGCCGATGGAGGCGGCCGAGGCCGAGGGTGAAGCACGGGCGTTAGACGACAATATGGCGATCAGTCAGCCGCCGGCTTTAAACACCATGCCGCCACCGGCCGATCCCCGCTACTATCCGTACCACCAGGCGCTGACATTCCGGACCGGTTATGAGTCCGACCTTCCCAAAATCGGCGTGGAAGATTGGATTTTAGGCTTTCAGTACATGTTTCCAAAGTTTCTTTCGCCGAAACTCGAGGCGGGTGCCGACCTTCACCGAGAGGGAAGAGGCCATCTTCACATTGGCGTGCGCTGGATCTACTTCGAAAAAACGTATTTTCGTCCCTCGGTCAAACTGGCCTTCGATCACTTCGTCGATAGCGCGGAAGGCCTCGCCACGCTCAGCGAGTTCAAAAACTATTATCTGCGCGCCGGTGGCACGCTTGAGTATGTGGCGTGGAACCCCTACTCGATCCGTCTCGACAGCGAAATCATAGTCAATTTCGACAAAACTCGCCTGCTCCTATTGCTCGGCATCAGTCGCGGTTGGTAAGTCCGCGGCCAAACAACTAGGCCGGAGGAATTTCTGGAGTGGCGATCGAAATATTCAGCCGCTTCAACACGGCGAGAATTTCTTCTTTGAGCGCCTCTTCATCCCCGTTGTTCTGAATCACCGCCGTCGCCGCGGCTTCTTTAATCTGAGGCGGAATTTGCCAAGCCATTCGCGCGTCGATTTCGGAATCGGTCAAATTCATCCGCGCTTTGACCCGCGCCCGGCGGAGATCCGGATCGGCGCTCACCACCACGATGTAATCGAACTGATCTTGCATTTTTTTTTCGAATAAAAGCGGCACGTCGTAAAATGCACAGGCCACACCTTGAGCCCAAAGATGACTCTTTTTTTTGGCCACGACCGACCGGACTTTAGGATGGAGAAGCGCCTCCAATTTGGCCAAATGGTCGGCGTGTGAAAACACGAGTTGCCCCAAAGCGCGACGGTCGAGGTGCCCGTCTGGACCTTGCACGGCCGGGCCGAAGGTCGAGAGGATCTCGGCTTCGACTGGAGTTCCCTTGGCCAAAAGTTCGTGGACGATTTGGTCGGCGTCGAGAACCGCGAAACCGAGACCGCGCAGGACTTTCGCCGCGGTCGATTTGCCGCTGCCCATGGAACCTGTAAGACCGATCCAAACCATGACTTTACTCTAGGTCAAACTCCAAAAAATTCAAGCTGTTAGGGCCGAAATCCGATCTTATTCATGTGTCAGGTCATTACGAACATTTTGGCAAATATATCCTGCTCGAAAAGTTAGCCACTGGTGGCATGGCCGAAGTGTTTCTTGGTCGCGGCACCGGTGCCGGCGGCATCGGAAAGTTCTTCGCCATCAAACGCATTCTCCCTCAGTATGCCGACAGTCCCGAATTTATCGAAATGTTCAAAGACGAAGCGAAGATCGCGATCAACTTGAGCCATTCCAACATCGTGAGCATTCACGAGTTCGGCGTCGAAAAGGGACAATTCTTTCTCGTCATGGATTACGTCGAAGGGCGCAACCTACGGCAAATCCTGAACAAGATGAAAAAGAGCGCGGTGCAATTCAGCATCGATCAGATCGTGTTCGTGATCAAAGAGGTCGGAGCCGGCCTCGATCACGCTCACCGCTGCATCGACGGCACGACCGGTAAGCCGCTGAATATCACCCATCGTGATATGAGTCCGCAGAACGTGATGGTGTCATTCGAAGGCGAAGTTAAAATCGTGGATTTTGGAATCGCCAAAGCCGAATCGCAGATCGAATCGACCCGCGCTGGAACCCTAAAGGGCAAGTTCGGTTATATGTCGCCTGAGCAAGCCGAAGGCCAACCGGTCGACCTGCGCACCGACGTTTTTTCGTTGGGAATCGTAATGTGGGAGCTCCTCGCCAACGATCGTCTGTTCGTCGCCAATAACGAAATCAACACGCTTCGAAAAATTCGCGATTGCCAGATCCCCTCCCTGCGCAAGCTCAATCCCAATATCCATACGGAACTCGAGCGTATCGTCCAAAAGGCCTTGGCCCGGGACCGCAACCTTCGCTACCAGACAGGCGCGGCTCTTCATCGCGATTTAAACCGCTTCCTCAACCGGCAGTATCCCGATTTCAGTGCACAAGACTTCTCGGTCTTTGTTAAATCCGTCTTCGCCGACGAAATTCTATCGTTACGCAAACGACTGGTCGAGTACTCCAAAGTCAACCTCAGCATTACGCTCGATATCCGTCGCCCGGTTCGAGATGACGCGACCAAGACGGACCTCGTCAGCAAAGACACGAGTTCCGTGATTATTTCAACCAACAGCGAAGGCGGGCCAAGTTCCGAAGGCCACTCCGTCGGCATAAACGCAACCCAGACGGAAGCGATTCCCGCTACGACCGTACGGACAGATTCGAACAGCGACTTCGTCACGGCCACTGACAATCCGGAGGCGCTCTCGATCCGCACCGACTCTCACCCGAATCTACAAATCTCGAGCCCCAGTCTTCAGCTGAGCAACGAGACAATCATCGCCAACACCGGCGATCTACCGCAAATTCCAGATCCCGAAGGGACCGACGGCGTTCCCACCGGATTGCATAGGG
The DNA here is from genome assembly GCA_022842925.1 of Bdellovibrionales bacterium. Taxonomy (GTDB): domain Bacteria; phylum Bdellovibrionota; class Bdellovibrionia; order Bdellovibrionales; family UBA1609; genus JALHOQ01. The sequence goes on from JALHOQ010000070.1 coordinate 6,088, forward strand.
TGACCAATCAGAAATCCTCGGCCGCGAGTCTGCTCGACGACGATGCTTTACAGAACGCGATTGGACAAGGCTCAACGAGCGCATCGCGGATTCAGCCCATCGAGATTAAGGCCGGCGATGTCCTGAACGCTCCCGATCTACCCGTGCCCGCGGCGCCTCCGGATATAGCCAGCTCACGGCAGCTTCGTAGTCTCAATAATTCAGCCACGATTTCAGGTCAGTCCGCCACTCGCAAACATAAGGCCGAAGGCGCGGGCGGCATGCGCGCGGCGACCTTCGTGGTCTTCGCCATGCTTTGTTTAAGCATCTATTCCTATTTGGCGAAATACTTTACGAGCTCGATGGAGCCCGTCATCGTGATGCTCGATCCCTACTTGGGTCCGGTGCACCAGCTGCTGGACGTTTCCATTCGTAAGGATGGCGATCCTCCGATCGATCCCTGCGTCGGTCCGAATTGCCCCGAACGCACGGTCACGAACAATCCAGGAAGTGGCTACCCAGAACCCGGAATTTCGCAGGGCTTGGTCATTACGTCGAATCCGTCTGGAGCTGAGATCTGGATCAATGAGCAACCGACCGGTCAAGTGACTCCCAGTCCGCTTCGCGTTTATGACACTTTTACTGTGACCATCCGCAAAAGAGGTTATGCCGAATTCAAGGTCGCCAATGTGACCCGTGAAACCCTGGGTCACCGCTTAGACGTCACACTGCAGAAGCTCAACATCGCCTATCTCGATGTGGAGATCTTTCCGCCTCAGGCGGCTCGACTCTATGTGAATGGAAAACAGTATCCTTTACGTAAGAGTACGGCTCGTGAAATCGTAGTTCCCGGCGGCACTCCGATCAAAATCAAGGCGGAAACCGCCAGCGGCAACAGCTTTGAAGAGACCGTAATATCAATCCCCACCGACAAACGCAGGATGGTGCAGCTCAATCCCCGTAAAAATTCGCGCGGGCCCACTTCCGATACTCGCCCAAATATGAATTTGAAGGATCCACAACAGCGTTAAAGCCGGTAGACGCGGACTGACCTCCGTGTTAACCGCTGTCCCATGACCACAACCATCGTTCAACACCTATTAAGCTCGGCCGACCGGCCGAATACTTGGACCGCGCTGCGCTTTAAACGGCATCGAGATTGGCTGCCGCTAACCTGGAGCGATTATTATAAGTCGTGTGAGGCGGTCGGATTGAGTCTCGCCAGCCTCGGGATTCAAAAGGGCGACCGCGTCGCTGTTTTGGCGAACACCCGTTTCGAGTGGGCGGCCATGGACTTCGGCATTCTGGGAATCGGCGCGGTCACCGTGCCGATTTACCAAAGCAATAAGCCTGAAGAAGTGGAGTGGATTCTTAAGCATGCTGAACCTCGCGTGCTGGTGGTGGAAGATCAATCCCAGTTGCGCAAGTGGGAAGTGATCGCGAAGCGCTGCAAATCTGTCGAACACGTCGTCTGCATGGATCCCGGCCGCGAAGGCGTAGACGGGGTCTCCTCCCCCTGCCCGGTCTCAGGGTGGGAACATTTTCTGGGCTTCGGACTGAATAAATTCGGAGCGTCCAGTTCGTACTTTAAAGATCAGGCCAAGGCTGTCGGTTTGAACGACCTCGCCTCGATCGTTTACACTTCGGGCACGACAGGAGAGCCGAAAGGCGCCATGCTGACTCACACCCAAATCATGAGTGAGGTCGAAGACGTCTGCCGCGCGTTTCCCATTTCGCCGATGGATTCCACTCTCTGCTTTCTTCCCTTTGCCCATGTGATGGGCCGGATTGAGTTGTGGCTGCATATGTACTTGGGCTTTACTATGAGTTTTGCCGAGAGCATTGACCGGCTGCGCACCAACTTAGCGGAAGTTAAACCGACGGTGATGATGGGTGTGCCGCGAATTTTTGAGAAAATCTACGCCGGTCTCCTGGCGCAGATCGAAGGTCACCCCATCCGCAAACAGGTTTTTACTCTTCTAAGCGGACGGCCGTCCCTCCTTCCCCGTTTAGCGGCGGATGTGCTGATCTACCGCAAGCTGCGCGAGGGTTTGGGCGGCAATCTGCGCTTTGTTGTAAGTGGCGGCGCTCCTCTTGAGAAAAAACTGGCGGACTTTTTTAGCCAGGCCGGGTTGCTTCTGCTCGAAGGCTACGGCTTGACTGAGACCACGGCTGCCATCTGCGTCAATACGCCGGGGGCCTTTGAGTTTGGCACTGTCGGCAAGCCCCTACCCGATGTGGAAATTAAACTAGCCGAGGACGGCGAAATTCTGGTCAAATCCAAAAAAGTGATGACCGGTTATTTTAAAGATGATGCCGCAACGGCCTCCGCTTTCAAAGACGGTTACTTCTGCACCGGCGATATCGGCCAGTTCAGTGAGCGCGGTCATCTTCGCATCACCGATCGAAAAAAAGACCTGATCAAAACTTCGGGTGGCAAATACGTGGCCCCGCAAAAATTGGAAGGTCTGCTGAAACTGAACCCTTTGATTTCCCATGCCCTGATTCATGGCGACCGGCGCAAATACATCGTGGCCCTGATTACATTGAATGAAGGCTACGTGAAAACCATGGCCAAAGAAAAAAATTGGCCCTTTCGTGACTTTAAATCTCTCATTCAGCACACTGATGTGAAAGAATTGGTGCGAAAGGAAATCGCGCAAGTGAACAAAAATCTATCAAGTTTTGAAACCATAAAGAATTTCGCCATTCTGCCCGATGACTTTTCGGTCGAGCGAGGCGAACTGACACCGTCGCTCAAGGTTAAGCGGCGCGTGGTCGACGAACGATATAAAACCGTGATTGAAGAGTTGTACTAGTGCCGAAGTGGTGGGGAAATTGGCTTTGGTTCGGAGTACCGGTTCTCGGGCTGCCGGCTTTGGTCTTTGCTGTGATTTTCGGCACTGAGTCGCTCCGCAATTCCGGGCTGCGCTCGCGTGTGGCTTCGAGTGATCCTCCGCAGTTTTCCGTTCTTGCCATTGGCTGGGACGGTTCCCGTCGGCAAACGATTGAGAGACTTCTGAGCGAAGGTCGCCTTCCAAACTTGAAAGAGTTGATTGAGCAAGGAACTTACATCAAGGCCAATGTGGGTGAAGCCCGTTCGGATACAAAAGCGGGATGGACGCAGATCTTTACCGGTTATAGCGCCGCCACGACGGGGGTACACAGCAACCGGGATTATCAGCCCATTCCCGCCGGCTTGACGATTTTTGAGCGGCTTAAGGGCCGCTACGGCGACGGGATTCATACTCTTTTTCTCAGCGGCAAAATCAACAATATTGGCGCTCGTGGACCACACAAGATTTGCATCAACTGCAAATCGCGCTTCGACGACACTCGGCGAAAAACTCATTACTGGGACGAGGACAGCCCCGCTCCGACGCGCAAGGGTGCACCCAAGCAGTTCGCCGAACGCTCGGGCGAACCTTACTACAACGCTTTAAAGGCCCTAGACGTTTATCGCAATGAACTCGGCGGCGGCGACAACGTGCTGAAAGCGGCCATTGCCGAACTGCAAGCGCGAGAGGGAAAGCCGTATTTCGCGTTCATCCACTTTGAAGAGCCCGACGAGCAGGGTCACCTTTTCGGCGAGGCCTCTCAAGAATACATCAAAGCCCTTGAGGACAATGATCGTCGCCTTAAGGAGTTGCTCGACTTCGCCCACGAGCACGCCGGCGAGCGCGAACTAAAAATTTACGTCTTAAGCGACCATGGGTTCGACGAACGCCAGAATTCACATCGAAACGCACCCGAAACTTTTTGGGTAGCCGGAAGCAAGGACGTGCGCGGCCCCGCCGACCGGCGCGATTTTACCCCGACCCTGCTCGAGCTTTACGGTTTCGAGACCGAGGCCATCACGCCTAAGCTCGACGGAAGGTCGCTGCTGCAATGAAACAGAAGGCGCTTTTGGTTGTGGTCGCCACGAGTCTGACCGTGGCCATGATATTCGCGCTCCGGCTTCTCTTTCCCGCGCCTGTGCCCGTGACCACCATCATGGCCCCGCCACCAGGCCAGGCCATAATGCCGCCCGACGAAAAACGCTGGGATGGAAAAGTAAACATCGGTTATTTTCACGGCGGGCGTACCATCATTCTCTATCGCACCAAAATTTTTCGCGAATTCGAAAAGACGGGCGTGGATGTGGAGTTGATGACTCGGTATTTACGCTCCAAAAACTACTTCCCCATGCCCGATTTGACGGTGGACCGAAAAACCAGCAACGTCGGCAAGGCCACGGGCGACGAACTCGTGCGAATGGTTACTCAAAGGACGTTTCAGGGTGCGACGGTGGGAGAAACGGCTTTTATTAGAGCTGTAAAGGATGGCGCTCCGATTGTGGCTGTGGCCGAGCTCGGTCATGATGTTAAGGACGGCGCTGGTCACGCCCTGGTCGCCCGCAACGGCGTGAAAATTGACGGTCGGGAATCGTTGCGAGGTCTTCGCTTTGGTGCCCGGCGCTCAGCGGGCGGCGACGAAGTGGTTCTGCGCGAGTTTATTTCCCAGCACGGCTTGGATCCTGACCGGGATGTAAAGCTGATATCCAATATCAAGGACGATGTCTTTGGTTCAATGCTCGCGCGCGGAGAGTTGGACGCCGTATACGGGCATGCTCTATCGATCATGAAGTGGATCGACAAGTACAAGTATCCGGTCCACATCCATCGCCCTTTGGACTGGATCAATCCCGAAATGAGCATGAGCGTTTTGATCTTTCATCGGGATTTCGTAAAAGATCATCCAACCACGGTTCAAAAAATCGTTCTAGCCTATATGCGCCGGTCCCGAGCCGAATTCGCCATGCCGACCGCCGAGAGGACGCGGGAAGGGGCAAAGGGACTGCAGATTGAGATCGACTTCGATGGCTTAAATCTCCCGGAGCACAGGCGAGTCCCTGAAGTCCAAACGGAATTGCTGAACGATTGGCAAAAGCTGCTCGTCAAACACCGCGTGCTCGATCGCGAAGTTGACATTACATCCTATGTCGACAACTCCTTCGTTCGCCATGCTGCGGAAGAGCTCTACTGATATTTCCGCTCGTGCGGCTTGGAATGCAGAGGCGTGCCCCGTTTTTCGGTGGTATCGCAGGCCAGCAGATTTTGCGGCCGGGTCTTGGTCTGCAAAAAGAGTTCCTTTAATTGGAAAAAGATCTTGGGCTCTGTAAATCGTAGATCGTTGAGATGTAGCGGATCCGCAGCCACGTCGTAGAGATGAAACCCAGTCAGATCCGAAACGAGTTTATAGCCGTTGCCGGTGCGAAGGCCATCTACGGTTCCCTGACAGTTGCGTACGTAAACCGCATCTCCTGCCGCGCGTACGTAGGTTTGGATCGGCTCCGGCTCCGCGTTGGTCTCGGCCACGATCTGCAGAAGCTTGTTTTTAAGATCCATCGAATATTGTTCTGGAATGCGACCGGGCTTAGGGCGGCCGGCGGCGCGAATACCCATCGGGAAGCGGATCTGCTCGTCATAAATATGATTGGCATGAAGGAAGAGATCATTCTCGAGCAGGGATTCCCCGTGATCACCGGTGATGATGACGGAAGTTGTGCTCTTCAAGTCGTCGCGCCCGTAAAGATCGAGCACCTCGGCGAGCTGGCGGTCGAGATTGCGCAGCTTCAGCTGATAGCTCTCGTGCAGGATTTTGATATCGGTGGCATAGCCTTCGCTTTTCTTCCACGCCTCAAGAAGCGCTGGGTCCGAAAGCACCTGGTAGATCTGCCCAATTCGAACCCGCGGCTGACCTTCGGTGTATCGGCGAACAAAAGGACTGTCCTTAACCATTCCCGGATCGGCGAATAGCGTCAGCAGCAGAGCCGCTTTCTCGGGATAGCGGGCTGGCGCCGCGAGGTAGCGCTCGAGGGTGGATGCGGCCTCTTTAGAGAACTCGCGACGCCAAAGATCCTTCTGGTTCACTTCGTCGATCATCGGAAAATGCATGTACTTAAGGTGCACGGAATAAAAGAACGGCCGCACCTTGGTGGTGGTAATCGCTTTTTTAAGCGCCTCTAAACCTTCCCGATATCCCAGCTCGTAGTTGCGCACGGCGGGATCGTTGAAGTCGAGTTCATCATTGAGCTCATTCATGGGCATGTTTTTGTGAATGGGCACCAGGGGAATGCGTAAGGATTTGCGTTTGGCGTTGCTATAGCCCAGTGCCCGCAGCGAGGAGGGCACGACGTAATTGGTGACGTTGGTCCACGGTAGTCCGTTGATTGCATTGGTGAAGATCAGACTCTCTTTAAAGAACCGATCCAGAGCCGGCAGTGCCTCCGCCTCAGTGTTATAGGCGCGCAAGTGCTGGGGGCGAAGGGAACAAAAGCTCAGGAGGAGGATGTTCGGTTTCTGTCTATCGGCTAGTTGTTGGGTTCGCTCAGCGCGCACGTAAAAGTAAGCCACGGCGCTGATCAGTAGAATGGCGAGAGCAGCGGCGGCGGCCTGCTTCATTGACCGGCCTTGAGCTGGAGCAGGAATTCTTTTGCGTCCGTGCTGAACTTTGTTCGCTCGGTGGGCTTCTGGCTCTGGATGCGGATTTTGGTCAGGGCCTGGCGACTTTCAATAAACGTGAGCGCCGCCCAATTGTCAGTGGTCGATTTGCCACACGCGCCCCATGCCCCCCGCTCGGTCACACGCCCGATCAGGAAAGGCTGACCGGCGTTCTTGCCCTGCCAAAGATTGTCTTTTTGCGGACATTGCGCCGTTTGCGAAACATAGCCCGCGTACGGGTTCTTGCTCGCACCGTAGACTTCCTGGATGCGAGCGACCTCCGTATTGATCTGGCCTTTGACGAGGGCGCTTTGAACGGGATGCGTGGCTTCGATTTGTATGGTGAGGTGGCCGCAGCCGAGTGTGACTTCGGTAAAGGCGAGCTGGCCGCCGCGCCCTTCATTCAGATTTCGCGCTTCACAGTTTTGGGCCGAGAACTTTAGGCCGATGGCGCCGAGCTTGGCTGCGAGCTGGGCCGGATCCACTGGCGTCGCGGCGTTGGCGATGAGATTGAGAAAAAGGGGGAGGCTGAACAGTGCAATCACGTACCCCCCTTATTTTTTGGTGGTTTTCACCTTGGGAGTGAAATCGAGTACCACGCGGCCGGGTTCGTTGGCTTTGAGCTGTTGGAACACTTCCATCTTCACCGGTCTTTTGAAATGGATCACCATCGTCGCGGCTTTGTCTTCGGGATCCAAGGTCAGGTTTACTTTTTCTACGTTCGGACTCTTTTTAAAGAGGTTTTGCACGGCCTTTTCGGACACGCGCGAAAGCTTAAGTTGCGAGAGATCGATCACGGCGCGATTCTCCGCCGAATCCAGGCTGACTTGAAAATAGCCGATGTTCTTACCGGCGGGTTTGGCATCTTTGTCGCCGAGATCCAGTACCACCCGCTCCATCTGAGCTTTGGGTGAAAATATGCGGCGAACATTCAGGAGCGAGGTGCCCGCCCCGGCCTTCCCTCCGATAAATACGCCGTCGAGGGCGTAGTTGTTCTTCTTTGTGGTAAGGGTCTGTTTATAAGGGGAGGCGGCTTCCGTGGTCTTAGCCCAGAGCAGGATTGCGGCGGCAGACCAGATAAAGCGCTTCACTAGATGCTGCATAATTTTCCCCCCACTTCTAAATAATGATGCCTAAAGGGAAGGTCGGACGGTAGGGATATATAGGACATGGCGGGTGGCGAAGACAGCGCCCCTTTTGCGCTAGCCCCCCATTGTTTGCTCCCGAGCCCGCATAAGCTATCGGAATAACTACAATTTTATGTGAATCGGGAGGCTTTCCCTGTGCTGGGACTCCCTCGGCAGTGACGGAATCCGTCACCATTTTTACCCAAATACACGTATATTTTTTACAAAACTGGCACGGGCTTTGGAATATACCCCCAATGTGAGCCGCTTATGGCTCGAGTTTTTATTAACTATTTAGGGAGGGAGTCCCATGAAACCGTTAAACACTATGGCAACCGCTGCACTGGCCGTTATCGCCGTGATGGCTTTGGGTGCCTGCCAGAAGAAGAAGACCAGCTCAGCTGCTTCGACTCCGGCAGCTAGCGCCTGCGTTTATAACCAAGCATACGGAACCTATACATTGGCTGGTACGACCACGCCATGTAATCCGAGCACAATGAATCAAGTGTGCCCGGCGGCTCCGAACAACTACTACACGACAGTCACAGGTCAGATTGTGACGTGTACTCCTGGAACAGCGCTTCCCGCAGGTGCGTATGCCGGTCAGTACAACAACAATCAGAACCTGGGTCAGTATCAGAACCAGGGTTACGGCTGTGATGCTTACTACTATCAGTATGGCATTCAGTATGTACCGGTTGTGATTTCAGGACAGCTGCAGTGTATGCGCGCAGATTTGTTGAATCAGTACACGCAAGGAACTCCGTACTACGACGACTATAGCTATCACTACAACTACCCCTTGCAAGGTTACTACAACGGCAACCAAACCTGTGTGTCTGTCGGCTACGGCGGACTCAACTTGGGTGGCTGTTTCTAAATCGGATTTTGTGACTTGAGGCCCTAAAAACAAACAGGACTGGTGGACCCCGGCTTGAATGAAAGCCGGGGTTTTTTATTTGGCGCCGCCGCCGCTGGCTCCATGCCTTAGGCGATGATGGCCGGAACAGAGTAGCTCCAGGTTCTCAAGATTATCGGCGCCTCCTTCGCTCAGCGGCTTAATATGATGGACGTCCAAAAACCGACGTTGCTGACAACGTTGACCGTTTTCATTTTGATACGCGCACTGACCTTTAAATTTAAGGGTAATCCGATGCCGGATAAAACTCGGCAGCGGCCGGCGTAGTTTAAATTTGTCAGTTGATTTTCGATTCGATTGAACTTGGCCCGGGCCGAGTTGCTGCTGCTCGGCTAACTGCGAAAAATTATCCCGCAATTTTCCCTTGGCAAGCTGTCTTTCGGCTTTTTCAACAGGATCTTCCCGTCGAAGATACTCAGAGCAAATCACATCTATAGTTTCCTCGAGACTCACGGGCCGACGCCGTTTCTGACTGATCACATCTTGAGCTCTCCGCAGCCGAATCATCAGCTTTTCCGAAATCCCCAGTTCCATCTCCATTCGATCGGCACTGACAAAGTTGATACGCTCAGCAACAGCCTCACGTGGGTTTTCGGTCGCGATCAGCTTCTCAAGTTCCCGCTTACTAGACGTTTTTGCCATCTCGAGCCAATGCTTCTCATTCTCTTTGTTCATAATCTTAGTGAGGCGAACGGCTTTCGACACAGTGATCGAGCCATCTGCGATCGCAGCTTTGAGCGCCGGAAAGTCGCGGGCTTTGCGAGCCACATTTATATAGATGAAAGCCACATCTTCCGACAGCCCCAAGCTTCCCGTCGCATAAGTAAAGAGCGAGTTGAAGCCCAAAGCCAAAAACACCCGGTGCCGTTCGCATTGTTCGAGCGCTTCGAGAAGTTCCACTTCACAAGCCTTAAACTTTTCGACCGCCAGCTGCGCACGTTGATGAACCTGATCTACGATTTGAGTTTGATTCCCGAACTGGGATCTATTTTTAGCTTTGTACTGCGATTGATTATGCACTTCCACCTCCTGAATTGCAGCTAACATAGCACGGGTTTTTGAGTGGGATTTTGGCATGAGGAGTGACGCAATCCGAATCGCTTAAGAGGCCCGCCAGGATAGGCTGAGCGAGTAGTCATTCGGGATTTTTATAATTTTCGAGGGTCACATCCAATGCGTTTCGTAAATCGAATTGTCGTGAGTCGAATTTTCCGTCAATAAATAGTTTCTAGAAATATGAATCTTACCGCAGCGCAGGTGATGCAGAAAGTAAGATCTCGGCGCCGACACGCTACCTGCGGTGCGGTTGAATTTTTGTTTCAGGATATTATCGGTGCGAACTCGGCCCGGGCAAAGTCACGACTCACAACTCGGCCCGGGCAAAGTCACGACTCACAACTCGGCCCGGGCAAAGTCACGACTCACAACTCGGCCCGGGCAAAGTCACGACTCACAAC
>JALHOQ010000071.1 GCA_022842925.1 Bdellovibrionales bacterium
TCTTCTAGCCACACGCTCTGCCAAATGCCGCTCGTGCGCGGATACCAAATGCTATGCGGATTGAGTTGCCAATCCTGTTTGCCACGCGGCTTGGTGAGATCATGAGGGTCATCCTCCGCGCAAACATGCACGATATTGTCACCCTCGTCGGTGAGCGAGTCCGTGATATCAAAAGTGAAGGGCGTGTAGCCACCCTCATGGGATCCGACAAAAAGATGATTCACCCAAACGCGCGCACGATAGTCGACGGCGCCGAAATGGAGGAGCACGCGTCGATCGCTTTGCTTCTCCGCTTTGAAATTTTTCTTATACCAGCACACCGGATGAAATCCGCGATCGCCGATGCCGCTCGCATCGGCTTCGGGCGCGAACGGAACCTCAATTGTTCGATCCCAGTTTTGAATCTCAGCGGGCAGACTCCGAGCAGTTTCGTCGAAGGTGAATTGCCAGGCCCCATTCAGAGATTGCCAGCGTTCACGGCGAAACTGTTTGCGCGGATACTCCGGATGAACCTCCAACCCTTTTTGGTACAACACAGTGTCAAGAACGGAATTTTTCAATTTCACTTCCTCGTTCATCTTTGCCCCCTTCGCCGTTTTTCCAAGTAATCTCACCTAACTAAAAGAGACCGTGAGTATTTCACCGATCTTGCAAAACAGAAACTGAACCATGAGGTGAAAATGAAGGATATGAGTTACACGTCGCTTGCAAAAAAACGGTGTTTAAACACGGATCTGATCTGTCTGTCGCACTTGCGCTGGGATTTTGTTTTTCAACGTCCGCAGCATCTGATGACCCGCTATGCAAAGCACCGGCGTGTCTACTTTGTAGAAGAGCCGGTTTTTGACGAGTGTTCCTCACCGTATTTGGAGGTGAGTCCCCGGCAACGTCAGCTGTTTATCGTAACACCGCATTTTCCGGTGGAATTTGATCGCGATGAGGTCCTCTCTACGCTCGAGGAACTCCTTCACGGCCTGATTCAGGATTACACGATTCAGAACTACACGCTTTGGTATTATACGCCCATGGCGCTCCTCTTCTCGCGCGGCTTGAACCCGGACTATGTCATATACGATTGCATGGACGAGTTGTCGGCCTTTAAGAATGCTCCAGCACAGCTCTTAACTCTCGAGAAGGAACTGTTTCACAAAGCCGATTGGATTTTTACGGGCGGGCAATCTCTTTATGAAGTCAAAAAGAGATTCCACCCTCGCGTGTATCCGTTTCCAAGCAGCATCGACTATGATCACTTTGCCCGAGCTCGAGGGGAAGTTTCAGATCCGGCCGACCAACGCCAAATCCCCCGTGTTCGCCTGGGATTCTACGGCGTAATTGATGAGCGCGCGGACCTCGGGTTGATTGAGACGATCGCGCGCCAACGTTCCGATTGGCATGTGATTCTTCTTGGCCCCATCGCCAAGATCAGTGACGGGGATCTTCCCCGCTCGAAAAATATCCACTACTTAGGTAAGAAGGAATACAGAGAACTTCCGCAGTATCTCGCGCACTGGGACGTGGCCATTCTTCCGTTCGCGATGAATGAATCCACGCGCTTCATTAGTCCGACAAAAACTCCCGAATATCTCGCCGGTGGCAAACCTGTAGTCTCCACGCCCGTCAAAGACGTGGTTTCTCCCTATGGCGATAAAAATCTCGTGCATATCGCGGACAACCCCATCGATTTTATTGACAAGATTGAACTGGCCCTTAAAGACACCCAAAACCCGGATTGGCGATCTCGCGTTGACGGCTTTCTCAAAGACCTTTCTTGGGACAAGACTTGGCAAAATATGGCCAACATCGAGTACCAGGCCGATGCCTTTCAAACTCCCTACGCCAACAGTTCTTCGGCCGTGAGGACGACGTGATGGAAGTGTGGACCGGCATAGAGTGCACGATCAACCGAGTGAATGATGTCTACAATGATCAGTGCAAAATGCTGGGACACTGGCTGCGCGAAGAAGATATTGAGCGCATTCACAGTTTGGGTATAAAAAAAGTCCGTTACCCTGTTTTATGGGAGCACGTCGCCCCGCAATCGCTCGACCACTGCGACTTTTCTAAAATTGATCCTAAACTCAGCCAGCTACGGGAGCACGGACTCGACCCCATCGTGGGCCTGATTCACCACGGCAGTGGTCCGACCTACACGTCCCTGCTCGACCCCGAGTTCCCCGAGAAGTTGGCGCGCTACGCTCGGATCGTAGCGGAGCGGTATCCGTGGATTAACCTCTACACTCCCGTGAACGAGCCGTTGACGACGGCTCGATTTAGCGGACTGTATGGCGAGTGGTACCCCCATCACCGCAGTCTTAAGAGTTTCTTCGCCATGCTGATGCAACAAGTGAAAGGCACCATTCTCTCTATGCGTGAGATTCGGAAAGTGAACCCCGGGGCTCGCCTTCTCACCACTGAGGATCTGGGAAAAACTCTCTCGACTTCGAAGCTCCGTTATCAGGCTGATTACGAAAATGAGAGGCGTTGGCTCTCCCTCGATTTGCTGATGGGCCGAGTGAACAGTGACCATTACTTTCATAAACACTTACTGAAGAACGGAGTCAGCCAAGAAGACCTGCACTGGCTTCTCGAAAATGCCCTTCGCCCCGATTTGATTGGTTTGAATCACTATTTGCTGAGCACCCGCTTTTTGGATCATCGTTTGGATATCTACCCCAAACACACTCATGGCGGAAATGGCGTCGACCGCTACGCCGACGTGGGAGCCGTGGACACCGGTCAGTCCGCTCCTGTCCCGCCGAAAGAACTTTTTCGCGAGGCGTGGAAGCGATTCCAAACCCCGATGGCGATCAGCGAGGTTTTTACCGGGGGCGGTCGTGAGGCGCAGCTGCGCTGGGTGAAGGAAATCTATGAAAACGCGCTGGAGCTCCGAGAGGAAGGCGTCGATATTCGAGCGATCACGCCGTGGAGCGCACTGGGCAATTACGACTGGACATCGCTTTGCACTCGCTGCGATGGCCACTATGAAGCCGGTGCGTTCGACATTCGTGCCCGTGGGCTTAGACCTACGGCTTTGGCCGAAGTGATTCGCAACATGGCGGCGGGCGAGAGTTTTACCCATCCCTTGCTCGATCGAGCGGGATACTGGCATGAACCGCAGCGCGTGATATTTGGTCAAAGCAGCGATCCGGTCCGAAGTAAACCGCGAAATAAAAAAACACCGCTGGTCATCACCGGGGGCTCAGGCACCCTGGGGCAGGCCTTTGCCCGGGTTTGCGAGCGGCGCGGAATCGACTATATCCTTCTTTCACGAAAAGACATGGATATCGCCTCAAGCGAAGCGGTCCGCAAAAGCTTAGGAGAAATATCTCCCTGGGCCGTAATTAATGCGGCCGGATACGTGCGGGTCGATGAGGCCGAGAAAGATGGCGAGCGCTGCCGTCGCGAAAATGTGATGGGGCCCAGAAATCTGGCCGAGTTTTGCGCCGATAAAAAACTGCCCCTTCTCACCTTCTCGAGCGATCTTGTATTCAACGGCGAGCGCATCGACCCGTATCGCGAGAGCCATCCGGTGGCGCCCCTCAACGTCTACGGTAAAACTAAAGCCGACGCCGAGAAATGCGTGCTGAGTATTCATCCCGGAGCTTTAGTGATTCGCACCAGCGCTTTTTTTGGTCCCTGGGACCGCCATAACTTTATCCGCCAGATTCAGCAGAACCTAAGTACGCAAAAAACCATGAGAGTGGCCGACGATGCCGTCGTGTCTCCTACTTACGTACCCGATTTGGTTTGGGCCTGCCTGGATTTGTTGGCCGATCGTGAAACGGGAATTCTCCATCTCGCCAATCGCGGTTCGACCAGTTGGGCCGAATGGGCCCGCTGGGTGGCAGAACAGATGGGCGTAGACCGGAACCGCATTGTCGGCTGCTCGGTGAATCACTTGGGCTCGCCGGCCCGGCGCCCGCGCTACAGTGTTCTAGAGAGCGAAAGAGTGGCCGTCATGCCGACATTCGAACAGGCCTTAAGCCGGTATACACGAGACGCGTCCGCATGAAGCCATTGCTCGCGATTGCCGGAGCGGGATTCGCCGGGAGCGTGCTCGCCCGAGAGCTGGCCGAAAGCGGGCGTTACCGAGTGCTTGTTTTTGACGAACGCCCTCATGTCGCCGGCAACTGCCACACCAGCCGAGATGCAAAAACGGGGGTGATGATTCATCACTATGGTCCTCACATTTTCAACACTTCGCGTGTCGACGTGTGGCAGTACATCCAGCGTTGGAGCCGATTTGGTCCGTACATTAACCGCGTCAAAGCTCACACCGCTCGCGGGGTATTCTCGCTCCCGATCAACCTTCTCACCATCAATCAGTTTTTTGGCAAACGCTTTTCGCCCGCGGAGGCTCGCGATTTTTTAAGTTCCATAGGCGACCAATCCATTCGTGAAGCCCATTCGTTCGAAGAGCAGGCCTTAAAGTTCGTGGGCCGTGATCTGTATGAAACATTCTTTTATGGTTATACCAAAAAGCAATGGGGGGTGGAACCGCGCGAACTGCCCGCCTCAATTCTAAAGCGACTGCCGGTTCGCTTCAACTACGACGACAACTACTACAACAGCAAGTATCAGGGCATTCCCGAGGAAGGCTATACCCGGATCGTGGAGAAGATTCTGGATCACCCCGAAATCGAGGTGCGCCTAGGCGAGCGTTTTGACCCGGCCAGTAGGTCCGAGTTCGAGCACCTGTTCTATAGTGGGCCGCTCGACGGTTTTTTTAATTATCAGCTGGGTCGCCTGAAGTATCGCAGTCTGGTTTTTGAGCGTTTCGAAGAGAGCGGCGACTTTCAAGGCAATGCTGTGATTAACTACTGCGAAGAGTCCGTGCCGTACACACGCATATCCGAACACAAACACTTCGCTCCGTGGGAGAATCATGACGACACCGTTTGCTTCCGCGAGTACAGCAAACTAGCCGAGCCCGAGGATACGCCCTACTACCCCTTGCGACTCACGCACGACAAAGAACTCCTTGATCAATACATTCAGCTTGCCGACGCCGAAAAGGGCGTGACCTTTATTGGTCGCCTGGCCACTTACCGTTATCTTGATATGCATGTCGTGATCGGTGAATCGCTTGATCTCTCCCGAATCTGCAAAAGTTCGCAGCCGAGAGATTGGCCGATCTTTAGCGTGAGGCCGCATTAGCGTAGAGGCTGTTCTCGTCGAACCCGCGGGCGTAGCTGGTTTCAACGAACTTAATGAAGTGCTGCACATGGGCGTCGAGAGTCTTAAACTCGGCCTTGGCGGCGTCGGATTCACCGATTTGATCGAGTTCCAAGCCGACCTGCAGGAAAAAAGAGGAGAGATCCAGTACCCGACCCTGCTCCTCTTCTAGAAGTCGCGCTAGGGACGGATTCGGATGCGACGACGCCATCTTCCCGAGCTGCTCAGTCACCTGCGCCTGTTCCATTAAAAAGTTTTGCAGATCTGTAAAGACCGTACGGAGCTGCTCACGGGCCACTACAGGAGTGGTCGGTGTACCTCGAGTGCGAAACACACCTTTAAAAACCAGTCGGGCCCGCTCCAGAGCAATCGTAATGTAGGACGATCGCAAAGTTCGGCGCCATTTCAACAGGGACTCGACCCGCTGCGAACTGCGGTCCAGGCCGATCAAGCTGACGCGACGACGGATGGGCTCGCGCAGTTCCATTTCGACCGTTCGCAAGCGGCCACGCTGCATTCCCATCCGCACGGTTTGCAGTCCGCCGGTGACGCTGTCTTTGATGGCCTCTGGAATGTTGATGGCGATCAATACGGCTCCCGCGCCGAAGATAAATCCAACTACGGTTCCCCCGCCCGGAACGAGCATTGTCCCGACGCCGGCTGCAGCCAGGGCCGCGGTGAGAATCGCCGTTTCGCCATTCATAATACGAGTCCGGAAGGTGACATCGACCCACTGTGATCGCAGTTCTTGCTCTACCAGAGCCACTCGAATCAGGTTCCATGACATGGTTTTTAAAAGCTGCGCATCCTTGGCGTCGCGGGGAGAGGCAGAATAGAGACTGCGCAAGCTTCCGCCGAGCATCCCAAAGAGCGATTTGCTGCGCTCAAACTCCTCTTGTGTTTCGAGAAGCATGGCCGCCTCTTGCCAGAGCGTGGCTCCGAATTCCCAACCGAACAGACCGCCGGTCACTCGAATACTATAGGCCAGACTTTGATGCAGAATCGGTCGCGCCTTGGCGTCGGCCAACCAAGCGCTGATCGCCTGAGCCGGGTACTTCACACCCAAATCCGCTAAGCCCGCTCCCAGAATGGCCACATACGTGCTTCCCGAATCCAAAACATGTGAAGCCGCAATTCCGGCCATTTCGGCCAGAGTTGCATCCGATGGCTTGCCTTCACCGCGGCGCTGAAGCTCCGCCATCACTACTTCCACTCCGGTGACCGTAAGCAAGAACAGGAGTGTTTGCCCGAGGTGAGCGGTCATTTCGGCGGGTCGTGATTGCACCAGTCGGCTTAGGGTCTCATTGACCTTGGCTGGGTTGACCTTGAGATCGCGCATATGTTGAAAGGCCTTAGGCATCCCATTGAAATTGATCTTTTGAACGATATTTAAAACATGCTCCCGCGACATGCGAGAGTCGCGAGCGTGCGCGGTGGACGTCGTGACCAACACGACCCCGGCTAAAATGACTGAGCCGAGGCGGCGCAGGATCATCGTTTGCCTCGCCCCGCTGCTTCAACGGCTCTCTCAGCTCCCGTGCGAGCCGGTTCAGCCGTGAGGCTTCCCGGTTGGCTGGTGGCGCGCGAACCTTCGCGACCCTTATTGATTTCAGTCACGCGCTCGAGCGCTTCACCCTGTCGAGCCTCCAACTGCGCATCCAGCTTGATTTCGGCTTCTTTGATTTCGATGGTGAAATTCAACTTCCCTAATATTTCTTTTACTTCGGCCTTAAATATTCCGTGCATATGATTCAGTGCCGTATTGTTCATCATAACTTCATAAAGTTTGCGGCCGCCTTCAATCGTTTCCGCAAACATGGCGTCGTTGATCAGTTGGGCCGCCAGCATCGCCGCGCCCTGCCGTTTGAATGCAAAGCTGTTGCGATAGTTTTCGACCACACGCTCGGCCTGCCCGGGCGTAGCGCCAAGAGCTAAAAGTTCGCCGCGGGCGCCTTCCACAGCCGCGCGCAGTTCGCTGGCCCGCTCCGGAGCCACCTCACGCTCAGCTTGTACAAGCTGTTCGCTTAGGCTTAAAAGATTATCCGATATCGCTTGTACCCTTTGGGCATCGGCGCCCCGTGAAATCATCCGGTCTAATACCATCTCCGCACCCTGCCGCTGGACTTCAGCCGCATTCACCGAGTTCATCGCCGCCTGGGCAAAATCGCGCTGCCGCATCACTAAGAGGTCGACGTGGCGGTCGCGGCCGAACTTGTACGCATCGGGCATCAAACCAAACATAAACTGAAGCTTATTCCACAACCCCATCAGCGCGTTGCGGTTGGCCTGCCATTGCTCCGAGCTCATTCGATAATGTTCACCCTCCACCATGCGACGGAGGTGATCGACCGCTTCTTTAGCTTTGCTTAAGTCGGCGGCACTTTCTTTGCCGGCTTTCTTTTTGCGCTCCCATAGCATGGCATTGAGCCACATGCCCAAGGGACCGACCCATTTGATTCCCTTAACCGCGAGCCACTGATTGATCGGTGTTACGAGTGGATTTAAAAAGGCGTTCACCGAGCCCGCGGCCGGGCCTGCGATCATGGCGCCATGAGCGACTCCACCAACAAATCGCCCGGTTGTACCCAACACTCGGCGTAAGACTAAAAACGCGCCCACAACGGCAAGCCAAGTCTTCCACGAGGTTTGCTGAATGGTTTCGTTATTCACGACGGAATCGATCCACTGCCCGAAAGATTTCGGATTGGACTCGGACTTGATCAACTTAAAGCGGATAAAGGAGCTGGCCAAAAACATTTGCCAGTTGTTCACTTCGCTCCCGGCATCCCTCATCAACTGACTTTTGTTTTCTCGATAGTACTGAAGAAATCCAGCCGGATCATCGACGAACTTGGTCAGAAAATTAGCCTGTACAAGAATAGCAAACTCATCATCGGCACCCTGAGCCAGTAGCTCTGGCACAGGTCGGCTTTCAGCCGCCTGAATGGTGACCTGGGCATCTTCCAGCGAGCGAATGGGCTGAAAGGCTTTATAAGCCCTTGCGATCGAAGCCGGTTGAGCGGGCGCAGGCGGTTCGGCCACCCCCACCTGAGGTTGAGCCATTAGGCCGGCCAGCAACAAAGAAAGAAGCGTGCGGGCACACTTCGACACATGAGTTTTCATCATGTAGGGCCCTTAGATCAAATCTCGTGCGAGCGGGGGACTGTTTTATTGGACTTGAACTGCTAAAAAACTCTTTATTTCTGGGCAGTGGCCGCAAATTGTAGCGCTTCAATCAAATCCGACGGCGTCACTGCCCCACCCGCGGCGTCGAACTGAACGGCGGGTGGCGAGTTTAAATTCGTATTAAAAAGGCGGGAATAGTGGCCGATCACGGCTTCCGGAAGGCCGTCTGAGCCAAACAGTCGCTTAAATCCATAGTAGGCGGCGATCTGCCCGGGGCTTAAACGCAGCCCTGCGATAAAACCAAGCTCTCGGCCAGCCTCCTCAGCCGTTTGACCTTTGGGCCCGAGAAGCTTGGCAAACCTCTTCTCGGCCTGCTGCATCTGTTGAAACGAAAAGCGCTGATCGGGATTCAATTGGCAGTTCTCGAAGCGTCCGGCTTGAGTGGCGCAAACCGCGAACCCCGCTAGTCCCGACGCCTTCTCCACGACACCCACGGCCGCCTGATGTCCGGGCAGCAAGAGGACCGAAAAAACACGGTGCTGGTTCAGGTCAAAAGCCGAAGCGTTATAAGCGATTAGACTGAGAATGACTAAAGTTAAACGACACATAGAGTGTCATCTCTGTATGCAACCATGCCAATTTACGGCACCCCATAATCGGCCAGCTGAGCCGCCACCCGGCGACCACTTGCTGGGCAACCGGGAATTTTTTTGCCTTGAGACAGGACCCCACCACTCTGCTAAGGTGAGAAATGCCTGAGCTTGCGGCCATCTACCCTTATCTTATAGCCGGCCTGATCGGTTTTTTCGTTGGCCTCGAACGCGAAAAGGCCCACCCGGGCGATAAGGCTCTTGGTGTTCGCACATTTCTTTTGCTCGCGCTCTTGGGAGCTGTCGCGGGAGGGATCGACAGCACTTTGGTGCAGGGCGCGATCGCGGTCTTTAGCCTGACTCTGATTGGTGTTTCCTACTACTCCGGTCACGATCGCGGTCTCACCACGGAGTTTGCCGCGGCTCTCGTTTTCACGCTCGGCTTTACCGCCCATTCTCAACCTTTGATTTCCGCGCTGCTAGGTCCTCTAGTCGCGCTCGTCTTGATCTCTAAGTCCCCCCTTCACGCTTGGACTCGGGGACTTAAACTCTCTGAACTGCAAGCCGCGATTTTGCTTCTTCTTTTGGCCATTACGGTGTGGAACCTGATGCCGGACCGGACGCTGGATCCGTGGAACCTCTTTAATCCGCGCAAATTTGGTTACATTATTCTCGTTCTCGCGACACTCGAATTTTCGAGCTATGTATTGGTAAAAGTGTGGGGGCCACGCGTGGGCCACCTGGTTACGGGATTCTTGGGCGGGTTTGTCTCGAGCACGGCCGTCACCATGTCCATGGCCCGGGCATCTAAACGAAAATCTTCATCGGCGGACGTAGCTGTAGCGATCGCGGCGCTGACGGCCTCATTGATCGAACTTTTGGGGATCGTCGCTTTTATCTCATGGGATTTGGTGGCCAATCTGCTACCCAGTTTTCTTACCGCCATCATAGTTGGCCTCGTCACTGTGTGGCGCCTGCGTCGACAGGATCATGCACACCAAATGGAACTAAAATCCCCGCTCGATATCAAAGGCGTGCTGCGCTTATCGCTTTTCTTTATGGCGGTGCTGATGGGAGTGGCGCTGGCGAAAGATTATTTTGGTTCCGCGGGAGTTATGACCGTGTCGCTCATTACCGGTACGATGGAACTTCACGGACTCACCATGGCCACGGCCACCATGCACAAATACGGTCAAATCGAAACCGGCCTCGCTTATTGGTCGCTCCTCGGCGCCGCGATCGCCAGCTTCGCAACCAAAGCTGGAATCGCACGCGCCGTGGGTAGCCCCGCCTTTGCCCGCCGATATGCCGCCAGCGTACTCTTGATCAGCTTCGGCATGGGAGTCGCGGCCTGGCTCGCGCGCTAACTCAACTCGACCATAAGCATTACGTTGATTTTGTCCCGCGACCCGATACGCCTTTTATCTCGGAACACTCAAGGCCGTTGAGACCACGCAGACCACCATCGGCCTACTTTTCTCGTCTTCGATCAAACTCTAATTCACTGCGCGACCCAACCCCCATCAGCTACCAGGGCGTGACCGGTGACAAACGAAGCCTTATCCGAGCAGAGCCAGACCGCGGCCTCCGCGATTTCTTCCGATGTGCCCATCCGGCCCACGGGTTCGTTATTCAACAACATCCGCGCCGCTTGCGCCTCACCGTGAGTAAACCGCGTGATCATGGGCGTATCGATCACGCCCGGGCAGATGGCGTTAACGCGAATATTCGACCGTGCGTACTCGAGCGCGGTGGCCTTGGTGAGTCCCACCACCGCGTGCTTGCTCGCCACGTATGCGGGAATTCCCTGAAATCCGACCAACCCGGCAATCGACGAGCAATTGACGATCGAGCCCGACCCTTGCGCGAGCATCTGGGGGACTTGATATTTCATACACAGCCAAACGCCGGTCAGGTTGACCCGAATCACGCGATCCCAATTTTCAACACTGCATTCCGGCGTCAAGCCCGACTCACCTTCGACCCCGGCATTGTTGAACGCGTAATCGAGTCGCCCGAATTTCTTGACCGTTTGGGCGACGGCCTCGCGAATATCATTCTCATAGCTCACGTCGCACTTAATAAAAAGCGCGCGCCCACCGGCCTGCTCGATCATACGAACTGTCTCAAGACCGCCATCGACCTGGCAGTCGGCCACCACCACGTCCGCCCCGTCGCGGGCAAAAGCAAGGGCCGAGGCTCGGCCTATGCCGCTGGCAGCACCGGTTATGAAGGCAACTTTTTTGAGAGCGGGCATGGTGGCCTCCTCTTGTCTATTATTGAACCGGAATTTGCTTTGCCGTTGATGGCGCGATCTTGGGCAGAGTCAGACTTAGCACACCGTTGTCAAATTTCGCCTGAACCTGCTTCTCATCAATCGAAATCGGGAGTGTAAACGATCGGCTGTAGGCGCCATATTGGATCTCGGAGTAGCGACTTTTATTATCTTCGCTTTTCTTCTCATTCCGTCGCTCGGCCGTAACGCTTAAAATATTCCCATCCACTTCGATTTTCATATCTTCTTTTTTGACGCCCGGAAGGTCGAATTTTAAATGATAGTGAGTTTTATCTTCGGTGAACTCACACGATGGAGAAAATTCCATTGGCGCGAGCCGCGAACGGTCAAAATCATTGAAAAGCTGATCCAGTTCTTTTTGCATGCGCCACAGTGACGGTAATTTCATAAAAACCTCCTGAAAGGTGTTTTGTTTGCACACTCCGAACGAGCAATACCGGTACCAGCCTGAAATCGCCTCTGGGCAGTTAGAGCGAGACAATCTGTCACGCCGCGAGTTTACGCGAGACATTAATTCCAACTGACACGATGGAAATCGGTTCCCATCCCGGCATCCGCCTTGCTAACTCCTTCTTCACCACTATTTCAGCCCAGGAGAGACAGTGAAGGCTTTAGTTGGATTTGCACTTGTTTTTGTTATCACCAGTTGCGCCACCGAACCCAAACGTCATATCGCTGAACCCGAATGGTACAATCGCATGCACCGCCTTTCAGTTCACCACTTGGAGCTGACTCCACTTATGGCCAGCGCCCGGTCGTTCGCCGATCCGAGAAATCGGTCGCGGCTCGACGCAGGATTAAAGCAGATGCATGAGTCGGCCGTAGACCTGTTGGCCGATCCTCGCGCTCCCAACTCCGACCCTGTGATTGAATTTTCAGCCAAGAATTTTGCCGCTCATATGCAGCAGGCCTACTCCGCCTTTGGCAATGGCGATCACGCTTGGGCTAGGCTCGCCTTTCGCCGCGCGGGCGACAGCTGTTTCTCCTGCCATGCGCGAGCCGATCGCGGCGCTAAGGACTTCCCTCTGGCTTGGAAGCCGCAGCTTTCCAATCTGAATCGCAGTCAAAGAATCGAGTTCTATCTTGCCAATCGTCAATATTCGATGGCGATGACCGAAGCCCAACAAATGGCTGCCGCGGACCAGCCCATCACCGATCCACTGGAATGGCGCCAAACTCTCGAGAAGGTGATGACCCTGATTGTTCGGGTCGAAAAAAGTCCTCGCTTCGCCGAGATGCTGACAGAAACGGCGCTGAAGAATAAACAGGTTCCTTTTTACATTCGCACTGACTTCGTCGCCTGGCGCGACGACATCCGGTCGTGGAAAAAACAATCCGGAAAACTTCCCGAAAGAAGCCGTCTCAAGCTCGCGCAAGATCTGTTAAACAAAAACCGAGGGCTTCGTTATCGCGGAACGGGCGGAAGCTTTGTCGCCACTTTAAGGGCATCGGCCATTTTGCATGAACTGCTGGAGAATTCGAAGTTCCCACTCTATCCGGATGTCCTTGAAGCGTCGGGTGCTGCGGCGGAAGGACTCGGGGATTTTGATCTCGGACAGTATTATTACGAAGCGTGCATTCGTGAAACTCCGCACACTCCTCTGGCCGAACGCTGTTTTATCAAACTCTACAGTTCGCTGCGGGAAACGAATCCGTTCTTAACCGAACAGACAGTTCTGCAGACGAACCTAGCTCAATTAAAAGAATTGGCCTCACCTATCACTTTGGATAAGGCAAAGACTCGGCGCGATCGCCCGGATGAACCGCCAGGCCACTAACGGGCTGACAACGAACTCCACTTGATTTTTGCTACAAAAGGGCCCAACGTTTAGGGAATGCTCAGCGCCCTGATCCGACTCTCGCTCCAATATCGTTTTGCGGTTTTGTTGGCGGCCATCATCCTGTCTGTCTACGGTCTTTGGCTGCTGCCGCAGATTCCCGTGGACGTTTTTCCCAATCTTAACCGGCCCACCGTGTCGATTTTGACCGAGGCGAAGGGACTTGCGCCCGAGGAAGTCGAGACTCTCGTCACACTTCCTCTCGAATCCGTGCTCAATGGCACTCCGGGTGTATTAAGAGTCCGCTCGAGTAGCGGAATTGGGATTTCAATCATCTACGTCGAGTTCGACTGGAATACGGAGATTTTTCGCAACCGCCAGCTCATTGCCGAGCGCCTGCAACTCGTTGCGGGGCAACTACCGGAAGGGATTCAGCCAGTCATGGGACCGATCTCCTCCATTATGGGCGAAATCCAGTTCGTCGGGCTTACCGCTACCGAAGGTACAATCTCGCCGATGGAGCTGCGAACTCTCGCGGAATGGAACATTCGGCCGCGGCTGATGACTTTGCCCGGCATCAGTCAAATCGTGGTTATGGGAGGCGAGGTCAAGCAGTATCAAATCCTGGTGTCTACCCGCCGCCTGCAGAGCAAGGGACTTTCTCTCGAAGACCTTAAACACGCCCTCGGTCAAATCAGCGGAAATACCACGGGCGGCTTTATCGATATCGATGAAAAAGAATTCCTGATTCGGCCCATGGGCCGCGTTTCGAGCGTCGAAGAAATTGAAGACTCCTTGATCGGCATGCACTTCGGTCAACCGGTGCGGGTGAAGGACGTGGCCGACGTGCGCATTCAAGCCAAAACCAAGCGCGGTGAAGGCAGCATCAATGGCCGGCCGGCGGTGGTGATGACCATTCAAAAGCAGCCCGATGCGAGTACGATCGACCTCACCCGAGCCATCGATCAGGAGCTAGCGCGGATCGCGCGCGGACTTCCCGCCGGCGTTCGCCTGGAGGCGGACCTTTTTAAACAGTCCCGCTTTATCGAATCGGCCATCGGCAACGTCGAACACGCTCTGCGTGATGGAATCTTGATGGTGGCCGTAGTCCTCTTTCTTTTTTTAATGAACCTGCGGACCACGGCCATCACCCTAACGGCAATTCCCTTAAGCCTGCTTGTGACCGTGATCGTGTTTCACTTTTTCGGCCTCGGCATTAACACTATGACCCTCGGCGGCCTCGCCATCGCGATTGGCGAATTGGTCGACGACGCCATCGTCGATGTGGAAAACGTCTTTCGCCGTCTGCGCCAGAACTCGGCCGACGGATCCGTTAAGGGCTACTTAAGAGTGATATATGAGGCCTCGCGTGAAGTGCGCAGTTCCATCGTGCTGTCGACCGCGATCGTGGTTCTCGTTTTTTTACCGCTCTTCGCTCTCGGCGGAATCGAGGGGCGCCTATTCGCGCCACTCGGAATCGCCTATATCGTTTCGATTCTCGCCTCTCTGGTGGTTTCCCTAACCGTGACACCGGCTCTTTGCGCCTATCTACTCCCCGCTTCCCTCGCCGTTCGCGAGCCCAAAGAAAGCCGACTGGTGACTCGTCTGAAGTCCTTCGCGGCCCGGGCTCTCGAGTGGACCTTGCCCCGGCCGCTACTGGTGCTCGCCGGCGCGGGAATTTTGGTGGTGGGCTCGGTGGCCTTGTTTCCCTTTTTAGGAAGAGATTTTCTGCCTGAGTTTAACGAAGGCACCGCCACCATCGGCATCGCGGCCGCGCCTGGAATTTCTTTAAGGGCGTCCAATGCACTCGGCACCCGAATCGAGGAAGCGATTCTCTCCGTGCCAGAAGTGAAGTCGACCGTGAGGCGAACCGGACGAGCGGAAATGGATGAGCATGCGGAGGGCGTGCATTGGAGCGAGATCGATGTCGATTTTTATGAGCATTCCAAACGCAAGCGGGAAACCGTTCTCAATGCGATTCGCGAGAATATCGAAAGCACGTCCGCGGACGTGGCGGTCAACATCGGCCAACCCATAAGTCACCGTCTCGATCATTTGCTTTCGGGGGTCCGAGCCCAAATCGCGGTTAAAGTCTTCGGCTCTGACCTAGCGGAGCTCCGTCGCCTCGGGGGCGAAATTTCAGACGTCATGGCCGCAGTCCCCGGCTTAGTAGATTTGCAGTCCGAGCCGCTCGTACTGGTGCCCCAGCTCAAGATCGCCATCGACCGCGAGGCGAGCAGCCGCTTCGGCCTGCGCTCCGGGACCTTGGCCGAAGATTTAGAGACCGCTCTTAACGGCGCGAAAGTGGCGCAGGTCATCGAAGCCGAGAGACGATTTGATGTCTTTATGCGACTCGATGATGAATCGCGCTCCAGTCCAGAGAACATTGAGCAAACCATCGTTCGCACCACTCCCACCGGGAGCCGCGTTCGCCTCGGTGAGGTCGCCAACATTTACAAGGGCACCGGGCCGAATATGGTCAACCGCGAAGATATGCAGCGAAGAATTGTCGTCTCGGCCAACACCTCGGGTCGAGACCTGGGCGGGATTGTCGACGATATCGTGAGCCGAATCGAACAAGGGATTGAGTTTCCAGAAGGCTATTTTTATAAACTTGGCGGTCAATTCGAAAGCCAAAGGGCCGCCTCCGTGCGGATATTCTGGCTCGCCGGTCTTGCCTTAGGGGCCACCTTTTTACTGCTCTATTTGCATTTTCGCTCTTCGGTTCTCTCTCTTCTCGTCATGCTCAATGTCCCGTTGGCCCTGGTCGGCAGCTTGATCGCAGTTTTCCTGACGGAACGCACGCTTTCCGTCGCCACCTTCGTCGCCTTTATCACCCTTTGCGGAATCGCCACCCGAAATGGAATTTTGCTCCTCAGCCATTATTTGCACCTGATAACGGAGGAAGGGCTTCCCTTCTCTCGTGCCACCGTAATCAAAGGCTCGCTCGAGCGATTGGTTCCCGTCTTAATGACTGCTTCCACCGCCGCTTTGGCCCTAATTCCTCTTCTTCTCTCAAAAGGAGAGCCG
>JALHOQ010000072.1 GCA_022842925.1 Bdellovibrionales bacterium
CAACGCCGCCTCTGACCGTGAATTGGTTAAAGAGCTGGCCGAGGAGCTGCAGGAAAAAATGCAGGAACGCCTGAATAAAGAATTGGCCAAACGAGATTCCGTTTTCTTATAGTTATTGAACGCTGTAACTGCGACCGATAACCTGACCGGCGTTGGTTTTGATAATGACGTTGCCGACGAATTTCGAAATGGCCGGAAACTGATCGCTATAGAAATAAATATTTCCGGTCGAATTCGAAATCGGACCGACATTCCCGCCGACAAAGACATTCCCCGCCGGAAGGCCGTTCAAGCTCCCCAGTTCCATTTGGCAGAGGGTAATATTGCCGGTGAAATCACCAATGGTCTCGACTTTAGAGATACCTCCGACGCCAAAGAGAATGATATTGCCAAACCCGCCGTGGATGCTCGCGACCGTATCCGCGCGATGATAGAAGTTGCCTATACCCGTAATGGATCCCCCGGCCGATACGACGGAATAGGAAGCGCTGGCGGATTGGTTCGTCACGCAAGGAGCCTCGGCCTGCTGAAACAGGTTTTGCGCCGTGGCCGCCTGCATTTCGACTCCCACGCTGAGCGAATTTGCGGAGCTTCGTGCCGAGCCGCTGTCACTACCGCAGCCGTTTAAAACCGTTGCAGCCAGTATCAAAATGAATCGTTTCATTAGTTCCCCCAACCCAGACTCTTCCATTTGCAAGGACGAGACCGCGGGTCGAGTGCCCAAACCGTGGAATTTACAGCTGTCTCAAGATGAACGGCGTCTACAACCTAAGCAAAGTCTACTGAGTCGGCGGTTGATCGGCCGGCTTCAAATCATCTGCCGTGTCCTCACCGACAAATTGAATTAGGGCCACCCACTTTTGAACCAGAAATCCCGGACTATCGGGATTTCGACTGACCATCGTGGAAGTAATCAAGGCCGCGATGCTGACTCCGACTACGAGCAAGAGAACATACTCGACGACAATTTGACCGGTTTCCCGGGTCAGTATAAGGTTTTTCGATGAACGCTCCAAAGCCATCTCCCGAATTATCTCCCAGCAAAACCCGCGCCGTCATGATGATTTTTGCGTTCGCCATAGCTGGCCTAATCAGCCTGGCGATCTTTAGTTTCTCACGCCTGAGCGGATCGGGCATGCCGGGCGCGCTGAGGGACCCGGTTATCACAGATACTCTTCGGCAGACTCTGCCCCCATTTGAGCACGAGGAGCTCGCTAAGCAATTAAGCAGCACCAGCGGTGACGGCAAGTGGACGCTGTTAACCTTTTGGTCAGTCACCTGTCCACCCTGCCTCGAGGAACTCCCCGCCCTAAACGCCTTGGGCCAGAACTGGCATGGCCCCGGCTTTCAAATCGTGACCGTGAACTTTGACACCGACTCACCCGAAGATCTGGAAACAGCCAAGCGTTTGCTGCAGGAAGAGCAAATCGTTTTGCCTACGGTCTACGACAAAAACAAGGCACTCAAGACGGCGTTTCAAGTGAACGAGTACCCCAAACACTTTTTAGTTTCACCGAATCGGGAAATCGTTTGGCAACAGATCGGGGCCTTCAATTGGGATTCCAAAGCGACCCGCGATCAGCTGGCTAAGCTGATGGAAGCGCGGGTTCCTGAGCTAACGGAAGATCCTTCAGAATAGTGCGAACCATGGCGAAAATTTCGTCGAATTTTTCGTCCATTAGCGGCCCTCTCACACCTACGACATGATCTTCACCTAGCCGCTCGAGGGCGACTTGATGACCCGAACTCTCGGCGAACGAGCACTCGAACGATTCCTCATTCGGATACAGCATTAGAAAAACGGTTTGTCCGTGCTGCCGAAAGCTCTTGCGAAAGACCGAGTACGTGTCTTTGAGATACTGCTGCAACATGAAGTAAACCTTCAGCGCCACCGTCTCCTGATGTTGCGCGAAGTAAATCCGAATCGGACCATCGAACACAGCCGCGTTAAAGGCTGGCGAATAGTACCGAGATTGGGTCAAGTGAATGACCGACTGAGCCATGGTGAAATCTCCTTATGCATCTTGCACAGTTGGGAACATCCTTGTCCAACACACCGCTTAAGTCTTCTAACTCCAAGAGTAGGAAAGTTTTCTTAAGAAAATCAAAAACTTTTTTGGCTTTTTATGTCAGGTTTTTAAAGTTTCTCGCCCGCTCTATAGGTGTCCGTCACCGGATGGCGGCCGATTGCGTAGAACAACTCCCGCCACGAGCAATCTAATACAGCGAAATCACTAGCTTTTCCTGTGGTCAAGGAACCCACCGCGCCGGCGAGGCCAAGGGCATGGGCCGCGCCCACTGTGAATGCGCTCAATACTTCAGCAAGCTTCATCTTCATTTCCACCCGCGCGAGGACTCCAACCAAGCTCAAATCTTGGGTCGGACTGGTTCCGGGATTGAAATCCGTGCTGAGGGCACAGCGAGCCCCTTGGTCCAACAACTCGCGCGCGGGCGGATAGCGCATCTTAAGATAGAGGTCCGACGCCGGGAGAAGCACAGCTGTGGTCTCACTCTGAGCGAGCTTCTGGAGCGTTTCACCGCTGACGTAGACCACATGGTCCACCGATTGCGGTCGGTACTGAAGCGCGAGGGCTGTGCCGCCGAAATCGCTCAGCTGCTCAACGTGGGCGGAGATCGGCAAACCCAGCTCCTGCGCCTGAGCAAAGAAGGCTTGGCTGAGGGCGAGATCGAAAAAGCCATTTTCAATGTAGATATCGACTCGATCGGCCAGTTTCTCGCGCGCCATTTTTGGCAAATCGTGCGCGAGAATGCGTTCCATATAAGACTGCAGATCCGGATGATCTGGCGAACGCGAGTGCGGACCAAGGTAGGTGCGCACAATCCGCGGGCCCTTCAACTGGCTCGCCACGGTCAGAATCTTTTTTTCGGTTTCAAAATTCAAACCATAGCCACTTTTAATTTCGAGCGTGGTTACGCCCTGACGGACAAAGCGATCTACGCGTTCCTGGGCCAAGACCTGCAGCTCGGGGGCTGAAGCAGTTCGCGTCGCCCGAACGGTGGAAAGAATGCCACCGCCTTTCGCCGCTATGTCTTGATAGCTCTGCCCCTGCATCCGCCACTCAAACTCCTCACTGCGATCGCCGGCGAACACGAGATGCGTGTGACATTCCACAAATCCAGGAGTGACGGTTCGGCCACCCAGCGGAATAAACTCCGCTTCACGCTCTCCTCCGAAGGGAGCCAGGATATCTTTAGAAAATTTCGCGGCCGGACCCGCCCAAACGATCTTGCCGCTGTGACTGACCAGAACTGCATCGGGAATGATACTCAGGTCCGCCTCGGTGACTCGCCGTCCCTCTTTGCGACTTGCCCCCTCTAAAGTCAGCAGCTCCCCGATATTTTCGAAAACCTTTAGAGAATTTTTCATAAACCTCAAGCGCTGATTTGGATCCGATCCAGTAAGTTTTCTAAACCCACCCTCACCGTTTCGATCCCGTTTAGACCCAGGTATACACCCGATACAAGGGGGTCGGTATGAAATTTACAAGGTCCATAGTTCTGGTCTTAGCTACCTGGTCATCTTTTGCACTCGCGGTCACGGTGCCGCCGCCAATTCTAAGTGCAACCGTGCAATGCCCCGCGATCGGAGAAAACTTCTCCAAGCTGATCGCCAAACTGGATGCGATCAAAGCCTCCGTTCGTGAAGGCGCCAATTGTTCCAATGTCGCGATGAAGGTGAAGAGTCTCGAAGATCTTTTGGTAAAGGATCGGGAGAAAATCGAAGAGATCATTGTCGTCGGTCGCCAGCAGCCACTGACCGCCGAGCAAACCGAAGCGGTTAAGCAATATGCCGAGCAGATTACCACTAAGGTCACAGCTCTCTACGATCTCTTTTCGGGCAGCAACAAGTGTTTCAATGATGACGATGCCGAAACTCGCATGGCGGGATTGGCAGGCTTTGTCGGCGAGGCTTCGCGTCTGATCGGGTCTCTCACAGGACCGTGGGGCACTCCAATCGCTCTCGGTGGTCAAGTGATCGCCGGATTTTTAACCGGGCTGGATAAGGTCGTGAAATCGCGCGCGGGTTACAATTTCTCGAAACGGGAAGCGTGGACTCAATATGTGCAGAACGTTTGCACCTACCACAGCTACCGGGATCAAATTGAACACCTGCTTGACCCACAATCTCGCATTGCTCAGCTGAACGGAATCAAGAATATCCTCGACCTCAATATCAAAAAAATGTCGGCGGATTGCGGGGATTGCCAGGACGTGGAGCCAATGAATAGCTACATGGCCTACAACCTCGGCATCCGAGCCTGGGTGAATAAAGAGATCTTGCGCGTAGAGCGGGAGAGCACCAGCTTCTGGGCCGACATTACGGGACGTCACTTGCTGTCGCAGGCCCGATACGACCTGCAACAATTCCTGATCGAACGCGAAGGTCCACGCTTTATCGGCTATCAAACCTCACTCGCAACGCAGCAGCTGCGCGACCTGATGTTCGCCACCGAAGGCGAAGGGCGGTCCCTGCACGGGCAAATCGCCAAGGCCAATCCAAAGGCCGTGGGCGAAATCCGTTACTTCTTCTCTGAACCATGGGAATACTTTCGCACCCTGGTTGTGAAGCCAGTCCGATTTGAAATCCTGCCGCAGAACGAAGCCACCGAAGACCTGCAGTACGTCTGGGCCTCTTACCGCGATCGCAGCCTTCAGCGTTTCCGCTCGACGGAGGCGACGCTACATGTGGCTCAAGGGTTCTGTCAGTTCTTCCGCCAGGCGGGCTTATACACTCCGCAGATTCGCGCCGCTTGCACTTCGGGTCAGGCCCGCGCCTCGGCCACACAGATTGGCGGCTTGGCTCAGGAGTTGGCGACAGCGAAGGTCATCCCCAGCGCGACTTTGAACCCGCTGGCGTTCGATCCCTCGGTCAGCACGCCAAAGTTGCCGCGCACCCAGCTTGAGTCGCTTCAGCTTTTGGCTGAGCGCCTTCAGCCCAAGCCTTAAGCGGCCTGTTTAATACCGTCTAAAAGGGTCATGGAGATGATCTGCGCGGCCACTTGTCCGAATTGGTCGATGTAGAACATCTCCACTGAGCTCTTTTGCTCCATACGCAGACTAGTGACCCCGAAGAACTTACCGCGCACTAAGATCGGGAACACCGCGATCGTTTCAAAGTTGGTGTGGGCAATCTGCTGGCGTACTGGCGCCATCAGATCCGAAGTTTTAACATTGGGTATCAATAAAACTCTCATCGTCTTCATGACTTCGCGGATCTCGGGATAATTATCCAAATGAATTGGAAAATCCTGCACGTTGACGTCATCATTCGACGCCATGACCACGCCCGTTTCGTTATTTAGGACTCGGATAAAGGAGCACCGGACCGCCTTGACCTTAAGGCTCACCATGCGCATGAGGTTAAAGAGATTCTCCGACGGATTGCGCGCATCCAAAGCCTGCCGAAGGAACAGATTCACGAGATGAAGCTCCTTGAGCATCAGCTTGGTGGCTGGATCGAGCTGGGGTTGGGAGTGGGGATCGATAATGGATGCCGTGGACGGGGGCGACGACGCTGCCGACAACACCGATTTGGCGATCGCGGCGTTGGCGTGTTGCGCCGACGTCACTGTTTTCGCGGTTGTCGAAACGGTGGTGAAGGCGGGACTAACTGCGGGTGCCGGAGTCCGAGCGGCGAGTTCGGGCAACAAGGCCTTGAGCGCCTGCTCGAAGGTAAATGGCTTAAGCAGGTAGCCGTTGGCCCCCGCTCTGACCACCGCCTCGATGCCGGAAGATCCCGCCTGTTTGGCCATCACCAGAATTCGCGGCCGAATTGAAACGACCTTGCTGCCAATAAATTTAAGAAGCGAAAGGGCGTTGGTCTGCGGCAAAAGAAGATCAATCATAACGAATTCCGGATGCCAGAACTCGATGACTTCTTTGGCTGAGGAAACCGAATAACAAATCCGGCATTCAAAGCCTTTGCCGTTCAAATAATCCGACAAAACCCGCGCCAAAGTCGTGTCGTCGTCGGCGATAAGAAGCCGTCGTCGCGGCGTTTCGACAGCGTGGGATTTGTGCACGTTCTTCAACGAGAACGGTAGTTTGCGGGGCGGAGATCTCATTTTGATACCTCAACGGCGTGCTCTAATTCTATCTCGCCATAAAACCAGAATTTCTTAAGAGATTCGGCTCGCACGTGTGATTCTTCAGATGAAGTGTCGTTAACTTTGACGAAATAAAATTCTTAAAGCGGCGCACTAGTGCCGGCTTACACTGAATGAATGAAACGGCTTTTGATTTTTCTCCTGGTATTCCTCGTGGGCTGCGCCGAAGAAGCGAACCTCTACGAAGATGAAAATTCGGCTGAAATCGCCGGTGGGCAGTGCCCGCTCATTCTCACAATTCCGACCGTAAATCTGATGATTTCATCGCTGGATCCCTTACCACCGAATCTGGTGGTGTCGGTGGGCGGTGATGCCTACGATCTCGATGAATGCGCGGATCAAAATGCCGCACCCTACGGTATTATCAAACTGAACGCCTACCGCACGGCCGGCAATCTGTTCGTCCCGTTTTGGCCCAATTCCGAAGATCATAAGCGCTTCTTTCCCGATTTTAACGCTCCCGCCTCGGATGCGGCTCGCGTGCGGATCTTTTCACGACCGACTTGCAATGATGATCCGGTTCTTCGCTATGAGTATTCCAGCGTCCCCATTATCTGGACGCAGATTTTTGCGGCAACCGGCGATGAATGCAGTGGCGGTGGTTACATGGGCTCCGCACAGCTGGATTTGCAGTAGGTAAAAAAAACGGGCTCACTTCTGAGCCCGCTCTTCAAACTTTTAGCCGGTCGTTCTCGAATCTTACTTCTTAACTTCTAGAAGCTCGACGTCGAACACCAATACTGAGAACGGCGGAATGCCCGGCTGAGCCTGGGCGCCATATGCCAGTTCCGGCGGGATGTAGAGCTTGTAAACCGAGCCTTCGGGCATCAGTTGCAAAGCTTCCTGCCAACCCTTAATAATTCCATTCAGCGGAAACTCAGCCGGCTGGCCGCGGTCATGTGAGGAATCGAACTTCGCGCCCGTTACGAGAGTGCCCGTGTAGTGTACTTTAACTTTGTCTTTAATAGACGGCTTCTTGCCCTTGCCCTCTTTCATGACTTCGTATTGCAATCCTGAAGAAGTGGTCTTGACCGTGTCCTTGGCTTTGTTGCGGGCCAAAAATTCAGTGCTGATCGCCTTGTTCTTTTCGGCGTCTGCCATCATCTTTTGCTGAGCCTGCTGCTGCAGAGTCTGAATGGCTTTCTGCTGCTCTTCCGGAGTGACTTCCGGCTTTTCGCCCTTCAAACCCTGAGCGACGGCGTAGCCGACAACTTTCGGATCGATATCGATGTTCTGAGCTTTGATATTCTGCGCGATGTTTTGCCCGATCGCGTAGCTCAGTTTAGCTTTGTCATTATTAAGGCTAGGCTTACGTTCACAAGCGAGCGAAAACGCCAAAACAGGCGCTACACCAGCGGCGAGTACGTGCTGAAGTTTCATTAGATGTTCCTCCCGGTTTTTTAACCAACCCAAATAGAAAAACCCGAAACTTTCTAACTGTCTATATCTTTCTAACTTTAGTCTGGGATGCCGTGGCGGATTACGCCTCTTGTTTGAGCGGCTTCTCGAGCGATTTCATACCCCGCATCCCAATGACGAAATAGTCCCATGGCTGGGTCCGCAGTTAGGACACGTTCCAACCGACGGGCGGCGGCCTCCGAACCGTCGGCCACGATAACCTGACCGGCATGAAGTGAGTAACCCATCCCCACGCCCCCACCATGATGAAAGCTGACCCACGAGGCCCCGCAGGCGGTGTTGACCAAAGCGTTGAGTATGGGCCAGTCCGCCACCATATCCGTGCCATCCTTCATACCTTCGGTTTCCCGGTTGGGGGAAGCCACTGAACCACAGTCCAGATGGTCGCGGCCGATCACAATCGGAGCTTTCACCTGGCCCTCTTTGACCAATCGATTGAACATCAGGCCTGCCTTTGCCCGTTCGCCGTATTCGAGCCAACAGATTCGTGCGGGCAATCCCTGGAATGCGATGCGCTTTTCCGCCATCTCCAGCCAACGAAGAAGAGAGGTCTTATGCGGGAACAGTTCTTTGATCGCCTGATCGGTGACCCGGATGTCGTTCGGGTCGCCACTCAGCGCGACCCAACGAAAAGGTCCACTGCCTAGGCAAAACAACGGCCGAATGTACTCGGGCACAAAACCCGGAATGTCGAATGCGTTCTCGACTCCCATATCCTGGGCCATGGCGCGAATATTATTGCCGTAGTCAAAAGTGATGGCGCCGGCCTTTTGCATTTTCAGCATTCCTTGAACATGCTTCGCCATGCTCAGCTTGGCCGTGCGAATCATCTCTTGAGGATTTTTGTCCCGGAGAACGGCCGCTCCTTCAAGCGAATATCCTTCAGGGATATATCCCCTTAACGGATCATGGGCGCTGGTTTGATCAGTGAGAATATCGGGAATGAAGCCGCGATCCGCAAGCTCATGAATCACCGTGGCCATATTGCCGAGCAACGCGATCGAGCGCGCTTCGCCATTTTTCTTGTAGGTCGCGACGCGTTTAAGTGCGTCGTTCAGGTCCGTTGCGACCTCATCCACGTACTTGGTCTCAAGACGCTTTTGAATTCGGGTCGGGTCGACTTCCACCGCGAGTACGACGGCGCCAGCGAACACTCCCGCCAAAGGTTGCGCCCCGCCCATGCCGCCCAGTCCAGCGGTCAATATCACTCGACCTTGGAGTGACCCGCCAAAGTGACGGCGGCCAGCTTCGACAAAGGTTTCATAGGTCCCCTGAACGATCCCTTGAGTGCCGATATAAATCCAGGAGCCGGCCGTCATTTGACCGTACATCATCAGACCGCGGCGCTCGAGATCGTCGAAGGTTTCCCAGTTGGCCCATTTTCCCACCAGGTTGGAGTTGGCGATCAGCACACGCGGGGCATCGGGATGAGTGGTGATCACGCCAACCGGCTTGCCCGACTGCACGAGCAGAGTTTCGTCGTTTTCGAGCTTGGTTAAAGTTTGCAAGATGCGATCGAAGCTCGGCCAGTCGCGGGCGGCTTTGCCGCGGCCGCCGTAGACCACCAATTCCTCGGGCCGTTCCGCCACCTGGGGATCCAGGTTGTTTTGTATCATGCGAAAAGCGGCTTCCTGAATCCAGCCCTTGCAATGGAGTGTGCTGCCGGTGGGGGCTTTGACTGTTCTCATGGAAACTCTCCTACCATTCTAGCTCGCCTACGGTTTGATTTAGCATATTGGTAAAACGATCCTGACGGATCTGCTCTTTGATGGCCAAGATGTCTTTGGCGAAAACACGGTCCTCTTTTGCGAACGGCGCGACTTCGCGAACGAGTTTATACGCTTCTTTGACCGCGCCCGCGGGTTCCAGCGGCTTCAGCAAGTCGAGCGCCTGCGTGCTCGAAAGAAATTCCATTGCGACGATATTCTCGGCGTTGCCGGTGACCTGCTGAAACTTGCGCGCGGCAATGGTGCCCATGCTCACGTGATCCTCTTTATCCGCGCTGGTCGGAATGCTGTCGACACTGGCCGGATGGGAGAGGATTTTATTCTCACTCACGAGGGAGGCAGCGGCCACTTGGACAATCATATGACCGGAGTTCAGCCCCCCGTTCGGCGCGAGGAAGGCCGGCAGATCACTCATGGCGGGATTGATCAGCTTTTCGATTCGGCATTCGCTGATGCTGGCCATCGCGCTGAGCGCGATCGCTGCAAAGTCCAGGGCGAAGGCGACCGGCTCGCCGTGAAAGTTCCCGCAGCTAAGAATCTTGCCCTCTTTGGCGAAGACCAGCGGATTATCGGTGCTCGAATTGGCTTCGGTCTCGAGAACATTGAGGGTGTAGCGAAGAGCGTCCTTGGCGGCGCCATGAACGGCCGGAATACAACGGAGCGAGTAGGCATCTTGCACTCGGTTGCAGTCCAAATGGCTATCCGCGATGGGCGACGTAAGCCCCAAAATCTTAGCCACGTTGCGAGCTGTTTTGGCCTCACCCGGATGGGGACGAGTCGCGGCGATCAGGGGATCAAAGGCCTTGCGCGAACCTCTCAGCGCTTCGAGTGAGATACAGCCGGCGAGGTCCATGGCCCAACTCAGCCGACGCGCCTCATAGACCGCGAGCAGCCCGACCGCTGTCATGACTTGGCACCCGTTGATCAGTGACAGTCCTTCTTTCGCCTGAAGTTCGAGAGGTTTGATGTTCTTCTTGGTCAGAATCTGTTCCGTGGGAACGGCTTTCCCGTCCTGCCACACTTCCCCTTCGCCGATCAGAGCGAGCGCGAGATGGGAGAGCGGGGCCAGGTCGCCGCTGGCACCGACACTGCCCTGCTGGGGAATGACGGGAATGACGTTCTGATTGAGAAATTCAAGAATCTTATCGATGACCGTATCGCGAATCCCGCTGTGACCGCGGGCGAGGGCGTTGACCCTTAAGGCCATGATGGCGCGGGTTTGCTCGGGCGTGAATGGCTGACCAACACCACTGGAGTGGGAGCGGATCAAGTTTTTTTGCAGCTGCACGATATCGGCGGGGGAGATTTTCACATTGCTGAAGGCACCGAAGCCGGTGTTTACGCCGTAGATGATTTCGCCTTTATCGATTTGCTTTTCAATGTAGTCACGCGACTCGCGCACCTTGGCGCGGGCGGCTTCGTCGAGCTCGACTTTAGTTTCGCCGAGGGAAATCTTCCACACGTCGTCGACGTTGAGGTTATGTCCGGTCAGTTTCATTCTTGAGCCTCTTGCCTATCTTGCCCAATCGGGCATCTTGCTTAACCGTCTGTCCGCTATCCTACCGAGCGCTTGACCGCTTTGAGTGTCGCGATCGCATTTTTGTAGTCACCCGTGAATACGAAATTCCCCGCGACCAACACATCAGCATCGGTGACCTGCTTCGCGGTTTCGGCGTTGATTCCGCCGTCGACTTCGATCAGGGCGTGGAGCCCGGTGGCGTCGATCTCTTGACGGAGGGTTTTTATTTTCGCCACTTGATCGGTCATAAACGATTGGCCCCCGAAGCCGGGTTCAACGGTCATCACGAGAACGAGATCGACCAGTTTCAAAACGGGCAGAACTTCTTCTACGGGGGTTTTTGGTCGAAGCGTGATTCCGGGCTTCATGCCGGCTTTACGGATCTGCTGAAGGACTTCTTTCAGTTTGCTTTTCTCTACCGCTTCCACGTGAATCGTCAGATAGTCGGCGCCAGCTTGGGCGAAGTCCTCGATATATTCCTCGGGCGACTCGATCATCAGATGCACATCGAGGGTCATTTTCGTGGCCTTGCGTAGGGATTTTACGACCGGCGCGCCGATGGTGAGATTCGGCACGAAGTGCCCGTCCATCACGTCGACGTGGATCCAATCCGCACCCGCTTTTTCGACGGCGATGATCTCTTCACCGAGACGAGCGAAATCGGCGGACAAGATGCTGGGCGCAACAAGAAACGGTTTGGACTTGGCGGTCGGCAAACGGACTCCTTTTGTAGGCTAGAGATCTAGCATTTTGGGCTGGCGCGAGCAAAATTCAGAGCCCTTGTCGGAATGCGTTATTTAGGGAGACTATTGATTCAGACTCGGCTGACCTTCCGCGCCTCGTCTCGCGCTAAAACCATAGATCATGAATAATGCCTCACCGGCGCTTTCAAATATCCGAACATTTTCTTAGCGCCGATTTTCTCAATAGCCGCCCGCTGGTTACACGCCCTACAGAGCAGGCGAAGATTTGCAGGCTCATCTTTCCCGCCGCGCGCTTTGGGCAAAATATGATCCACCTCGAGTGCGTGCACCGAGCCGCAGTGTTCGCATCGCTCA
The DNA here is from genome assembly GCA_022842925.1 of Bdellovibrionales bacterium. GTDB lineage: Bacteria > Bdellovibrionota > Bdellovibrionia > Bdellovibrionales > UBA1609 > JALHOQ01. The sequence goes on from JALHOQ010000072.1 coordinate 11,852, forward strand.
CCGGCCCGCCGTCGAACCTGCCGCAGCACTTCCGCCTTCGAATCGGCGCGCGGCCGAACCGGTGCCGAATCTTGAAGAACCAAATCGCAAAGCTTATGTAACAGTTCAGTCAACGACATTCCGGGATTCTGATGAGCGAATTTACCTTTGGCGCGCAGAAGTTTTTCGCGCAAAACTTCATCTTCGATCATGTCAAATGTGAGGGGTTTGATTTTCATGTCGGGGTTGATCTCTCCCACGACTTTCTGAGCTTCGCGGGCGGATTTCCCAGCGAGCTTCTCAATCAACTTTAATTTCAATTCAGCCGAGTACTCACGTCTGGCTTTCTTTTCTTTGGTGAAAAGAGTCTGAGCCAAAACAGCATGAGAGAGATTGATTTCCCCGGTTGCCATTTTATCTTGAACACCCGGTACGTCCCGCAAAAGCCTCATCGCACTGATTCGGCGGACAGCTTGAGTTTCGGAGTATTTCAGTTCGGCCACAGCATATTCGAGAAGCGAGGTGTATTTAAGAGTAGAAAACAATCGGCGCCTTTCAATTTCACGAAGATGGCGGCAGATTTCAACAATCAGCTCGCGTTCTTGTTTAACCAAGCCCCGCGTGTTCTCGAGCAGATTCTGATCTGTTAACTGCGATAAGTTCATTATTCCTCCCGAATTGCGAGAACAGTACCATGACTCTCAGAAGTGGATTTCGCCTCTCGACGATGGGATATGAGGGGAATTTTGAAACACTCTTCGCCGCTTCGGGCGACTCTCGCGAATTTAGCTCCTTGGCCCTTCTGCATTCTTAAAACAGACGGCACATCGGTTCGCTTGATTGCAACCTACGACGCGAATTCTAAACAAAAACACGCCAAATATTATTTTTCGCGTGACGCGTTTATACATGCGACGTCGCATGTAAGGTCAGTGGCTTTAGATTAAATAGTCAGAGTGGAGAACTGGAATTTCGGCCAGTGCTGATCTGAAGTGGAGATTGAAATTTTGCAGCCAGTTCCAATCCGAGTGGAGGACTGGCCTTCACCGACGCCCGATCCAAAACCCGCGCCGGCTCCTGCGGAGCCGCGCTGTTAGACCCCAACCAACTCGCCGGCCTTCACCGGATACCCGCGCAGATACTCGGCAATCGCCATCTTCGCCTTCGACTCCGGCTGCACTTCCACCAGCTCCAAATACCCCTGGCCGCACGATACCAGCAAGCGCCCGTCGGTTGCCACGCTCATATGGCCCGGTTCCGCGCCATTGCCGCCCGCACTCACCACTCTCGTCTTATGCACTTTTAAAATCCGCCCACCCCGCCGGGTCTGCGCCACCGGACCCATGGCCAAGCCGCGCACCAAATTATGCAAGCGCACAGCCGACCACGACCAATTCATCTCGGCTTCCGCCTTGTCGATTTTCGGCGCCACCGTGACTAACTCCGGATCCTGAGGCACCGCCGTTAAATTGCCGCGCAAGTAGTCCATCAGGTCCACTGAAATCAGTTCGGCGCCCTTCACCATGCACTGCTGATACAACTCAACCGCATTCATCTCGTTGTTTAAAGGAATCACGCGCGAGCCCAAAACCGGCCCCGCATCCAGCTTCTTTACCATCACTTGCAAACATACGCCGGTCTCCGCATCGCCGTTCATCAAGGCGCGCTGAATGGGGGCGGCACCCCGCCACTTAGGCAACAGCGATGCATGAACATTCACGACCTTCAAAGGATACAAATCCAAAAATGCCTGTTTTAAAATCTGGCCGTACGCCACCACCACGGCCACTTCGGCGCGCAAAGTGCCCAAGCCCTCCAGCATTTCTGGAGCGTTCACATTTTCAGGGGTTAAAACCGGTATACCAAGCGGCTTGGCCAGCGCCTTAACCGGCGACGCCTGAAATTCCAGTTTGCGCCCGGCCGGACGATCGGGCTGAGTGACCACGCCCACGACTTCAAAATGAGGATCGCGAATCATGGCCTCAAGGCAGAATTTGGCGATATCCGGTGTGCCCAGGAACAAAGCTCGAATTCGGCTCACAGACGATGTTCTTCCTGATCCGCGAGTAACTCTTCCAGTTCCTCTTCATCTTGTGGCTGACTGGGATCCGGATAGCCGAACTTTTTGATTTTGTTTTTGATACGAATGGATTTTATAGGGCTTAAGCGGTCAATAAATAACTTTCCATCCAGATGGTCGATTTCGTGCTGCACGCAAATGGCAGTCAGTCCGTCGGTTGTCACCTGAATCGGCTTGCCGTTGATGTCGAGGCCGGTTACTTCCACCAAGTTAAAGCGCTCGACGGTTTCGTAATACGTCGGCACGCTTAAACAACCTTCATCATAAGTGGTCTTGCCCTCTTTGCGCACGATGACCGGATTAAAGATCACGAACGGCATCGGGACCTGCCGCTCCAGCTCGGTCATCTCTTCGAGCTTGTACTCGCCGTTTTCTTTCGGTCGGGTATCCATAACGAGCAAGCGAATTTGCCGATCCACTTGAGCCGCGGCCAAACCAATGCCTTTGAACGAGTACATCGTTTCGAGCATATCTTCTGCGAATTTTTTAAGCTCCGGGGTAACCTCTTTGACCGCCGCGCACTTCTTGCGCAAACGGGGATCCGGAAATTTTAAGACTTCAAGAATGGCCATATATCATTATTATAGCTTAAAAAGCCCTATCGCTTCAAGCGTTTAAGCAGAATCCACGCAACCGATACCGTGATCAAATTGGGACCCCAAGCGGCCACTATAGGCGGCAGCACGCCGTGTTCGCCCAATGTCAGGCCCGAGCTGTACCCGACCCAATACAGAAAAGCCAATCCTAAACAGATCCCGAGGTTCACAAAAATGCCCCCAGAACGGGCGCGGCTTACGCTGAATGGAATTCCCACCACCGACATCACCAAGGCCGCAAAGGCGAAGCCAAACTTGGCATGGTAGTCGACCTCGTAGCTCAAGGTGTCCAGACCGGCCTCTTTGTTGCGCTGAATGAATCGGCTCAATTCGCGCAGGCTCATCATGTTTGAGGAGTTGGAGGTGCTCTGAATGTCCCGCAGATCTTCGTTCATGGTGATGGTTTTGTCGACGAAAGACCGCGTGAGAGGAAAACTGCTCTCGGCCGCGAACAACGTGACGACGCCGTTCTTCAGGTCCCACATATTGCCCTTCATTTCGACTTCGTTAGCCGCGATCAGCTGAGTAAGTTGCCAGGAGGGATCGAAGTAGTAGAGCGTGATGCCTTGGGCCTTTTTGGTTTCGGGATTCAGCGTTTTGATATTGAACAGTACGTTCTCGGTGCGAAACCAAATTTTGTTCGTCTTGACCGTGGAGTAAAGGCCGGGGCGCTTTTTGATTTCGACATACTCGACGTAGCTCTTCTTCTGCATCAATCGGGGCAAAACCTGGTCTGCCACTCCGAAAGCCGCCGCCGAGATCACGGCCACCGCGATTAACATCGGCGCCGAAATGCGCATTAAGCTGGTGCCCATGCTGAACAAAGCGGTCATTTCGTTGCTGCGATTCATCGTCGCCAGCGTGAACAGCGTCGCCAAAAGACAGCCGATCGGCACCAACTGGTAGATCACCCATGGAGAGTAGTAGCTGTAGTACTTGATGAGTGACGACACTTCAGCATCCGCATGGCGCACGGCGAACGACATGGCATCGACCGTGAGATACAAAGTCACGAAAACCGCAAGACCCGCGACCAAATAAAGCAGAAAGAGTTTGAGGATATAGCGGTCGATGAGCGACATGAAAGTAAGGCCACTTTACTTGCTTGACGAACAATCACAAAACGATTTCAATGATTCCATGGCTTTGCGCGTCTTGCTCGCCGATGAGAGCTCCACCATTAAAAAAGTTTTTCAACTTGCACTGCAGGATTTCGGCGTCGAAGTCCGCCCCGTGAACGTGGGCGTGGACGTGCTTCCTGTCGCGCAGAGTTTTAAACCCGACATTGTATTTGCCGACGTGCTTTTACAGAAACGCAGTGGCTACGAGGTCGCGGCCGAGCTTAAGCAGGACGGCACCCTCAAGGGTGTTCCCGTGGTGCTGATGTGGAGCGGGTTTATGGAGCTCGATCAGGATAAATTCGATG
>JALHOQ010000073.1 GCA_022842925.1 Bdellovibrionales bacterium
CCACCCCTGCGCGCAGTAGGGATAAGTCCATGGCGTGGGTAAGGCAAGCGGACCCCCAAGGATCTGAACGTTCAATTTTCCATCTTTCAGCCGGGCCTGCAGGCCCGTGCGAGCGTAAGCCGGCTCACCAGGGCAGTCATTCCAGACAAAAAGATAGTGCTCATTCGTTTTAATGACCATGGGCGTGGTCGCGACAGCATCCAAAGCCGAATCTTCGGGCGCCGGTCGAACGGGGTAGCCAATATTGTGAAAGCTGATCAGTCCCGGCGCTCCCTCAGCCCATCGAAATGGCAGAACCGCCAGTTCGCCAAACAGACGCGGCTCCAAAAGTTCAAGAGTTCCTTCCTTCAGCGCAGAATTTAGCTCCAGTGGTGGATTGCGCTCACGAATCAAAGCCGCGGCTCGCGCCAGTTGCAAGTGCGTGACAGGTTTGGTGATAAAAAAGCCATCCGGTTGCTCAAAGTCGATTGGAGGTGAACGACCCGCCGTAGCCGTTTTATAAAGATACTCAATGTCCACTTCGCGATGAATATTCAATAGGTGAATTCGTCGCCGCGCCGATTCGAAGCTCCATCCCGTTGAGTCGAAAATAAAACGCGAGGCCTGCTCGACCTCCTCATTAATCGGAAAATGTCCGCGGATCGCGCGGGCAAAGCCACTATCGAAGGGCAGGAGCCACAGCACGAGAGTTAGGCCCGCGAGCGCGGCCGCCGCGGCTGGGTCGCCGGCTTTTTTCCAAATGGAGAATGCTAGGCCTGAGGTAGATAAGATCGCCACGCATATTATGGTCGGGCTCAGCCCTGCAAAATAAGTCCAACTGGAATCCGCGCCAAGAGCGCAGCTCAAAATCACGGCTGCGCCCAGAAGCGCGGGCCCCAGGTAACCGGCGCGAGTAAAAACCAATCCCGCCAGCGCGGCCACGGCTATGGCGGCCGTATTTGAGAACGGGAGTGCGTACCGGGTGCCGAAGGGCATAAACAAATAAAAAGCACCCGAAAGAAATGTGGCTCCCACACATACGAATAAAACTCGATGAGCGCCGTCGATGGTCGGACGGAGCTTTTTAAGAATGGCAATACCAAACGCAATCCCGGCCATATACCAGGCCGGCTCAGGCAAAAGATTCCAAACCGCGACTGGCATACGAACCAAAAAGGCTCCGAGCCCCGGAGCCAACATCAGGTTCGCAGGATTGGATAAAACCCCCGGTAGTGAATCCCGGATCCTGCCCGCGCTATCCGGAGGCGATTCCCCGAGACGGACATCCGGATACAGCGCAAGCCAAAGCAAATACGGAGCTAGCGTCAGCAGTAGTAGCAACATCCCTTGACCCCAAACGGGCCATGGCAACCGCTCCAACTTCCAGCTCGGTCCAAATGCTTGAAGCAGCAGCATCGCGAGCACAAGTGGTGCCGTTGAGAGATGAAGCTGAAGGAGCAGACCCAGCCCCAAACAAGACAGAAACCAAGAAAGCCGACACTTAAGCGTCGCATCCGCATAAGTTCGGATTAGACCGCCGAGAGTGAGAAACAAAAAAAGTGGCAAGCAAGTGGGATTCCAAAACGACTTAAACATCAGCAAGTTGGCCGAGGACCCAAGAAATAAAAAAATACCGGCGATAGCCGAGAAGTAACCCCAACGCCGCAACAGTCGCCAAAGCATTCCCGCAGCCAGCGCGTTGAGAAAGGCCATGAAATACCAAGCCCCTCTCCAATCCCCAAACAAACCGTAAGGCACACTGAGAAGCCAGTAATAGAACCCTCCCGGAAGATTGCCCCCGCCCGTGGTCTCGGGTCCCCATAAAAACAGCCGGCCCTCCCATGTTTGCACAACTCGCTCTAAGTCGCGGGCCTGGAACACGGTGAAAAAGGATTCACCGAAGAATGAGCAAAAGAAAGCCATCGCGCTCAGGGAAACAAGAGCGAATTCCAAATTAAGCTGTCTGAATTTAGCGTCCACAGCCCAATTTTGACGTAGGCAAGGCCAGATGTACAAGCGGAACAGTTGCCAGATCCCGCAGGTTCTTCTGTAATAGGGAAGATGATCGAAGATGTATTGAGCTCCGTGAGCGCCTTCCTATTCACGTATCCCGGACGGACGGCGGAATTCATTCTGATTTTTTTTGCCGCGTCGCTAGCGGCCTTTGAGTACCTGGTCGCCCGCTTTTTTAGACGTAACGTTTATGAGCCGCAGGACACTTGGGTCACCATTCAAATGTACGCCGGATACATTCTTATCTTTACCTTTGTTATTCCGCCCTTCGCCATGGCTCTTTTTGGTTGGCTAAACTCTTGGGCGCCAGTCTCCATTGGAGCTCTTTGGTGGTACTTTCTCGGCAATGTAAGTTGGACCGATTGGCTTCTCGTGTTTGTGGCGGTGGATTTTGTCTTTTATTGGTTTCACCGCTATTCCCATCGATTTCGATTGTTTTGGACTTCTCACGCTGGGCACCACACGTCTGAACAGTTCAATCTCTCCGTCGGCTTTCGTCAGGCCTGGACACCTTTTTTCTGGCTGCTCTTTGTTTGGCCACTGGCTCTTTTCGGAGTGGATGCGAAAATGATCGCCATGATCACGGGCATCAATTTGGCTTACCAAACTCTCATTCACACCCAACTGATCCGAACTTTCGGTGTACTCGATTGGTTTTTGAACTCTCCGTCCCACCATCGCGTTCACCACGGGTGCAATCCCGAATACATCGACAAAAATTTTGGCGGCGTCTTTATTGTATGGGACCGGCTTTTTGGAACTTTCGCCAAGGAACAAGCGCCAGTGCGTTTCGGCATGGGGCGACCCATGCAGAAAGTTCTAGAAAACGTCTTTGGTGAATGGGCCGCTCTTTTTAAAGATCTGCGCGCACGCAAGACTTTTGCGAGCAGAATAAAGGTGTTGTTTGAGCAACCTGGTTTTAGTTCACACCCGCGCCGTTAGTCTTCTGATACCGATTCTGATGTGTACGATCGGGTGCGACTCCCTTCGCTCCTGGTGGCAGCCCCGATTAGTGGCTCAGCAGGCGAACTTAGTCCCGCCGTATCGGGCTCATCAACTAGAGCACGGAAGTGCATTAAGCAAAAAGGTTAAAACGCAAATCGAGTTCAGACCTCCGACCGATTTCTCCTATAGGGTGCTCAGCCCAGGCGCATGGAGGAACTCCGGACTTTATTTGCGGAACGGTGGGCTGCGCTACTGTGCGACAGAAATGAAGTTATGCATCGAGGTCGAGGGACTTCCGCGCTGGACTCGCGAAGACGCTGCCTCATTCCATCTCAATGCCGCTCGGCAGAAGTTGGAAGCCTACCATTTTATTCCAGGTCCGCATCTTCCAAAGGCGTGGCGTAAATACGACCGGACCCACATGATCGCCACCAGCCGCCAGGCCGACTCCTTCATCCGTCAGGTCGACTATTGGCAAGCAGCGGACTTGGGGCTACCCATTAAAACGCTCACACGATTGTCGGACGGTACCGTTCACGTGGCCGAGCTACTAAATGCTGAAGTATTGAATCGCAATGTCAAGCTCCCCGATCCGTGGCGCATCGAAGACCCTGAGATGCAAATCGAAAAAGCCGTCCTATTGCCGGACAATTCACCGCCAGTTCTCGATGGACGTAAAATGAACCTGACAAAATCCGGCAGAGCCGGTGATCGCAGAGTGAGGCTCTACGAAATGAAGCCGTTCTGGTTGGTCGTAACGGACATGGATCCATCTCAGGTGCGCTTCGCGTTCCACCCGGGCGGGTTTACTGTGCCCTTCGAAAATGGATCGGCGATTTTAATTCCAGGAGCCCCATTGGCGATGATGCTCGCCTTCAATCGAAAAAAGGCCAAGCTTCTGATCGGAAACATCAGCCTGGGGCAGATGCATAAGATCGCCGGTAAATATTTTACTTGGTGATGTTTGACCCCGGGCTTAATCGGCACCATGAAAGTTCGTGCTTGTTGGCCGACAGGTGGAAAATAGTGGAGCCAGGCACCTTTTGAAACTCGCGAATCACCTCGTAATTCGTCGGTTCCTGAAATTTTATCGTACAGAAAATGTTAGAAGAAAGAGGCTCCCATTTTTTAACAAGCTCGAGCAATCGTTCCGGGTAGCAAATGATGTCGGAAAACATCCAGTCCACGCGCTCAGGTTTCATTCCAAAGGCACTCTGCTCTCGAAATTCGACCCGCTTCGAAAGTTTGAGCTCCGGCCCTAGCCGAGCTTTGTCCACGCTGATGACTTCACAGCCTAGCTGATCCAAAACCCAAGTCCAGCCTCCAGGTGCGGAGCCGAGGTCTATCACTTTTTCTCCCGGCTGTGGCCTAGCTCCCACTAGCGTGAAGAACTCCCATAGCTTTAAATAGGCACGCGAAGGGGGGTCGCTCTTGTTTTCGCTAAACTCGATTTCACCATCGGGAAAAGGGCTCGAGCATTCAGCAGAGTATAGAAGTGTATTTTCATCCAGCAAGGCCCATGAACCAAGAGGCGCCGTGGGAACGGCTGACAAAAAGTCGATTCGCTTCGCCTTCAGGGGCGGCAATTTCTCCTGTATTAGCTTGGCTCGCCGATGGTGGCCAATGGAATGGAGCCACCAGTTGCGCTGAATTTCGCGCAAGTGATTCGCCGCCTCAGAAATCGATTTGAAGCGGAATGTTTTCGGCCGTAGCCAGATATTCTGAGCCCACAGCGGTCGCAGATTTTTTTTTACAAGAAAGAGTCGATCGTGCTGGGCGAGGGTGCGGTCACCCAGCTCCCCCGCCAGAACATCTGTCAAATCTCGGGGAGCAAGTGCGACCAGGTCCACCTAGAAGACTTTAATCAGAGAAGCCCGCACGACTTGAACGGCCGGCTCCGAGGCTAAGCCGATGGCCAGTACCAGAAACGCCAACAGCGCCACAGCAAAGTAACTCATGGGTTTCGAATCCGAGTTACTTCGGGCTAAAAGAGGCTCTTCCATGTACATGGCCACCACAGGACGCAAATAGTAGTAAACGCTGATTATGCTGCCGATCACGCCCCATATAGCCAGCCACACCAAGCCCTGCTTTACAGCGGCCGAGAAGAGTATAAACTTACCGAAGAAACCAATCGTCGGCGGGATTCCGGTCAGACTGAGCAAGAGAATTGTCATGCACAAAGCCAACCAGGGTCTTTGTGAACCAAGTCCGCGCAAATCCTCAATCGTGAGGTCGGAATCCGGGCGAGTCTCGAGCATATGTAAGACACCAAATGCGCCAATCGTCATTATCGAATAGGCCAGAACGTAAAACATGACACCCGTCGCACCGAGCATGCTGGCCCCACCGATGCCGGCCGCGATAATTCCGATGAGAATGTAACCGCTGTGGGCGATGCTCGAGTAGGCGAGCATGCGCTTTAAGCTCTTCTGCCGAAAAGCACCCACATTGCCAACCAGGATCGTGAGCACAGCGACCCACTGAAGCGCATCGACAAACGGCCAAACACGTTCAACCGTAAAGGCCTGTGCCGCCACAAGCCGAAGCATAAAAGCAATTGAAACAGCTTTGACCGCAGTGGCCATAAAGCCCGTAAGTGGCGTGGGCGAACCTTGGTAAACATCTGGAGCCCAGGCATGAAACGGAAATACAGAAATCTTAAACGCGAAACCCAGAAGGAGGAGAATAAATCCGATTAGAAAGAGACGGTTGGTTCCCAGTAAATTCTGCGAGGCCTGAAAAACTTCCGGCAGGTAGGTCGAGCCAACCGTGCCATAAATAAACGAGATCCCGTAAAGCATGAACGCCGAAGCAAAGCTGCCAAGCACGAAGTATTTGAAAGCGGCTTCTTTTGAAAGCTTCTCTTCCAGACTCAGGGCGATCAACATGTACAGACAGAGCGAAAAGAGTTCGAGGCCGACGAACGTGACGATGAGGTCGTTCGACCACACCATCGTTAGCATTCCGACCGAGCAGTTCAGAAGAAGAAAGACCATTTCGGTAAACTGCCGCGGATTGGTGGAGCGGCTGTCGCGGGCGAACGTGAGTGCAATGCCCGTGACAAAGAGAACAATAGCGGTCGAAAACGAAGATATGCCATCGAAGACCAAGGCCCCCTCAAATGCGGTCCGCTCAGTGCCGACCGTGGGAGCGAAAAGTCCCGCCGCCGTAACGAGACCGACGTAGCCATAAACCAGGGTGGCAAACGAATTCTGCTCCACGTTTCCGCGCAGAACTTTAATCAGCAACGGAACGCAACTAAAGAGGAACAGAGCGAGGGCCGGGGCGACCAGGTAAAAATCTATAAGTCCGAACTGTATTTCCATATTACTCTTCCACGTTCAATTCATAGTGGGTGCGGTTGTCGATCAAGTGGTCCAGACTGGCTTTCGACCAATGCAGGAAATCGCCGGGGAATATCCCCATCCAGAAAATGAGCAGCACCAGCGGGGCCATCACGATCATCTCGCGCGCCCCCATGTCCATGTCGCCGTGGTGTTCGGCCAGGACTTTTCCCTCTTGGCCGAAGAAGATGCGTTTCACCGCCCACAACATATAGACCGCTCCTAGAATCACACCGAGAACAGCGACTCCAGCCAAGATTTTATCGGCCGCAAAAGCACCGAGCAGGATCAGGAACTCGCCGACGAAGCCGTTGGTCAAGGGCACGGCGATACTGGAGAATGTGACAATCAAGAAAACGATGGCATAGATTGGCGCCACTTTGGCCAGTCCACCGTAGTCGGCAATCATGCGCGAATGAGTTCGCTCATAAATCATACCCACGAGCAAAAACAGGGCTCCCGTGCTGATGCCATGATTGAGCATCTGATAGAGGCCGCCGGTGGCACCATAAATATTCAGAGCGAACAGTCCGAGCATCACATAGCCCATATGGGAAACCGAAGAATAGGCCACAAGCTTCTTTATATCTGGCTGAACCATGGCCACTAAAGCGCCGTAAATGATCCCGATAGCTCCGAGAAGCATAAACAGCCAGGCAAAGTATTCGCTCGCCTCCGGAAAAATCGGCAATACGAAGCGCATAAAGCCGTACGTTCCCATCTTCAGCATGACCGCGGCCAAGATTACCGAACCGGGAGTCGGAGCCTCGACGTGCGCGTCGGGTAACCAGGTGTGCACAGGGAACATAGGAACTTTGATAGCAAAGGCGACCGCAAAGGCAAAGAACAGGAGTGTCTGGGTGTTCAGCCAATCGCCGGCCACAAAGGGAATGTCGAGCTTATAAAAATCGAGAATGCTCGCGCTCATTACACCAAGCTGCTCCTCGGCCATAAAAATAAGGGCGATAATGGCCACTAACATAAAGAGAGAGCCGGCCATGGTGTAAATAAAGAACTTCATCGTGGCATATAAACGGCGGGGACCGCCCCACACACCAACCAGGAAATACATCGGGATAAGCGACGCCTCGAAGAAGACGTAAAAAAGGATCGAATCCAAAGCGAGAAAAGTTCCGATCATGCTCGTCAAAAGCAAGAACATACAAATATGAAAGGATCGCACTCGATCTTGAATCGCCGTCCAACTGCCCAAGATCACTAACGGCGTGAGGAATGTCGACAGGATCACGAGCCAAAACGAAATTCCGTCCACACCGACAAAGTAATTGATCCCGAAGGTCGGCAACCACGCTGCTTTTTCCACCAGCTGCATAGTCGGCTTAGATGGATCGAACTGATAAAAGAGGGCCGTGCTGATAAAGAAGTGCAGCAGAGACAGTCCGAGCGACACCGGACGAATCCACCGATTGTCCGGTAGCAAGGCTATAACCAACGCATACCAAAGGGGTAAAAAAATCAATAACGATAACAACATGCCGACCTCACGACGCCAAAGCCACGGCGATTATGACCACCAAACCCATCGCCATATAAAGCGCATAGTTTTGCGTTTTGCCGCTTTGAACTGTTTTAACAAAAGAAGCTAATCCTGAAACCAAGTCCCCGGCCACGTAAGTGGCTTTATCGATCAGTTTCACATCCACGTAGTACCAAATCGCCTTCGACGTTCGCACCAATGGATTGATGATGGCCCCGAAGTAAAATTCATCGACATAGTATTTGTTGGCCATTGCCCGGTGAACCGGTCCGAAGGCTTTGGCCGCAGCTTCCGCAACCTTGGGATGCATCACGTAGCTGTAGTAGGCCAGCACGGCTGCCAATCCGGCGAGACTCACAGATACCGCCATCAAAGCCCATTCGACCACGGCACTTCCGTGACCAGCCTCGACCTTGCCGATAACAGGGCTTAGCCAATTCTGAATCAGATTCGGAGGATGACCGGGAAGGATCTCACCCATGACATGGGGGATTCCCGCCCAGCCACCGATAATTGATAAAATCCCGAGAACGATCAATGGGATCGTCATCGTAGGGCCCGATTCATGCGGATGCACGTCACGACCAAACCGGCTCTTGCCCCAGAAAGTGAGCGCCATTAAGCGAGTCATGTAAAAGGCCGTGCATACCGCCGTGACCGCACCGACCAGCCACAGGGCCTTGCTCCCGTGGGGACTCGAATACGCCTGCCAGAGAATTTCATCTTTGCTAAAGAAGCCGGCGAAGGGCGGCATTCCAATAATGGCCAGCCATCCCAGCACAAACGTAGCGTGAGTGATCGGCATGTACTTGCGCAGGCCGCCCATTTTTCTCACGTCCTGCTCTTCGTGCATCCCGTGAATTACCGAGCCCGAGCCTAAAAACATCAGCGCTTTAAAAAAGGCATGAGTCATCAAGTGAAACAGGGCCGCGGTAAAAGCGCCGACGCCGACTGCGAGAAACATATAGCCCAGCTGCGACACGGTCGAATACGCTAGAATCTTTTTGATATCCCACTGGGTCATGCCAATTGTCGCGGCCACCAGCGCGGTGGCCGCTCCCGTCCAGGCAATGACCTCCATCGCATGCGGCGCAAGAATCAGAATCGGACTTAAACGGACAAAGAGGTAAACACCCGCCGTCACCATGGTGGCAGCGTGAATCAGAGCGGAGACGGGAGTTGGGCCGGCCATGGCGTCCGGCAGCCACACATAGAGCGGAATTTGCGCTGACTTACCGGCCGCTCCGATAAAGAGAAATAAACAGGCCAATGTTACGGGGCCGAACCAAGTCGTCTCGACTGTTTTAGGTACAAGTTCGATCAGGTCGGCGTAGGAGAGGGAGCCGAACGTAAAGAACAAGATAAACATACCGATAATAAATCCGGCGTCGCCAATCCGGTTGGTCACAAAAGCCTTCATCCCTGCGGATGCCTTATCGGGATCAGAGAACCAGAAGCCGATCAGAAGGTAAGAGCACAGACCCACGCCTTCCCAGCCAACGAAGGTGACCACCATATTGTCACCGAGAACAAGTAACAACATGTTGAATAGGAAGAGATTCAGATAAGCAAAAAATTTAGCCGGCCGCTCGTCATGAGACATGTAGCCGATGCTGAAAAGGTGGATGAGCGAGCCGACTCCGGTGATGATCAAGATCATAATGCCGCTGATTTGGTCGACCACAAACCCAAAGGGAATTTTTAGATTGCCGACTGAGATCCACTCATAAAATCGTGTCGCCAAATGGCGCTCTTCTTCAGGTCGCGACAACAGGATCGCGTAAAGCGCAATCGAACAAAGAAACGAAATCGTCGAGGCCGCCGTGGCCACCGCCCCAGCCAAGACTCCGTTGGCCGAACGGAAGCGGAGTCCGTTAAATACGAAGCCCAGTAGCGGGGCAAGCAGAAGAGTCAGAATAAGTAAGGCGTGATTCATCGGCGTTAACCCCTCAGGTGCTCAAAAAAGCGAATATTGAGCTCATGAAATTTCTTATAGATGGCGACCGCCAAGGCTAGGCCGACTCCGGCCTCCGCCGCAGCAATGGTCATAACGAAAAACACCATAATGTGGCCGCTGAGCGATCCGCTCTCCTTGGCGAAAGCAATAAAAGATAAATTCACTGCATTCAGCATCAACTCGATTCCCATCAGCATCACGATCACGTTCCGGCGCAAAAGAACCGCTAGCATGCCGAAGGAAAATAAAATGGCCGAAAGAAAAAGGTAGTGCTTAATTCCGATATGCATCAGCGCTTCAATGCCGGGCATGAGTTCCTCCCTTAATACGCGAGACCGCGACCACGCCGACCGCGACTACTAGGAGCAAAACTCCCAGAGCTTCGAACGCGTATAAATATTTTGTGTAAAGCAAAATGCCGAGCTGCCGGGATACGTCGGCAGACGGAGCGGCGGCGGGCGTATCTAAAATCGCGATCGAACTGTCGCTTCCGGCAAAGAAAATTCCCGCCAGCAAACCCGCCGAAATAATTTTGAGCATTCCAGAAAACAGACCCCTTGAAAACGCCCGCAGTTCCGCGCGCAAATCGAATAGCATCAATACCATCACGAACAAGACCATTACCGCGCCTGCGTAAACAATCAGTTGCACTCCGGCAATAAAGTGCGCGCCTAGATCGTAGAACACAGCGGCCAATCCGATCATCGTCAACACCAGATACAAGGCGGAGTGAATCGGGTTAATCGCCGTTATTGTTTTGTAAGCGAAAAAAATAAGAAAAAAGGCGAGAGAGTAAAAGCCAATTGCTTCCCATAACATATTAAGATCCCCACGGATGGCGTGCGATGAGAATAAAGATAGCGGTCAAAATCGTATTGGCCAGAGCCCAAGGCAACATGGTTCTCCAACCCAAATCCATCAGCTGATCGTAGCGGAACCGCGGCAGCGTCCAGCGCACCCAAATAAAAATCCACAGAAAGAAAACCACTTTAGCCATTAAAACACCATGCAGAACCAAGGCCGTAAGCAGGCTCGCTTTGGTAGGCGAAAAATCCGCGAACCATTTGCCCACCGTTTCGGGATTCACGCCCGGAAGGGTGTAACCGCCGAAATAGAAAATCACCATCAGCAATGAGGCCACGAACATATGGCCGTATTCCCCAATAAAGAACATGTTAAATTTAAAACCCGAGTACTCGGTGTGGTAACCGGCAACCAACTCGCCTTCGGCCTCGGGCAAATCGAATGGCAGGCGATTGGCTTCGGCGAACATGGCGGCGAATAAAATAATCGCGCCTAGCGGCTGATAAAATATCCCCCAGTTGGGCAAAAAGGAGAGTGCTTCGACCTTATGTCCGAAAAGTGAAAACACCAACGGGCCGGCTTGTTGCGCGATCATCTCGGTGAAGTTGAACGTGTTGAACAATAGGATCACGCCTACAATCGACAGGCCCATGGCCAATTCATACGAGATCGTCTGCGCGGAGGCGCGAAGAGCGCCGTACATGGAATATTTATTATTGCTGCCGTAGCCGGCCAAAAGCAGTGCATAAGCGGCCAACGACGAAACGCCGAGCACGAACACGACGCCGATTCCGAATTCATAACCCTGGGCTAAAAAAACATAAGGTCCCCAAGTTTGTCCGAGCATCTCGAACGCTTCCACGTGGACCGGCGACGATAGGGGAATCGCGTTCAAAGCCAGCGCGGCTGGAATCATGGCCACAATCGGGGCCGCATAGTAAATGAACGGGTAACCACGGCCAGGAACAAAGTCTTCCTTGGTCAAAAATTTAACGGCATCGGCCAGAAGCTGAGTCAGCCCCAAGGGACCAACACGATTCGGGCCAAACCGGTTCTGAATATAGGCTGAGCCCCGGCGCTCCACCCATACTAGCAGCGGAACGATCTGTACCATCAGGAGGAAGATCGCGACCATTTTTACGAAATTAACGGTTATCTCAAAGACGTCTGCACCCATGATGTCTTATTCCCATTCCAAGGCTTTGGATTTGACTTCCCAGAACAATCCGAAAATGAACACCGCCAAGAAAAAGGCCATGGCGAGGAAGATGTAAAGTCCGTAACCTTGGGCTATAAAATCACCGTAAGTGAGCGCCCAGGGGTACATAAAAATAATTTCGATATCGAAGAGAATAAAAAGGATCGCGGTTTGATAGTATTTAGGAGGGCTCTGTGGTGGGCGCGTCGGGTCGGGGGGCTGGCCGCATTCGTAGGTTTCGTCTTTGACTTTATTGGGCTTGGCGCGGGCGCCGATGAGATGGGCGAATCCGAGCAGTGCACAGCCAAAAATAATGACAAAAACAGTAAGGGCGAATACCGGCAATAGTTGCGACATTGCTGCTCCGAAGCTAGGATGCTTTTCGTTTTTGTTATTTATAGATGCGCTTCGCTGCAAATCCAAGGACGAAGGCATATTCGGCGCCGTTGGCGCGGCGGGTTATGTTCGAGCATTTGCCCTGGAAAGTCGAAAATTCCATCGACCGGTTTTTCCGAAATGGGGACCCGGAACTCGAGATTATCGGCAGCGACTCGCCCGCGCTGCTGGCGGGACTTCTTTGCCTGCCGAAGATCGCCCTCAGCGAGAAACCTCATCTGATTATTTGTGCTTCGGAGGCGGCGACACAAAAGGTCTCGACCTCCTTAAGGTTTTTTTCGCCGTCGAATCGGATTTTCACTCTTCCCGCCTTCGACGTGGGCATTTATTCGAACCTTTACCCCAATCGCCGCACGGTGGCCCAACGCCTGCGTTGGCTGTGGCGGGCGCAAACGGCCAAGCCTGGGGACATCTTTATCGCCTCACAGGAAGCGCTGGTACAACGGACGCTTCCCTATATGGAACTTTCGAAAAGGGTGATTCGCCTCAAAAGAAGTGATGCTCTGCCCGGCGACTTGAACGAGTTGTTGGACAATTCGGGCTACGTGAACGTACCGATCGTGGAAGATGTGGGAACTTATTCTCAACGGGGTGGCATTCTTGATATTTTCTCTCCCTCTCTGGAGAATCCGGTCCGAATTGAGCTGTTCGGCGACATAGTGGACTCTATCCATACCTTCGATGCGGATAGCCAACGGAGAGTGGAGGCTCTTGAGGCGCTCGAAATAATTCCAGCGCAAGAAGTCCTTTTCACAGATGAAACGCGGCAAAGGGCCGCACTAAAGCTGAAAAATTCATTTGAGGGTCGACCGCTGGATCGTGAAGAGTCGCAGGCGATTTTGCATCAGCTGGCACAGGGTCAACACTTTCACGGCATCGAATTTCTGGCCTCATATTTTTATGAAATGCCGGCCGCGCCGACCGACCACTTCAATACGCCTCTTGTCGTCTGGCGGCTGGATCCGTTCGAACTGACCCGTACTTACGATCAATTCTTGGCCGAGACCAAGCAAGAGTTTGAAGTTTCGGCCTCGCAAATCGTGCGGCCCCAATTCAGCGAAGTCTACTCTGCGCCCGAAAACCTGGAGTTTCCCCCTGATACGCAAACGATCACCCTCAGCAAGGTGCGACTAGGCGACGAGAGCCGGGATGAGGCTGTTGGGATCCTCCCTATTTCGACAGCCGATCTGCGTGAAATCGGGAGCACGACAAAATCCCTGGCGGGGCAAGCACATGAACTGGCCGCTTTTTTAAACAAGAAATTTCACGAGTGGCGCAACACCGGTTATTCCATATTCATTGCCGTGACGACCCAGACGCAGGCGCAACGGCTGCAACTGCTACTGGAAAAATCGGAGCTTCATTCGGCCCTCTGCGGAGAAAACGATTTTAATTGGGAGGAATGGGTCCAAGCGCAGCGGCAAGACCCTCACCTCATTCACATCATCCACCGCCCAATTGGCGAGAGCTTGCGTTACACCGACGAACACATACTCTTCTTGAGAGAAGAAGATCTCTTTGGACTCAAACGAGCGAGCAAGGCGTACAAATCCACGGGCACGCTCGAGCAAAGGGCCCACGCTTTTAATTTCGCCGATCTTAGTTCCGGCGACTTGATTGTGCATAAACTCCACGGCATCGGCGTATATGAAGGTCTTAAAGTAATGCCGATTCAGGGCATCGATGCCGAGTTCATTCAGCTCAAATACAAAGACAATGATCGGCTCTATCTCCCGGTTTACCGTGTTCATCAGATTCAAAAGTATTCCGGCCCCTCTTCACCCGCTCTGGTCGACAAGCTCGGCGGTACGGGTTGGGAGAAGACGAAAACCAAAGTGCGCGCTCATCTCCGCGATGTGGCCGCTGAGTTATTGCAAATCTATGCACAGAGGGCTGTGGCGGACCGACCGCCGTTTACGGCGCCCGACGCGGATTTCGCCAGTTTCGAGGCCCTCTTTCCCTATCAAGAGACGGACGATCAGCTACGCGCGATCGGCGATGTGATTCGCGACCTGCAAAAGACAAATCCGATGGACCGATTGATCTGCGGCGATGTGGGCTTCGGCAAAACAGAAGTGGCCATGCGCGCGGCCTTTCACGCGGTTCACAATAAAAAGCAGGTCGCCGTCATCGCTCCAACCACCGTCCTGACATTTCAGCATCTGCAGACCTTTAAGCAGCGTTTTGCTAAATGGGGAACGGATATTCGTTCACTCAACAGGTTTGTCCCCAGCGCCGAGATCCGCACCACGCTTCGGGATCTCAAAGAGGGCCGGGTCGACATTGTGATTGGCACCCATCGCCTGCTTAGTCAGGACGTTCAGTTTAAAAATCTGGGGTTGATGATCGTCGACGAAGAGCAACGTTTCGGCGTCAAGCACAAGGAGAAGCTGCGCAAGCTTAAGGCCTCGCTCGATACGATTGCCATGTCGGCCACGCCAATTCCCCGAACTTTGAATATGAGCCTGGTCGGCATTCGAGATCTGAGCCTTATTAACACCGCTCCGGTCGACCGCCTGGCCACGCGAACCTTCGTGACTAAGTTCGATGGCGACTCGATCCGTAAGGCCATTATGTCCGAAGTCTCGCGCGGCGGTCAGATTTACTTTATTCACAATCGCGTACAGAGCATTTATCACCTGGCCGACAAGTTAAAAGAAATCGTCCCGGAGGTGCGCTTTAAGGTCGCACACGGACAAATGGAGGAGGGCGAACTCGAAAAGGCCATGGTCGCCTTCTTTCATCACGAAATCGACATGTTGTTGTGCACCACCATTGTGGAGTCGGGCATGGATGTCTCGTCCGCGAATACCATGTTTATCGACAATGCCCACCAGCTTGGCCTTTCGCAGCTTTATCAGCTTCGCGGAAGGGTCGGACGCAGCAAAGAGCGGGCGTACTGTTATTTGCTTATTCCCAGTTCGCGGCAGCTCGACAAACAAGCGCAAGAGCGTTTGCGGATTATTCAAGAGAACACGGCGCTGGGATCCGGTATCCGCATCGCTCAGTATGATCTGGAGCTGCGTGGCGCCGGCGATATTTTGGGCGAAGAACAGGCCGGGCACGTAAATGCCGTTGGCTACGAACTGTATCTCGAACTGCTCGAGGAAGCTGTACGTAACGCCAAGGGTGAGGCCCCGCTCGAATCCGACGTTGAGCCGGATATCAACGTCCGAATTCCCGCCTTGATCCCCGATACTTATATCGGAGATCTGCGTATCCGTTTGGCTTACTACAAATCTCTTTCCGAAATTGAAAATCCTGAAGACATTGACCGAATTGAAGATGAGCTGGCCGACCAATTCGGCAAGCCTCCACCTCAAGTGATCAATCTTATGGGCTTAATGCTGATTCGCCGGGTTTGCAAAGACCTGAGCGTGCGCGATCTCTCGAGCGGGGAAGCCACCATCACCCTGGCTTTAACTGAGAAAACTAAGCTCCCACCGAACAAGGTGATCGAACTCGCTTCGCGTTCA
>JALHOQ010000074.1 GCA_022842925.1 Bdellovibrionales bacterium
CCAGTGCGGGCATTTTGCGCATCGCTTCGGAAAAAAGAACCTGGTACCTTAAATCCCTCCATGGTTGACTGGATATCAACCTAGGAGAGCCTATGCGCGCGCTTTGTTTAACTCTTCTTTTACTTCCCCTACATGTTTTGGCCGGCGATCTGAAGTTGATGAATATCTCCGCCCAACAGGGCGGCGATCGATTCAATCTTCAGGTCAATATTCGCGAAGAGGGCTCGAGCGGGGGCGACGATTACGATTATTACGGCGGTGCGGGTACCACATTCGATGCTGTCGGGCTGTATGATTTTGTTCGCGTAAGCCCGGCCACCTCGTTTTCCATCAGCGCCAAACGCAACGGTTTTCTCTTGATCGGCGATTTCAAACCCGAAACTCAATACAAGGTCACGATCAAGGCCGGACTTAAGGCTTCGAATGGCTCAAAGCTGACCGAAGAGTCGAGCCAGGAGACGACTACGGGGAGTTTCAAGCCGCGCTTTTCTTTTAAAACTAAGGCGCGCTACATGCCCGGTAGCCTTCAGGGATCCATTCCGTGGGATGCCGTTAACGTCGACAAAGTCGAACTCGAAGTACGCCAGGTCTTCGCGCAGAACCTGCACCAGTTTCTGTCACAAGGTGAGTCGGCCAATGAGGCGGTCAGTGAACTGATCAAAACCATTCCTCTTACAATCAAGGCGAAAAAGAACCGAGTGGCCTCGGGAACTTTTTCTTTGGCCGATCTGGATACATTGGGTCAGGGCGTTTTTGTGGTCGTGGCCAAGTCGCCGAAGCCGGACGAAAGTGCGGTGGCAGTCGAGCCTACTGAAGAAATGGTGACGGGAGAAGAGGGCGAGGAGTTTGTCTCCTCGAGCCCGCGCCGACATCAGGTCCAGTACGACACCACCACCTTAGTGGTCACCAATCTTTCGGTGGTCACGAAGCGGGGTGCGAACGAGGCTCGCGTCTGGGTTATGCAAACCAAGGATCTAATTCCGGTTTCGGGCGCTCAGGTGGATTTGGTGGCAATGAGCAATCGCAAATTGGATTCGTGCAAAACTTCGGGTGGGCAGGCCGAGTGTTCGCTGGCCTGGAAGAAAAGCGAGCAAACAACGCCTTACGCTGTGATCGTGCGCTCGGGCAAAGACATGACCTATGTCCGCTTCCAAGATCTAACTTTGCCCAATGACGCCTTTCAAGGCGGCAAGCGCGACTACAATAGCGCCAACGGCGGACTCGACGCCTATGTATATTCGGAGCGCGACCTTTATCGCCCGGGCGAAAAAGTTCAGCTGGCCGTGATGGTCCGCAATCAGAAGTTCGAGGTTCTGCCAAAACTGCCCGTGCGCTGGACGATCACCAACCCGCGCGGAAAAGTGGTGCGCGAAAGCGTCAGCGACACGTCCGAACTGGGGGTCGCTCACTCCGAGTTTCAAAGTTCACCGGCCAGCGATACGGGTAAGTATAAAGTGACCGTGGCTTCGGGTAAAAACGTCCTGCATGAAACTTCAGTTTTGATTGAAGAGTTTGTTCCTGAGCGAATCGGGCTTAAGATTCACCCCGGCCGAGAGGTCAATGTCGCTCAGGAGAAAGTCTCGTTTACCATCGCCGCGAACTATCTGTTCGGTCCGCCGGTCAAAGACGGCAAGTTCCGAATTTCCTGCTCGCTTAAACCCGCGTTCAGCGAAATTCCGAACCGGGCCGAGTATAAGACCGGAGTTTATTCGAAGGAGCCCCGGGCCAGCATTAAGCTTGAATCCCACGAAGGCAGTCTCGACAACAAGGGTGCCGCGAAAGAGTTTTGCGACCTGACCGGTCGCAATCAAGGACTGACCGATGCGCTGGAACTGAGCGCGAAAGTGGAAGTGACAGAGGCGGGGAGTGGGCGCGCGACGACAAAGTTCGGAAAGGCCTATGTGGCCCCGAGCGACACTTTGATTGGACTTAAAAGTGAAGGCAGCAAGGATCGGAGCGTGCGCGTACGCGGCGGACTGTTCGATTTCAAAGGTACGCTCAAAAACCAAACGGCTAAAATCAAACTGAAACTTTTGAATGTGCGCGAACATTGGCACTATTCCTATGGCGGCTACGATTCCTGGCAGGTTGAGGAGATCATTACACCGACGGCCGTTGAAAAACTAATCGACGTCACCGGCGGCAGCTTCGATGCGTCGTTAGATGTGCCTCAGGATATGTGGGGCAAGTGGATCGTACGGGCTACGGATTTGAAATCGGGTTACACTGCCGATGTGATGATGGGATATGTTGGCTGGTATTACGACCGCAACCAGGCTGGTGGTCCGGGAATGCGCGCACCAGAACCCAGCGCGCTCAAAGTGGAAGTTTCTAAGACTGAGGCCTCGCCAGGCGATAAGCTTGAAGCGGCGGTCAATGTCCCTTTCGCGGGCCGTCTTCTGATCACCTTTGAAACCGACAAAGTTTTAGAGAGCCGCTGGCTGGAGGTCAAAAAGCCCGGACTGGTTAAAACTGAATTGCGAGTCCCGGACGCACTTCCAAATGTCTATATCACAGCACTTCTGCTGAAGGATCCGCGCGAGTCCGGCGGCAAACGCTTTATGCCGGCCCGGGCGTGGGGTGCGCGTTCGGTGGCGATCGTGCCCGCCGAACACCGCATGGCGGTCCAGGTAAATCTGCCGCAAATCACTGAGAGCCGTAAGACCGTGACCGTTGTTCTTAACAACGAGAAAAAGGCCCAGGCTGAATATTCGTTGGCTCTTGTGGACGAGGGCATTTTACAGATGACCGATTTCAAGTCGCCAGACCCGGTGAAGCGCTTTTTTGAAGCGCGCGCCATGGGCGTTTTATCCGCCGAATCTTTGGGGTGGACGGTCGCGATCGACGGACCTTCCGGTAAAAACCCTGGTGGCGACCAGGCTAAATCGGGCACGCAAAAGAATATGCCGGTGCGACTGGTTTCCTTCTGGTACCCGAATATCAAGTCTGATTCTTCGGGCCGGGCTGAGGTCAAAATTCCACTGCCGCCTTTTCAGGGCAAATTGCGGGTGATGGCGGTGGCGTCCGCCAAATCGCGAATGGGTTCCTTCTCTGGTGAAATGACCGTGCGTGATCCGCTCGTACTGCAGCCGACTTTGCCGCGCTTTCTGACTCAAGGCGATCAGTTCCAGTTCCCGGTCAGCGTCACCAATATGAGCGGCAAAGAACAAAATGTAACAGTTGATGTGAACACGGGCGCACTGGTGAAACTCGCCAAGACGAAGCAAACGGTTGTGATTCCAAACAATCAAGCTCGCGTGCTTTCCTTTGACGCCATGGTCACGGGCGTGACCGGTTACGCGCAGATCAGCGTCACCACCACCTCGGCCGACGGTAAATTGAAATCGATTGAAAATTTCGATTTGCCGGTTAAACCTTCGGGGGTTGAGCAGACTATTCGCATTTCGCTCGATACATCCCAACCCAATGTGGTCTTAGCCAAGCATATTCCAGCGGATTGGCGAACGGACTATATGCGTTTTGAGGCCTCGGTCTCGCATATGCCTTATCTCAATCAAATGAGTCATTTGTCTTCGTTGATCCACTATCCTTATGGTTGCGTGGAGCAGACCACCTCGGCGACGTTGCCGCTCCTCACCCTCGGCGACCTCTTGAAGTGGGTCGACCCGAAAGCGGCCCGCTCGGATGAAATTAAAGAAATGGTGAGAAGGGGTATCGCCCGTGTGCTGTCGATGCAAACGGCCTCGGGTGGGTTCGGTTATTGGCCCGGCGCTGGCGATCCCAATCCCTGGGGCACGGCGTACGCGACTTTTATGCTTCTCGATGCCAAGAAACTGGGTTACGAGGTGCCGGCCGGGGCATTGAAAAATGCGTTGGATTATTTAGAAACATACGCGCGCAATAGTCGCTACAGTCTCGCGTCCACCGGCCGCCAGCAATCGAACGCGGAGCCGTTCGTGATTTATGTCTTGGCAAAGGGCGGGCGCGCCGTGACCCAGGAGCTGCGCGACGCCATTCATGAGTTCAAACCCGTGCAGTCGGGCGGTTGGAACGGAGTGCGGGGTGAGAACTATTTCTTGCTCGCGGCCTCCGCCAAGCTCTTAGGCGATAAAAAGAGTTTGCAGACGCTGGCCGATGAATCTGTTTATGCCATCCAATTGACGGGCGCGCGCGACGACTACGACACGTACTGGTCCCACATGCGATCGGATGGAATGCGCTTGGCCATTCTCGAAGATGTATCACCTAAACACACGGCTTTGAATACTTTGGCCGAACGGGTGGCGGCTGCGCTCGCGAAATCCAAAGTCCATTACTCCACGCAAGATATTGCCTGGAGCGTACTCGCTCTCGGCAAACGTTTGCAGGGTCTGTCTAAGGTGGCGCCAGAGCGTTTGAAAAAGGCGGGCTTGATGGTCAACGGCAAGAAAGTGGATAAGTCCTTTGAAGTTTCGGGAGCGCCCGGATTCGCCTTTTCTGGTCCCAATCTTCATCAAGCCGGTCTCAAGCTGACCGACGTGCCTCCGGACAAGGGGCTCTATTTTTACGTAAAGGCCACGGGTTTCACAAAAACTCCACCGGTGTCGAACGGCAAGCTCAGCGTGAGCCGTCAGTTCTATAAGCGCGATGGCACCGGCATCGACCCCAAAGCCATCAAGCAAGGCGACACGGTTTTTGTCATGCTATCGGTGAGCAATAGTACAGGGGAGAAGATCAACAATATCGCCGTGGTGGATCGTTTGCCAGCCGGCTTTGAGATCGAAAACCCGCGCCTCGGTCAAAGCGAGAAACTGGAATTTATGAACGATGCCTATCAGGCTGAATATCAAGATATGCGAGACGACCGCATTCAGGTATTTGGCGATCTCGATCCTAATAAAACGGTTTACATTTACTACAGCGCACGAGCGGTTACTAAAGGGCAGTTCGTAGCCCCGGCCGCATTCGTAGAAGCGATGTACGATCCGGAGAGTTTCGATTATGACGCCGACCAGCCGATTCAAATTCTGGATCTGGGCAGCAAGTAGCGCCGCCGCCGTGGTCGCGGGGGTCTACCTCGCTCTGCGCTTGTGGCCGTTGCCCGAGCGGGTTGTCGCCCCGAGTTTTTCGCAGGTCGTGCTCGCGGCCGACGGTGGACTGCTGAAGAGTTATCTCAGTGCCGACGGAAAATGGCGCTTTCAACTTCATAGCCGGGATTTGCCTGAACATTTGCGCGCCGGTCTTTTATGCCTTGAGGATCGGCGTTTTGACCAACATCCGGGCGTGGATGTCTTAGCCGTCGCGCGGGCGGCTCGGCAGAACTGGCAATCGAGGAGAATCGTGTCGGGAGCGTCGACCCTGACGATGCAGGTGGCCCGGCTGCTCGAGCCGGCGCCCCGGAACTGGTTGTCCAAGGCCCGTGAGGCTGTGCGCGCGTTACAACTCGAGGCTCAGCTGTCCAAGGCGCAGATTCTCGACCTCTACTTAGCCTACGCACCATTCGGTGCGAATATCGAAGGGCTGGAAACAGCCGCGCGGCGATTCTATAGTAAGCCTGCACGGTCTTTGTCGCTTCCGGAGGCCGCATTTTTAATGCTGCTCCCGCAGTCGCCGAAGCGTTGGTCAGCTCGCGACACGACCAACCTCACCGCTCTTCGTAATCGCAACCTCAAGCGTTTTGAAAGCTGCGGCCTGTTGAGCGCACATGAGCGTGTCGTTGGCGAGCGTGAGCCCGTGCCCTTGTGGCTGGAGCGGTTTCGATTTCGCGCACCCCATCTCGCCGATTGGCTGCGCGCACGCGATCCCCACTCTCCCGTGATTCACACCACGGTGGATTTGGCTTTGCAAACCTCGCTCGAGGCGTTGGTCGCCGAGAACGAGGCCCGAATTCGAGCGCAGGGCGTGTTGAACGTCGGCTTGGTGGCGGTGGAGAACTCGAGCGGCGAGATCCGGGCGGCGATCGGCAATTTCGATTCGGCCCGCATGGGCGACGCTCAAGCTTATGCCAGTTTTTTGATTCCGCGTTCGACGGGAAGTCTGCTTAAACCTTTTTTGTATGGACGACTGCTGGAGAGCGGAGAGATTTTGCCCGAGTCGCTGCTTGAGGATGTGCCTCTTGAAATCGACGGTCAAAGGCCGCAAAATTACAACGGCGAGTTCAGCGGGTTGGTCGAGGCGAAGATGGCCCTTGCGCAATCTTTGAACGTGCCGTGGATTCGGGCCCTGCGCGATCACGGAGTGCAGGCGTTTTACTCCCATCTTCTCGCCGCGGGCCTGAGACCGCCACAGAAGGCGGAGGATGTGGGCGTTTCTTTGGCGGTGGGCGGCTTAGAGGCAAGTCTTCTCGATTTATTGCGACTTTACCGGGCGTTGGCCGATGAGGGTCGAATTCTCACTCTGTCCGCGTTGTCTGGAGAGCAAAGCTCTTCTAGCGACAGAATCCCCTGGCTCAATCGGGGCGCCGCCCATCTCGTGCGGGAGGGATTGAGAATTCGCGGTCGGCCCGACTTCGCGATCGAGCCCCGCTACCTACAGAACTCCCAAGTCCGGTGGAAGACGGGAACCAGCCAAGGTAATCGCGACGCATGGGCCATCGGCTTTGACCCCGATTTCACGGTCGGGGTTTGGCTCGGGAACTTGGATCAACGTCCGAGCCCCGCGCTCGTCGGACCGGAACTCGCCGCGCCTTTGATGTTCGATGCGTTGACTCGGCTGCGGCGGCAGTCGCCCCATGTGACGCGCGATTGGTACGCGGAGGGAGTGGAAACGACTGAAGTCTGCGCGTTCTCCGGGTTTGTTCCGTCACCGTCGTGTCCGCATCGTAAAAAGACGGAGAGCATTGTCGGATTGGCCCCCCGGGCCCGATGTCCGTACCACCAAGATATTTTAATCGATCGCAAATCCGGTTATCGTATCACTCGCGAATGCGCCGACGAGAAAATGCGGCCAGAGGTGCGCGCGGCGCTTGACCTCACGCCCGAGCTTGCCGAATGGTCTTCGGGACACTTCCCACAGATGCAACTGGCGCCACAGTTTCACCCCAGGTGCCGGGAGAGACCGGTCGGTAAGGGCAATCTTGAGATCCTGTCTCCGCTTGAATCTCAATACGTTTTGCATAAAGCCGAGGCGCTGCGCGGCCGTCTTTCAGTGCCATTAAAAATTCGCGCGGCCGGCGGAGTGTCGAAATGGCGCTGTTATCTAAACGGTCGTCCGGTCCGAATT
The DNA here is from genome assembly GCA_022842925.1 of Bdellovibrionales bacterium. GTDB lineage: Bacteria > Bdellovibrionota > Bdellovibrionia > Bdellovibrionales > UBA1609 > JALHOQ01. Next base: position 7,162 of record JALHOQ010000074.1, read on the forward strand.
TCCCCCGGTGAGGATCCGGTTCTAGATGTGGGGCCCGGCGAACACGCGGTGCTTTGTGGCGACGAGCAGGGGCGGGCCGATGTGGTGCGCTTTTCAGTGGAACTGTGACAATCACTCGGCTTGGGCCGGGCTCATCTCCTGTTCCAGGAGTTTGATATCTTCGGGTGAAAACTTGGTCTTCATGCCCTCGCGCTTGTAGGTCGAATTCATCAGCTGCACGGCCCAGCTTAAAATGAAGAGAGCGTAAAGTCCGATCAGCCACTTTTTAAGTCGCGCGCGTTCAACTTGAAAATTGTGAACCAAGCCCACATGAAACAGGATCAAGGCGGCCGCGAGGCCGACCAAATGAATGGGTGGCACGTATTTGGAAATGATATTGGTGATATGAAAGGGAATCGCCGCGAACACGATGTTGGTGTAGAGGGGAAGAAAGCCCACCTTGCGGTTGTGCATGAACTTAAAGCCGTAATAGAAAATCGCAGTCAGGGCGCACGTCACGGAAACGGCAGCGATCGGACTCAAAACGAAGTCCACAAAAAATCCGATCATGTCTCGGTCCACGATATTCTTGAGCGTGGCGCACGCCACTGCGAAAACGCATTGGAGAATAATCAGTTCCGGCCAGTCCCAACTCGGGAGTTGGCGCATGCCTTGGATGGGATTTCTGAAAAAGTTCGGCAAGGCCAAAACGGCTTCACGGAGTTTAGCTTTGATGACCGGCCAGGTGTACGTGCTCATGCTGCTCCTAAGGTGCTCGTGGACTGCAAAAAGTCGACGAGCACCTAAAACGTCGCGTTCAACTTCAATGAAGCATTCCAGGCGCTTTTGTCAAAGGTATCGCTCACGACGGCCGAATGGTAGCTGATATCGGGACCCACCGTAAGGGCGGGAGTCAATTTGCGTTCGAAACCCAAGAAGAATGAACTCGTTGGGGTGGAGGCCGAGTGGTCGGACCGAAGGGTGAACGCCCGAGTACTTAAATCCATGTAACGGGCTGAGAAGCCCGCGCCCGTGCGGAGATGCATTTTGTTGCGCACAAGGGGCATAAAAACTAAGCGCAGTTCAAATTCCCGCAAGTCGGCCGTGAGGGTGGAGGACAGGGGCTCTGAGGTGTAGTTTCGGAACAGCATTTCCGCCCGCGCCTTCGTGCTGAACAGATTGGCGCCAACATGAACCTCAAAGCCTTTCATTACGCCCGCTCCGCTTTGCCCCTCGGGCGAGGTGACGCTTACGAAAGACGTGACGATGCCCGCGCCAAAGTGGATGGCGACATCTTCCCATTCGGAACGTGGGGGCGGATTTAGGGGTTCTTCGGCTGAGGCTTTGAGTTCGGAGACAAGAGAATCAAAGCCGACATAAGACGCATCGTCCTCCTGGGCCAGGACATTTGTCGAGCCTACCCATAAGGCGAGCACGGCTAGAAATCGGAACATAGACAAAATTTCTTTCTTAATTGCCATGACTCATTCTAGCAAAACTCGCCTTTTCGAAAAGACCGAACAGCGTAGAATAGGACCTATGAGGCTGTTTTCTCGACTGTTCGAGCATCGCTATTGCGCCTTCTGCAAAAGTCCCCGCCGGGTCTATGGCAAAAAGCATGTCGATCTGACCAATGTCTTGGCCACGGCGGCGCTGTCGGGATTGGTATCGGTTGCAGTTTACGGCCGGCTTGATCCGCGCGCGATTGTTATTTTTTGTTTAGTAACGGTATTGGGCGAAACCTTCGTTTACTTCCGCTGGCGCTTGGCCCTGGTGTGTCGGCTGTGCGGTTTTGATCCGGTCATGTACAAACGGTCGCCCGCGGCCGCCGCGAAGCGTGTGCGCGAGTTTTTTGAGCAACAAATCGCCGACCCAAAGTTCCAACTCAGCAAGTCGCCGCTTCTCGAGTTGCATCGCCGTCATCAAATCCGCCGCCGCAAGAACCATGAGCGCGGCTTAGCTCTCGAACGCAAGAGGTCGCGGAGCGAATCCGCGAGGCGATCTCCAGTTGTAGCACCCAAAGGGCCTGTGGTACGCCTAGGTCATGAACGCCCTGGTGATCCTTCCCACTTATAATGAGCGCGAAAATATCGCGGAAATCGTTCCAGCCGTGCGCCGCGCCACGCCGGACGCCGATATCTTAGTCGTCGATGACAACTCCCCCGATGGCACCCAAGATGTGGTGCGCGAACTGCAAAAGTCCGATCCCAAGCTCCATCTTTTGGGCCGCAAAGGCAAAGAGGGGCTAGGACGGGCCTATATTGCCGGATTCAAATGGGGTTTGGAGAGAGGCGCGCAGTATCTCGTAGAAATGGACGCAGACTTTTCTCACCGCCCTGAAGACCTAAAGCGTATTTTAGAGGCACTTCCCGAGGCAGATTTTGTGATGGGATCGCGCTGGGTCCCCGGAGGAGCGACGGTCAACTGGGGACTGGGTCGAAAAATTATCAGCCGCGGCGGATCTTTTTATACGCGTCAAATTCTGCGCTATCCCGTGCGCGATTGGACCGGTGGTTTCAATGGATGGAAAGCCGCCACTTTGCAGAAGATAGGGTTGGATTCCGTGCGGTCCGAGGGCTATAGTTTTCAAATTGAATTAAAGTATAGGGCGCTGCGACTTGGTTTGCGAGGCATTGAAATTCCAATTGTATTTGAAGATCGGCGAGTGGGTCAGAGTAAAATGTCTTCGCGGATCGTTTTTGAGGCTCTTTACCGCGTTTGGGGTCTGCGCCGCATTTCTATTTAACGTGACTCCAGCGTGGGCGGTGCCGGCTAGCGTGGTGAGTGACGGCGCGGCCGTTTACGAAAAACCCAATTTCGATTCCAAAGTGATCGACTTTTTAAATTACGGCTCCAAGGTGAACGTTTCAAAAAAAGCGTTCAGCGGCGTCGGCGGCATGGGGCTGTTCCATAAAGTTCGTGTGAAGTCCGGCAAAATTGGATTTATTCCCGACACCGATATACGCGTCACCGACCAGGTTCGGGAAAGAGCAAAAGAAGTCGCCCCTAATAAGCGCCAGGACGATCCCATGCTCCCCCAATCAAAGGCCTTTGCCGATGATGAGGAAGAGGGCCCCTCATCCGGGCGCGCCCCGCTCTATCTAACCCGCTATCTCGGCGGCGCTTTGGCCATGGTCGACTTTACAGAAAAGTTCTCCGGCAAAAAATTGAACGACCAAATGTTGATGTATGGTCTGCGCATGATGGGACCGGGGGTCTTATTTGACGGTCCACCACTCGACTTCAATCTTTGGTTTTCTCTGGATCAACCGAGTTACTACAATCGCTTCTCTTCGGGCGCGAATGGCTTTCTTTTATTTGGCGATATAATGGCTATGATGCCGCTTGTGAACCTCGATGATTGGGCCGTCACCTACGGGCTGGGAGTGATGTGGACGTTCACCAAGTACCGAGTGCAGGTGACCCGCGCCGGGACCAATACTCCCGAAAACACCGATAGTCTGGAGTTCCGCGTAGGGCTGGATGTCGGCCTCGGGGTGAGTCGGCGAATCGCCAAGAAGTATATGATTCGCGCCGACGCCAAGTACTATTACGAAAAAACCCAGTACCTGGGCTACATGCTCAGTTTTCACTCGGAGTATTAATGGAAATCGAGGTGCTCGCGCCCGACGTGATCGATCAAATCGCCGCCGGTGAGGTGCTGGAGCGTCCGGCCAATCTGGTGAAAGAGCTGATTGAAAACAGTCTCGACGCCGGCGCTGACGAGATCGAGGTGGAGTTCGATCAGGGTGGGCGTGCGGTCACCGTGAGTGACAACGGTCGTGGCATGACCCCTGAGAATCTGCAGCGCGCACCGCTGCGCCATGCGACCAGCAAAATTCGCTTGAGTCAGGATCTGTTCCGTCTCTCCACCTTTGGCTTTCGCGGAGAGGCGCTCTCAAGCGTGGCGGGAGTCAGTGAGTTGAGCATCGTGTCCCGCCCGCAAGGAGCGGAGGGCTACCGGCTCGACGGCAATTTTGGCCAGTTCGCCGAGCCGGCTGCGGTTTCGGCCAAGCCGGGGACCGAAGTGCGCGTGCGCGACCTCTTTGCCAACGTGCCGGCGCGTTTGGCCTTTATGAAGAGCGAGTCGGTCGAACACACGCAAATCAAGAACGTTCTAAAAGCCTTCGCGCTGGCCCGTGAAGATGTATCGATCCGCGCCCGCTCGAAGGGCGAACTCTTGTTTCATTGGCCGAAGGGCGTGAGCTTCACCGAGCGGGCCACGCAGGTTTTGCAAACGCGTTTTTATCAAGGTCAGGGCGAGCTCGGCTCCGTGCGGGTTGAGGCGCTGGTGAGTTCTCCCCAAGACACGCAGGCCGTGAATCGCAATATGTGGTTCTTTGTACAGGGACGCTGGGTGCAGGATCGCAGCCTGAACGCGGCGGTGTTGGAGGCCTATCGGAATTTGCTGATGCATGGGGAATTCCCCTCGGTCGTGATTCGAGTCCGGCTTGCGCCAGAGGATGTGGACGTGAATGTTCATCCGACTAAGGCGCAGGTCAAGTTTCGTGAACCGCAGACTGTGTTTCGCGCCGTTAGCCGCACGATTCGCTCGATCTTAGAAAAAGCGCCGTGGCTGGGCGAGGGTGTCGCGCCGGATTCAGGAGAGACGCTTTTAAATTCGGAACCGGTACCGACGACCGAAAAATTTGCGGCGCCGGAATTTGATCAGCTTCAGTATTCACATAAAGTTTTTCCAATCGCACAGGTGCGAGAGAGCCTGGCGTCCTATAAAGCGGGCTCGACGGATACAACAGCCGCGGACACCAAACCTCGCTTTCGCTGGGCCGATCTGCAAGTGGTCGGTCAAGTGCACCTCACGTACATCGTCGCGCAAAGTGCCGAATCGCTCTACCTTATCGATCAACACGCCTCCCATGAGCGCGTCGTGTTCGAGCGTTTAATGGCTTCATTCCGCGCAGGCCAAATGGATATTCAAAATCTCCTTCTGCCCCTCGTGATCGATTTGCCCGAAGCCGATATCCAAACGCTGATGCGAGAGAAAAACGCCCTCGAGAAAATCGGCTTGATCGTCGACCGGATGGGTCCGCAGAGTCTCGCGGTGCAAGCCATTCCCAGCCTGATCAGCGAAAACTCGGTGGCCGAAGCGCTGAAGAAGGCGGCCTATGAGCTGGGAGAACACGGGGGCGACGGGCCGGCCGCGCTCGAGCGGCTGATCGGCGATCTTTTCGCCACCATGGCCTGTCATTCCGTCGTGCGCGCTGGGCAACCCTTGAGCGTGGAGCAGATGCACCAGCTGCTGAAACAAATGGATGAATTCCCCCTGAGCAGCTTTTGTCCCCATGGCCGCCCGGTCTTTACCCAGAAGCGCTTTCAAGAGATCGAACGGGAATTCGGCCGGATAAATTAATATGGAGAATCCAGTCGTCTTTATTCTTGGGCCCACGGCCTGCGGCAAGTCGCGACTGGGAATGGAACTGGCTGAGAAATTCGGCGGCGGGATTTTGAATTGCGACAGTGTGCAGGTTTATCAGCGTCTCGATATCGGCACAGCCAAACCCACGCCTGAAGAAAGAGCGCGCGTCCCCCATTTTTTCTTTGATGAACTCAAACCCGGAGAAATTTTGACCGCCGGCGACTTTAGAAAACGGGCGCTGAATTACTGCGTGAGCGAGCTGCCGAAGGGCCCCCTGTTCGCCGTGGGCGGCAGCGGTTTTTACATTCAGGCCTTTGAAAAGGGAATGTTTGAGGTCGACAAGCCGGATCCGAAGACGGAAGCGGACGCGCGGCGCCAGCTCGAAGAGCACGGACCGGAGTTTATGTACCAAGAATTGGTCCGCCTGGACCCGGAATACGCCGAGGAGATCAATCCGAACGACACCTACCGAATCCTGCGCGCCTTGATTGTCGCGGCGGGTGGTAAAAAAATGAGCGAGCTGCGCAAAGGCTTCCAGCCGCAGCCATTTCCCTATCGCTACATAAAGTTCGGCTTATCAATGGAGCGCGACGCTTTGCTGCCGCGGGTGCAAAGTCGAACTCGCGAGATGCTGCAATCGGGCTTGGTCGCTGAAGTCGACGCCCTTCTTCAAGAGGGCTGGGAGTCCTGGGCTCCACTGAACAGCGTCGGTTATAAGGAGTGCGTGGATTTTCTCCGGGGCCGACTTCCCGCCGAGCGGCTGGAGCAGCAGATCGTCGAAAAAACCATGCAGCTGGCAAAGAAGCAGCGGACTTGGTTCAAGCGGGACGCCGAGATACATTGGTTGAAAGCTTCCGACCCGCTGTCCGAGGCGAGCGATATCTTGACCCACGAATTTCAAAAGCTTAAATCCTGATAGATGAAAAGCATGACCGGGTATGGCTCGGCGCAAGCCAAGGCCAAAGATCTTGAGCTGGAAGTTCACGTAAAGTCGGTGAATGGCCGTTTTCTCGAGCTGCGCTTTCATCTGCCTAAAGAATATGCTCCCTATGAAAATGACTTCCGCAAAACTTTTGCCGCTTGGTCGCGCGGAACAGTCGACGTCTATATCCACCGTAAACCTTCCGGCGATGGCCGGTTACAGGGCGCGCGTATCAAAGCGCAGGCCGCTCAGCATTGGGCTAAGGAGCTTAAGGCTTTGGCAAAATCGCTCCATCTCAGTCAGGAAATCTCTCTCCGAGATGTTCTACAGATGCCATTTGTGCTGGAGCATCAGGATCGTGCGGCGCTGGTCGCGGGTGAGCTCAAGCTAGTCGAGGCCCAGCTAAAAAAAGCCGTGGCGCAAGCCGATCAGTTTCGCCAACGTGAAGGCACGATGCTGAAGAAAGAAGTTCTACGGCTGCTGAAAGAGCTGGAGACGCGGGTCGAGGATATGTCGGGCTGGCGCGAAGAGGCGATGAAGTCGTCCCATCAACGACTTAAATCCCGCTTAGCCGCTATGGAAACGGAACAAATGGACGCCTCAAGGCTCGCACTCGAGACGGCCCTTATGATCGACAAGATGGACGTGCACGAAGAAGTGGTGCGGCTGAAAGAGCATATCAAGGCGTGCCGCGCGCTGGTGAGCGGACCTGACGCCAAGGGCAAGAAAATGGACTTCTACTGTCAGGAGCTCTTGCGCGAGGTGAACACGATCGGCTCCAAGTCTCAGCTTTCTAGTCTTACGGAGGCCGTGGTCGACGCCAAATCCCTTATCGAAAAATTTCGCGAACAGGTGCAGAACATCGAATGAAGCGGAAGACTTTGCTCATTATCGGTCCCACTGCAGTGGGTAAGTCCTCACTTCTTGGTCGGGCTCTTTTGGAGTTTCCGCAACTGGTGGACATCATCACCTATACAACTCGGGCTCCGCGGTCGGGTGAGAAAGAGGGCGATCCCTATCACTTCGTGAGCGAGCAACGGTTTCGAGAGCTTTTGGCGGAGGACTTTTTTCTCGAGCACGCTTTTGTCCATGGGCTGCTCTATGGCACACCTCGCGATCAGCTGGACCGAGCTCATCACGAGGGCAAGATTGCAATTATGGATATCGACGTTCAGGGCGCGAAGAAGATGCGGGAATTCTTTCCGGATGCGGCGACGGTCTTTCTTCTTCCACCAACCATGGAAGCGTTGCGTCAAAGGTTTATCAAGCGTGGAGTGACTCAGCCGGGGGATTTGGAGAAGCGGCTGGAGAGCGCCCAAAAGGAGATGGCTCAGTCTCAGGACTTCGACCAGACCATAGTCAATGCCGACTTCGACCAAGCCTATAGCGAGCTGCGAAAAGTCATTGAAAAACTCCTCTAAAATCAATACTGTAACAAGTTCTTTCAAACCAGGAGTACCCGCGTGGCCCGTATTACCGTTGAAGATTGCTTAGATAAAGTGAACAACCGTTTCTCTTTGGTTCTGCTGGTCGCAAAACGCACGAAGCAACTGATGAAGGGTGACGACTGCACGGCTCCCGGCAAGAACAACAAACATGTCGTAAACGCACTTCGCGAAGTCGCCGCTGGTACGGTTTATTTTGATACGTTAGACCCTCAAGGACTGAGCCCAGATCAGCAGGTTCAGCGCGATCTATCTCGCTAATATTTTGCGAGTTTTCCTCTCGAGTCCGATGGAACTGATTCCGACCAAGGATATAGAGGTATGTGGAGGTTGAGAGCGTTGTGAGCAGTGAGGCCGTAGCCGAACTCAAACCGGTTGAAACTGGGCCGCAATCCCTCGACGAGCTCCTCGACTTAATCCGTTCCTACTCACCCAATTCCGATCTCGATTTAATACGTCGAGCCTACGAGTTTTCTGAAAAAGCGCACTCCGGGCAAATTCGCCGAAGCGGTGACCCCTACATCATTCACCCGCTGGGAGTTGCCGCGATTCTTGCGGAACTGCACCTGGACTTGCCGACGATCGCTTGCGGACTCTTGCATGACACGGTCGAGGACA
>JALHOQ010000075.1:0-2154 GCA_022842925.1 Bdellovibrionales bacterium
TGCTCTTCCGATCTGTTTTATGGGCCCGCCGATACCATGGCTTTTGTGGAACAGAAGGGTTGGTTGGCCTTTGGCAAAGTCAAATACTGGCCAGGAGCAATGGCAGTTTACCATTTGAGTCACGTCAAAAAAACCTTAGCTAAGATAAATGGTGTTTATGGGTTTCATGTCATTGCGGCGATTGGCGATTCTAAAGGCGGGGCTTTCGTATTGCTTGGTCATCGGTCTAAACCCATTGCACGGGTCTATTATTTCAATGGCCATTCATTTGAATTAATCCAAGAAGAATCCTTTGGCGATGCAGTTGGGATGAGCCACGTGTACTCTCATTTTTCTCGAAATTCAGGTGGCTCAATCGGTCTTGAAATTCAGGTTCTTAGGTCTTCGGCCCCGAATGAGCGGAAACGCGTTGTCTATGTATTGGAAGGTGAGAAGTTTAAGATCGAGCGCGAGGAGTTCGTCAATCCATCTGCGACGGAACGATTTTTTTATTACGATCACCAACAGTTTATGGTTGTAGGATCCGCCGATGGCGGGGCTCGCATATTCGGCCCGGATAAGTCGCTTGTTGAACAGATTCCGCCCTCAAAAGACGGCTCTCCTTCTACTGTTGAAGTTCTGCAAGGGGACAGTGGTCAAATTTATTTGCTGGTGCGCCAAAAGAAGGCGAAAGAGGTATACGTTTACACCTTAGTTCAGAAACCGTGGTCGGGGTCCACGCGCGGGCCCCAGTCGGTGGGTAGCGGCTTAATAGGGCCCAACTCCGCCTGCGAGCAGGAGCTGGTTCAGGATCCGTTTTACCGTTTGGTCAGCAAGGCCCTCGACGATCAACTTTTAAGCCCAGCGGATCTCGGTCGACTTTCTGAAGCTGAGAACGCCTATAATCCACTGGTTCGACTGCCTAAGCAGAATCCGGCGCTGCTGCGGGCGTTTGATGGGCAGCTTCAAACCATGACGCCGGAGCGATGGTCTCAGCTACGTGAGCGCTTGGTCGCCCTTGCCGGGCGCTCGGCCGATGTGAACTCGGCCCGGGCCGAGTCGCGGGAAGAGACGGCGCCCATTCTTAAAGTACGAAGGCTTTTAGAGACGCCATTTGCGGATGTGGACAAATGGAGATGGCTAAATAAAAGCGGCCAAAATGTATTAGTGGTTGGGGCATATAAGGGCAGCCTTACAGCCATCAATCAAATGCGCCCTTCTGGCCTAGACCTCAAGGTCGTAAGGGTCCCCTATTTTTTTAACGTGGTAACCGGGGAAAGTGATGAGATTTGGATTCAAAGTAGTAAAGGAGATGGGGGACATGGGTGGGATTTTTTTGACGTTAAAAATAACAAAATAGTTGAATCGAAATTAGCTCGTTTCCGGTGGCAGGGCTACCTGAAGGGCCATGGGTTATTTAGTTTCAGTGTTAAATTTAATCCCCTCAAAAACACATTCTCTTTGGTGACTACCCGAACAGAATCTAAGACGTGGTTCAAGCCTGCCCTTAGAGTGCGGTTCCAAGGACAAGCAAAAGAACCTTATTCAAAATGGCAGATGAAAGAGTTCAATAGTAACCGCGAGCGATTCGGTTCATTTCTTGAGGACGTCCTTGTTGGCGATCCCTATCAAGTTCAAATTCACGAAGTTTTTTCGGCTGGAAAATATATTTATATAACAGTTGATCGATATCTAAATACACAGCAAGAAAATATGGGTCTTAAGCGCGAAATTCTTGCCTTCGACGGCCAAAATCTAATCCACGTTGCTAGCGTAAGGCTGGGGCCCACCACTGAAATAGGTTTGCTCGGGGATAGCCTTTATATAACGGACTTGAATTCTCCCTTCCCAGTGAACGTGATCACGGGCACCGCTGTTAAGAGTGTTCAGATCGAAGACATCTTACGAATTGTGGGCGACGAAAGCCAAGTGATTCTGGCCTTGCAATCAAGAGATGGCAGAACGTTCGCACTGGGGCAGTTAACACCCGATGGTTATTCGCGACTCCACACTCTGACCTCGAATTTGAATCCTTCATCATTTATTGGATTGGCGAAGTATCGAGGTACAAAAGCGGCTGCTTTTTATGAGAACAGTCGACTTCATTTGATTCATGTTTCGACGAGTGAGGAGATCGGATCGGTCGAAATTGGAGACTATAAGAAAGTAGAGATG
>JALHOQ010000075.1:2164-15465 GCA_022842925.1 Bdellovibrionales bacterium
GGACTCCCTTGCTTCTGGCACTCGATCAAGACAGGCGCCTGGAGGTTTTGACGCTGTTCTCGCCTACGCGAGGCCCTCAGTCCGTGGGTGGTCCGCGAAAGTCGATCGATAAGAATTGCGAAGGGATGTTGACCTCAGATCCCTTCTACCGACTGGTCGAGAAGGCCGTGGACAGCGGACTCTTGCAGACTGGAGATCTGGAGCGTCTGGTGGCAGCCGAGGTGGCGTTCAATCCGCTGGTGAGCCGTACTAAACAGAACCCGGCGTTGCTGCGTGGTTTCGAAACCCAGCTGAAGGCAATGACGCCCGAGCGCTGGGCGGGACTTCGGATGGCGTTAGGTGAGCTTGCATCCCGTTCCCGAAGCGAGAACTCGGCCCGGGCCGAGTCACGGGAGGAGACGCGGCTGGTTTTGCATCCTGAACTGGTCGGTGCCTTCGATCTTCGTGGCGGTGATGTGTCTAAGGCGACTTCCTATGAGAAAGACGGTCGTCTGGTTATTGTGATTCCGGACTCATCTTGGGGCGACGGTGGAATGTCGCTCGATGAATATCGATCCCTTCATGCCTATGAACATGCAAATTCCGAAGTGGACGTCTTTCGCATTCCCAGCATTGCAACTCCGCAATTGCTTAAAGACAAGGACGGGCGAACGCGGGCTCTGATCACGGTTCGATCTTCGCAGTTCGAGAAGGATTCCGCCATTATCGATCCGCAGTCGAGCGAAATTGTCGAGCAGACCGCAAGTAACGTGCGCGCCGTGGGTCGTATTGGGAATCAGTGGCTTGTTTTTTCTAAAACCTTAGGGAGAGTCGGCGCGTATCCATTTAAGGGTCTAAAACTTTGGCCATTGGCATTTTCGCCATCGCAGCGGAATTTTGAAATCGAAGGCGTTGTGAGTGCAGAGGACAAAGTTTTTCTCTTACTCAGCAACCGCAATCGAGATCAGCGAGTCCTGCGTTTTGATGGCTCTCGCTTTGAACCCGTCCAAGATCATAAGGAGTTTCCATCGGAGTTGGTGCAGCTCATGGAGCAGGTTCGGCGCAAGAACAATATGGGACTTCTCCCCATTATTTTTCGGGGAGAAAATCTCTGGGTAAAGCCCAGTACCGACCACCCATGGATTCAAATTCTGTCTGAGGACGGCAAGAGCGTTGAGCACTTCAAACTGGATATAAAATGGCACCTCACAAGTTATAGCACAGGCGTTTTCCAAAGGCCCGATGGCCAGATCTACATGCTTGTTCAAGAGTATATCTCGGGTAAAGCGTTTTTATATAAACTGGTTCGTGAGACGAGTGGATCGGCCGCGCGCGGGCCACAGTCCGCTCCCGAAGGGCCAAAATCCGCCTGTGAGGCGGAGCTTGTTGCGCCAGATTCGTTTTATCGTCTGATCGCTCGGGCCTCTGACGACGGGCTATTGACCTCTCAGGATTTAAGGGAGCTGGGGGAGTCTGAGACCCCAAGCAATCCATTGGCGCGACGTCTTAAGACGAATCCGGCTATGCATCGGGCGCTTAACAGCGAATTGGCGAAGATGACTCCAGAGCGATGGGCCGGGCTGCGGGCGGGTTTTATGGCGCTCTCCGCCCGTGCGATCGGCGAGAACTCGGCCCGGGCCGAGTCGCGGGAGGAGACGGCTAAATTTCTTGCCCCTCGACTGATCGATCAGATGAACCTGCCAAAAATGACGATCTTTAATTTGCGCTGGCAAAGCGGCGCTGGGGAACTCGGGCTTCGCGCCGATAGCCTGGATTCCTTTCTTCTAGTTAAGGGACTGTTTCCCTTCGAAGGCAAGGCTTTCCACGGTTGGCCTTTGGAGCTGAATGGGCGGGACCTAGTGGTGCGCAGTCGTGAAAACCGGCTTCTCGTGCAATCGTGGGATGGCGAGACCTTGGCGGATTTGAAGGTCGACGTGATTCCACAAGTACTCTCCGTCGTATCAAACGGACAGATGGCCTATATCGCTCTTCGGGCCGGCATCTATAAGATAAATTTCTTTCGCTACGACGGGATCTCGCTTTCGCAGGAGCACAGTGTGAAGTTGGATGGAAGCACTCCGAGAGTGGTATCGTTTGTAAGATCCACTGGCGAAATGTATGCCGCGGCGACCGATGGGTCGAATATGCTGCATTGGCGAGATTTGAACGGTCGGTACGATTCAATCCATCTGCAGTTAGGGGGGAGAGGTCATTGGCAAGAGCGGGACGATGGCCGATTATTTTACTACACGCTCATCAACAATCCGAAAACGAAGAAACAAAATTTAGCCGTCTACGAGATAGATGGACGAGTCGTTCAAAAACATAGCACGAACTATTTCACCGACAAACGCAATGTAACATTTGAAACCGTCTCTCATCCTTCCGGTGTTTCCTACTTGATCCTCGCGTTTAAAGATGAACCGCTCCATATTCTCGAAGAGGGTCAATGGAGTCGGACGAGTGAAATTCCTATGAGGGGAGTCACTGTCGATATGGCCGCGACGGTCACTGAGGATGGACGCGTCTTGCTGGCGCATGTGAGTTTTGCGAACGACCCCGATTCCAAGATCCTTCGTGTATTTGAATTATGGTCCGCGCGTTCGGACTCCTCCAACAGTCGAGCCCCTCAATCAGTCGAGAAAAAGGACAGCGACTGCGAAGTCGAGCTCCTCGATCCATTCGTGCGGCTCGTGGCGCGGGCGGTGAGTGCGAATCTCCTCCCACTTATGAAGGCCAAACTCCTGGTTGAAGCCGAGGCTCCCTATAATCCCATGGTCGGGATGCCCGTTACAACGGATAGTCTATCCATTACGAAGGCCTTCGATCGAGAACTCGTTAAAATGAACGATGGGCGCTGGGCTGGCGTTCGGGAGACTTTACGATCGCATTTGAAATTGGCCGCAAACCACGATCTCGTCCGCAGCGAAAGTCGAGATGAAACAACCAAGATTCTTAGCCCAAAGTCGATTTATGAAATCGAGATTCCGAAATCTGAAATCAAGGGACTGCGCTGGAATTTAGAATCGGGCCGACCTCGGCTCACATTGAACTCCCAGGAAAAAATGGAAATCGATGGCGAGTTCCCCGTCGAACTCGCTCCTTGGTCGGACCATTCGTTCGCATTCGGCAACCGGCGCTTGAATGTCGCGGACGGTGATGGCCATTTGCAAATCCGCGATGAGAATGGGCAAGTTTTGACGGCCATTAATGTCGACTACAAGCTTCCTATTACTCGTGATGATCGTGGCATTCAGGTGGGATCGAACGGCAGAGTCGCGTTTGTCTCCGCCTTTGATGCGGGGTCGTTCAAGTTGCGCGTCTATCGCTTCGATGGAGTTGGTCTTTCTCAAGTGTATGAAGGGGACAACTGGGGGGGAGCGGAAAACTTGAAACTGTTCGTTACCAATCGGAGCGAACTTTATATCTTCGCTAGATGGAGTGGCTTTGTTCACTATATAGACTCCTCGCTGAGCTATTCGCGATTCCAATTGGTGGAACCCATTTGGGGCCAATCGGGTTTCTGGCACGAACTGGCCGACGGCACCGTTCGTCACTATTCGTCGGATTATGACGAGAGGCGAGGACAGTTTTTGGCGTTTTTAGAATTGCGTGGAACTGAATTTAAAGTTCATAGAACTCCAGTCAAGGTCGAAGGGAGTTTTGATCTTCGGAGAATCGAACATCCGTCTGGGATTGTGTACTGGGTTTTGGGAGAAGACAGGGGCCCGATTCGATTTATAGAAGACGGGCGATGGACCGTCGTTGCGGAGCTCGCGGGCGAGCATAAAATTGGAAATCTTCAGTGGGCCACCTTACCCGATGGCCGGATTGTATTAGCCCATCTGACTTCGAAAAACCGGCCAACGTTGCAGGAAAAGTCCTGGCTGCGGATCTATGACCTCTGGACCGCGCGCTCAGACTCAAACAATCGAGCGCCTCAGTCGGCCGAGAACAAGGAGACCGACTGCGAAGCCGAGTTGGTGCAGGACCCCTTTTATCGTTTGGTGAATAAAGGTTTGGAGGATCAGCTTTTGACGGTGGCAGATTTGCATCGACTGGCTGATTCTGCGATGGGGTACAATCCTTTGGCGCTTTTGCCGAAGGGCAATCCCTCATTGTTTAAGGCACTGGATGAGCAAATCAAGGCCATGACACCTGAACGCTGGGCCCGGTTGCAGCCTGCATTTCTCTCGCGCGCATCGCAAGTGGTTGGCGAGAACTCGGCCCGGGCCGAGTCGCGGGAGGAGACAGCTAAGATTCTCGCTCCTCGACTGCTCGATGAGGTGCCCCTGGCGCAAATGATCACGTTCAATTTGCGTTGGCAAGAAGGACCAGAAGGACTCGGTCTTCGCATGGACAGTGGAGATCCCTTTCGGTCTCAGGGGATGTTTCCTCTGCAAGCGAATGGTTATATTGGTTGGCCATTTGAACTAAACGGGCAGGATTTTGGCGCTCGCAAAAATGAAACCCAGCTTCACGTCCAATCTCGGGATGGAAAAACCTCGGCCAATCTGGAGGTGGGTGTCATCCAGCAGGTGCTCTCCGTCGCCTCGAATGGACAGATGGCTTATATCGCTTTGTGGGCCGGGTTCTACACCATGAACTTTTATCGCTTTGACGGAACTACGTTGTCCCTCGAGCACAGCGTTCGTTTGGACGGAAGTTCGCCAAAAGTGAAACCGTTTGTTAAGTCCAGTGGCGAAATGTATGCCGCCACTAGCGATGGGTCGAATATCCTTTATCGGAGAGACTCCAACGGTCGATACGAGCCCATTCCGCTGCCATTAGGGGAGAGCGGTCATTGGCGAGAACGGTACGATGGCCGATTGTTCTATTACACGTTAGTGAACGATCCGAAAACTAAGAAACGAAACCTAGTGGTGCATGAAATAGATGGCGAAGTCATTCGCACGCACAGCACGAATTATTCGACCGATAGCCTGAATGTGGTTTTCGAAACGTTTACTCATCCTTCCGGTGTCTCCTACTTAATGCTAGCGCCTAAAAAGGGACCGATCCAAATTCTAGAGGACGGGCGATGGAGTCGAGTCCATGAGATTCCCATGTCCGATATGAACTTAGATATGGCCGCGACCGTCACACCAGATGGGCGCGTCTTGCTGGCCCATGTGGCCTATGGGAGTGATCGCGATCGTCCTAAGGTACTTCGTGTTTTTGATCTTTGGACCGCGCGCTCGGACTCGAACAATCGAGCGCCGCAGTCGACCACGACGGAGTCCGCTCCTGAAGGGCCAAATTCCGCCTGTGAGGCGGAGCTTGCGCCAGATCCGTTTTATCGGCTGATCGCTCGGGCCTCTGACGACGGACTATTGACCCCTCAGGATTTAAGGGAGCTGGGGGAGGCTGGGACCCCAAGCAATCCCTTGGCGCGACGTCTTAAGACGAATCCGGCGTTGCATCGGGCGCTCAACAACGAACTGGCGAAGATGACTCCAGAGCGATGGGCCGGGCTACGGGCGGGTTTTGTGGCGCTCTCTGCCCGCGCGACGGGCGAGAACTCGGCCCGGGCCGAGTCGTACGATCACACGGCCAGGCTCTTAGCGCTGAAACGACTTGCTCCAGATTTTAGGCTTCCCGATTTTAGCGCAAGCAATTTTCGATGGCTGAAAGACGGAAGCAAATCGGTATTGGTTGTAACTTCGGCCGAGCCGAACCGGGTGCTCCACGAGACGAACGGTCTCACCGTCGTTAATCTTCAAGGCCAGTACTTAGGCGCGGCCTCGCCATCGTTATCGCCTGATCAGTTCTACGTCAAATTCTGGGATTCGGTTCGATTAGTGAATCCTGTCACGAATGAAACTAAACATAAGCTGGCGCGCGGAGACATTGGTGTGGCTCGCGTTGGATCGCGGGGCGACTTCGTATTTAATTACAATGACCAAGACCTTAAATGGCGTCTTCGCGCTCGTCGACTAGGTTCCTACGCCTGGATGCCCTTTGCCCCGACGGTCAAGTTGTCTGCATTCGACAAGATACAAATTGTTTCTGGCGATAACGAGGCCTATATCGCCCATTCAGATTCAGGTGGCGAAGGATTAAAACTTTATCGATTTGATGGGCGTGAGTTCAATCAGCTGATTGCACCTATTGGCACCGGTGTAAATCGATTGAAAGGTAAGATTCATTGGCACAATGGATACCTTTACCTGATGTTACATGAGTTTCAAGAGTCGGCCTCCCGCCTTTCTATCCATCGACTTGAACGCGACGGGTGGAGCGAGCTTAGGGATTATAAAGAGTCCCATGAAAGACCCAAATTCTGGACGGATTCACAGGGACGACTAGGCATTTTGTATCGAGCAAATAACGAAGTGGTTCTAGATTTTCTTGAGGAACGCGAGGGGAATGAGTACCGCGCGGCTCTGCCAAGAGGTTTATTCAACCTGATTGGGGCATTTCAGTATCGCGGTGAATATGTAGCGGTTGTTTACGATTTAGGTGTCGGAAAAATTGTAGTTTTTGATATGAAATCGGGATTCGAGATTGCGAACTTCCCTGTTCGGGTCGATCGGGCTTCGGCACATTTTTCTATATTTGAAGGCCCGGATGGCCAAGTATTCCTTGCGGCTGAGAAAAACAAAGATGAATTTTCCATCTACACTTTGGTTGGGCCGTTGGCCGAGGGCCGCAGCCCGCAGTCGGTAGGTAATGGCAAAGACGTGAACTCGCCCGAGTCTGCTGAAAACTGTGAAAAGGCGTTGGCTGAAGATCCGTTTTTCCGGCTGGTTGAGAAGGCTGTGACGAGCGGGATCTTGGGGTCGGAAGACGTGTCTCGGTTAGCTTCGGCTGAGGTTGCGTATAATCCGCTGGTGAGCCGTATTAAGCAGAACCCGGCATTGCTGCGCGGCTTGGACATGCAGATGAAGACTATGACGCCCGAGCGATGGGCGGGACTTCGAAAGGCGTTGGGTGAGCTCTCCGCCCGCGCAACGGACGAGCACTCGGCCCGGGCCGAGTCGCGGGAGGAGACGGCAGAGCTCTTGGGTATCGAGGAAGTAATTCGCATTCCATTTCGAACTAGTGGCCAAGCCTGGTTTGAACAGGATTCTAACGCACTACTCGTTGTCTCAAGATATGGGGATTGGAAGGCTCAGAATTACTCTGACATTGCCTTAAAACTTGTTGAAGTCAACTATGAGGCCAATCGTGACTTGATTCCGGTGAACGGAAAAATCTTTGCCGTCCAGAAATCATTGACCGGAAGCCACCTTATTGATTTGCAGACGGGACAGCTGCTCCAAAAAATAGAAAGCGAAACTACGGTTGCTTTTACACCGCAACTAGGTTGGGTAAACTTCTATCTTAAGAAATCTCTTCTCACGGGTTTTCAAAGTAATCTGGTTGGACGCCCGCTCTCGGGTTGGCGACGGTTTCTCCCAAGTCATGCAACACCTGTGCTGCGCTCTTTGAGTAACGGTACGACTGAAAGCCAGATATCGAGCGTTTTGAGTGGCAATAAATTTTTGTATGTCACGGTGCAAACTGAGACAGAACCACGGTCGCGGCTCTATACCAAAAAAGAATTTGAGACTTTCGGATATGACGGCCGGAGATTCATTAGGGTGGGAGAAATCGGCAACCCCAATGAACTTGATCTCGCTCCGCTTAATTCGGGCGATGTCCTTTTCTGGAAGTCTCCTCAACATCCGGGAGTGTTGCGATTTTTTGACGGTCAGAAAACCTCTTCTCATTCAATTAAAGGTGCCATCAGAAAACTTTTTCGGGATGAAGAAGGGCGGGTGGCCGTCATGTCAGAGGGTGCCAGCAAATTGTTTGTCACCCGCGTCGACTCTGAATCTGTGCGAAGGGTGTACGAACTCCAGTATCCAGCAATGGGGCGCCTGGTACTCGTCGGTCTGGTCCGCCACCGAGGCCAGCCGGCGGCTGTATTGCATGATGCCTTTTACAGGTTTCTATACTTAGTTGACCTGGAAACCGGTCGCACGCTCCTTAAGGTGCCGTGGGCTTACTTTGAGAATAAAGTTGTGTTTGTTAATGGTGGCCATTCGTTTATTGTCAGTCGAAGTGATTCGAACGAGTGGGATCATGTGTTTATGTTTAAAGGGTTGGGTCAATCGAAATGACGAACCCGCTGTTGATCGCACCCATCTTGACCAAATCAAGGTCATGACCCCTGAACGCTGGGCCCAGTTGCGCGTCAGCTTTCGGGATATGGCTAACCGCACGGCTGGCGCGAACTCGGCCCGGGCCGAGTCGCGGGAGGAGACGCGGCTTATTTTATATCCTGTACTTGTTAGCCGCGCGCAGACCACATTCGCCACCGTTAACCTGGCCGCGGCCTTGCACCTCTAACCGCTTGAAATGAACTACATTGTTATATTCGCGCTCATGTTAAATATGAGCGATTTCAATGCTTTCGCGGTGACGGAGTCCGCTCCTGAAGGGCCAAATTCGGCCTGTGAGGCGGAGCTTGCGCCAGATCCGTTTTATCGTCTAATCGCTAGGGCCTCTGACGACGGGCTGTTGACCCCTCAGGATTTAAGGGAGCTAGGTGAATCTAGGACCCCCTATAATCCTTTGGCTCGCAAGCTTAAGGTCAATCCCTCGCTTCTTCGCGCTTTGGACCGAGAGCTCGCAAAAATGACCTCAGAACGTTGGGCCCGATTGCAGCCTGCAATTGTGTCGCACGCTTCCCAAGTGGTCGGTCAGAACTCGGCCCGGGCCGAGTCGCGGGAGGAGACGGCGGCGATTCTTAAGTTAAAGGAACTGAAAGCATTTCGTGCGGAGCCGTATATCGGCGGCTACCAGTTCAACAGACCCGCTCCCGAGTTTTATGATCAACGTTGGCTCCAGCGTGGCGACGAGACGCTCTTAGTTCTTCGATCTTCCGGAAAATCAGGGGAGAAATTCTCTGCGCCTGGTTTAAACGTGGTGAATCTATTTGGCGAGGAGGCGTTTAGGTTGAATGACTCGGAGTATGTGACGTCCGAGGAGGGTTCGATCGTAGACCCGTGGACTTGGTCGCGGATCGGCCGCGGCGGAGCCGCTGAAGACTCCGGCCTTATCCAAATCGCGAACAAGGGTATGTTTGTCCTGCATGAGAAGCTGTCGGATGACTACGATTATAACCTGACCGTTCGCAAATTAGGTTCCTGGCGCTGGTGGAGCAGATTCAAAAATCGGTTTTCTTTGCCTACGACGTCATTGGCTGTCGCTGCCATAGGAGGTGAGGACGACGGTTACATACTGATTCGCCAATCAAGAGGGAACCAGCTATCGTTGGTCCATTTTAACGGAAATAAGTTAACACCGGTCACGGATATAAAAATCGCTGACGCGCAAAACCTCTTTTATGAATTCAAACGGGACAAAACCGGACGTGTCTATCTTCTAGCCTCTCCTGGGAGTCAAGCTGGCTGGCTGTTTTCTCAACTCATGGTGATTGATAAGTTTAGAGTGAGTGTGAGCGAGACATTTGATCCCAAAGATACTCGGGCTCGGTCCGTTCGTTTTTGGCGTGACTTAGATGGCCGCCTGTCGCTGTTTGGATTTCAAAATTCGAAAATCATGTTGCGATTTCTGGATCAGAACGGAAAAGAGGATCTGGTTGTGGCCGAGGCCCCGCCGCAACTCAAATTGCTAATTCAACCTTTTCAGTTCCAAGGTGCGTATCACGTTTTCGGCCTTACCGACTCCAATCGTTTGGTGGCTGTGAATCTTAAAACCTCGGCCATAGCCGCGGAATTTAGCGGGGATTTTCCCGTTGATTTGGACCGCTGGTCTTTGCATCAAAGTCCCGATGGGCAAGTCTACGCGCTGGTTAGATTTGCCGACGACTTTGCCCGACTCTTTTCGCTTGTGTCGAAGGTGGAGAGTCGATGAGGCACTGGGCTCTTCTTTTCTTCGTGATCTTTGCGGGCTCGGCTTTCGCCGCTGATCTCGGCTGCGAATCCGCTTTGCGCGATCCGTTCTACCGATTGGTCGAAAAGGCAGTGGAGAGGCAGCTGCTCGGCGTAGGACACTTGAATGAGCTGGCGACGTCGGAGCGTGCGTACAATCCCCTTGCGAATTTGCCGAAAGAGAATCCGGCCTTATTGAAGGCCTTGGATGGCCAAGTCAAGACCATGACCCCTGAGCGCTGGGCCCAGTTGCGCGCAAGCTTTCGGGATTTAGCAACCCGCACGGTCGACGAGAGCTCGGCCCGGGCCGAGTCGCGGGAAGAGACGGCGAAGATTCTACGGCCGGTGGTTGTGGAGCAAACTGATTTTATACGAAGCGTGATTCATAAGACCGAGTGGCAAAAAGGAGCCGACGGAGCTTTGACCTTGGACGTGAGTATGTATGGAGTTTTGACAACCCGTGAGCGGAAGCTCGAAGCCACGGGCATTCAATTGATCAGCCGTTCCGCAGAGCCAAGCGAGTTCCCTTTCAAGGGAGAAAAGCATCAAGTTTTTGCACAAGATGGAGACCTATTTGTAGTGAACTTAGTGGGCGAGGAGCGAGCAAGGTTGAATGCGCCTGGGCTTCTCAGTCGAAGTTTGCGCGTGCATTCCCGGTGGGACCAAGCCTATGTGTTTGTCTTGGCTGAGCCAAACGTAATGTGGCGGGTCTATCGATTTGATGGTGCCAGTTTAAAATTTGAAACTAGTTTTTTTGGACCTGAAACAATTGATCTACATCCTTTCATCACCAAGAGGAACGAACTGTATTTTGTAGATCATCATCAAGATAATTTCTGGTACCGAGATCCACAGACGGGTCGCTACGAGAAGATTCACAGTGGGATAATGGCCAGAAAATCGCATTTTTGGGATGAGGATCGTGACGATCAAGCGACTCTCATGGTTGAAAATTCAATGGGCGACCTTATGGCCATAGATTTCAAGAAGAATAAATCTGATGTTCGGCGCATTCCGGTGAGCGTGACCGCGTTCCAGTGGGAAATGGTCAAATTTGTCGGGCCCGACGAAAAACCTTACTTCGTGCTCGCCGAGGAGGATGATGCTATTCGTATTATCGATGCGAACGGCTGGCGAACCGTATTCTCGATTCCTGGGAGTCATGTTAGCGGCTCATTGACTGTGGAAGTTTTGCCTGAAGGGCGAGTCCTGATGTCGACCGTTCAACATGTTTTAAATCCGCGAGTCTTAAAAATCTATAGCCTTTGGAATGCGGTCGAGAAGGGCTCGCCATGAGTTCCATCGGTCTATTCGTGCTCCTTTTTATTTTGAGCTTTCCCAGTGCTTTCGCGGCGACCGAACCCTCTTCATCAGAATCGAGATCCGCCTGTGAAGCGGAATTGGTGCAGGACTCGTTTTATCGCTTGGTGAATAAGGCTTTGGAGGATCGGCTTGTGACAGCGGCGGAGTTGGATCTATTGGCCGCTTCCACAACGCCTTTCAATCCCCTGGCTCGGCTTGTAAAAACTAATCCGGCCCTGCTGAAAGCCTTTGATGTCCAAGTCAACGTGATGACCCCTGAGCGTTGGGCTCAGTTGCGTGTCGCCTTGCAGGCTTTGGCGTCAAGTTCAAGCGGCGAGAACTCGGCCCGGGCCGAGTCGCGGGCGAAGACCGCAAATATTTTGCGACCGGTAGTGGTGGAGCAAACTGATTTTATACGAGGCACTATCTATAAGATGGAGTGGCAAAATCGGGCTGACGGAAGTTTGGCCTTGGATGTAAGCATGTACGGAATGTTGACTCCTATCCACCGTGAGCTCAAAGACACGGGCATTCATTTGAATATAACGTCCCTAGACTCATACGATTTCGTTTACAATGGAGAAAAGCTTCAATTTTTTACAGGAGATGGAGCCCTTTTTGTCGCCAACTTAGCTGGGGAAGAGCGGGCGAAAGTGATTGAGCCGGGGCTTATCAGTCGAAGTGTGCGCCTATATTCACGACGAGACCAGGCTTATGTGTTCGTCTTGACTCAGAATTCTAGGTGGCGGGTCTATCGATTTGATGGTTCCAGTTTGAAGATGGAGACCAGTTTTGTCGGAGATGAATTAATTGAACTAAATCCTTTTATCACCCAGCGGAACGAACTGTATTTTGTGGACCAAGACGGTTTTTGGTACCGAGATCCGCAGACAGGACACTATGAGAAGATTCCTGGTCGGACGGCGGGCATGCGATCGCATTTCTGGGACGAGGACCTTGACGACCAAGCAACGCTTATAATCCAAAATTCAACGGGCGACCTTGTGGCAATAGATTTTAGAGAAAATAGTTCTGCTGTTCGGCGGATCCCGGTGAGTGTAGGCGGGTTCCATTGGGATATGGCTAAGTTTGTAGGGCCTGACGGAAAATCTTATTTCGTGCTCGCCGAGCTGGGTAAAGCTATTCGCATTTTCGATGCGAAAGACTGGCGAGTCTTAGTCTCGATTCCTGGCAGCCATGATAGCGCCTCGTTGGCTGTGGAAGTTTTGCCTGACGGGCGAGTCCTGATGTCGACCGTTCAAAATGTCAAAAATCCGCGAGTTTTAAAGATCTATAGACTCTGGAATGCGGTCGAGAAGGGCTCGCCATGAGTTCCATTGGTCTAATCCTCATTATTTTGGGCTTTCCTGGTGCTTTCGCGGCGACCGAGCTCTCCTCTTCATCAGAATCGAGGTCCGCTTGTGAAGCCGAATTGGTGCAGGACTCGTTTTTTCGCTTGGTGAATAAGGCCTTGGAGGATCGTCTTGTGACAGAGGCGGATCTGACTTTACTGGCCGATTCTGCAACGGCGTACAATCCATTGGCTCGCCTGACGAAAACGAATCCGGCTTTGTTGAAAGCTTTGAATGACCAAATCAAGACCATGACCCCTGAGCGCTGGACGCAGTTGCGGGTCGCCTTGCAGGCTTTGGCTTCGCGTTCAAGCGTGGAGAACTCGGCCCGGGCCGAGTCGCGGGAGGAGACGGCGAATGTGGTGCAGTTCAAGCTGATTGGCCAGACCGCATCCATGAACGCCCAAATGGAAAACGTCGAGTGGCGTATGGATGGTGATCGCCCGGTATTGAGCGTAGCTTCGGCAAATGAGCTCAACGTACCGCTAGATTCAAGTTCCGCGAAAGTCGTGGCCATCGATTCTCAACGTCAACTCTTCCCGACGGGCGACGAAGACTTTGTGATCAACAATCGGTGGGATAAAAACCGCATCGTGCGCGTGGCGACCGGCGAAGTGGTTCGGCAGCTCGATCAAGAATACGTGGCTTCGCTCGGAGAGAAGGGCTCCTTTTTGGTCTCCATCGAGACGCCGTGGCTGAGCGGCAAGCCGAGGCTGGTGGCGCGCGCTTCTAAAGGATGGCTGAAGCGGCCTATAACGCTCGACCTTGGACTCCACCTTGGCGA
>JALHOQ010000076.1 GCA_022842925.1 Bdellovibrionales bacterium
CCTAAAAAGAAATTCGGTCGAAGCAAGATATCGTGGATTTTAAGAAGCCCGATGTCCTCTCGCTGCAAGCCGAACGCGGCCAGTGAATAAAAAAAGGCCAAGATGGGTAAAACCCACCGCCACATACACATAGACTTAATCGTAACGGAAACGCCACTTTGGCTCTATTAACGCGACGCTTAACTAGACTAAAACTCGCTCGCGCGCGCGCTCCCTTTGGCGGGCTTTGTACTCGTCGTGGCTGGCGGGTCCAGACAGGCTCTTTAGGTAATGATCATAGTCGAGGATTTGCACCTCATACGGGTAGAAAAAACTAAACGACTTCTGCGTCTCGGGCAGCGTGACCCGGACCAGTTGCCGCGTGATGAATTTGATAAAGCGGTACTCTCGGCTGGTAAAGACATTGTGCTTTTCGAGGAAGCGGGCCTTGCCGGCCTCCTTGAGCAAACGGTCTTTAAGCCTTTGATCGACTTCCGTCACTGGCATATCGGGTGTGCGCGGCAGACCCTCCACCACTTCCAAAAACAAATTCACCGGAAAGAGCGTGTTATTCGATTGGTTGGGAATAATATTGGCGGGAGAAACAACGTGGTTCTCAACTAAAAAGCGCATCACGCGAAACACATCAAAAAGGGTCGGGGTCACAAAACGAACGCCGATTTTATCCATTAAACCGAAGGCGACTTCATCGGGCTTGGCCAGGAGTTTGGTGATCGCAGAATCGGAATCCTTAAACGGCTTCATGTCGAACTTCTGTAACGGAATCGACTCCCCTTCCGGCGCCACCAGCTTAATGCCGGACACGCTGTCTTTTTGCACGAACTGTCGGTAGGGGCGAAAAATATCTTCCTGAATTTCAAGAGAAAAATAGTTAAATAAATCGTTATGCAGCTGCGACACCACATGCATTACGCGTAAGAGCGCGCACGTCCACTGATGAAGGGTCGGCTCGCTGGAGGCACGCTGGCTCGCCAACAGAAGCAGATTGGCGATGTCATCGAGCTTTTTAGGGTCGGCGATCTCATCCGGAATGGTTTCGCCGTCGTGTAGAAGCTGGGTGCGCATATAAATCACCGCGCGCGAGTGAATCTGCCAGATCTTTTCGCGATCGGAGTCGACCTGCATGTCATAACCGTAGGATTTCAGATACGTGTAGGCTTCTTCTTTGGATTTTAGATTGAGTTTGGGAGTCTCGACCACGGCTCGGCCGCCAATCAGGCTGCCGAACACTTCGGGATCAAACTCCATATTCAAATTCATGCAATCAGGTTAACGATGCTTAAACCCTATTGGCAACGGAAAAAGCCGCAGGCCGGAACGCGGAATTGACCGAGCTGCATGCCTTGCGCAAACGAGTTGGAGAACGTAAAGGTGCCGACAAACTCTTGCCCCTGGATGTAGCCATCGAGCATGACCGTCTCATAGGAGCTGGTGAATGTGAGTTGAATTTGACCGCCGCCGAAGCTTCCGCCGGTTACGCTTTGAAAACCTTGACTCTGCGGACCGATGTAGAGTTCCACCGGAGGAATGGGCTTGCCATCACTGCCAATTGTACCAGCATAGTCGTCCCAGATCTCGATGAGTATGTGTCCAGTATTGAAGGAGCCGGTGTTGTAATGTGGAAGCCCGGCGCCTCTGAAAAAAATGCCCTTGTTCTGCAGAGGTTGAGGCGAGACGTTGCCAATTTGGTCCTCGGTCCCAACCAAAATTCCCTGCGCCAGCATTTGGGCGGCGTAGCTAAAGTTTTGATCGTATCCCGAAACCGTTCCAAACTGGGCTTGAGCGAAAATTCCCGCTACCTGTCCGTTTCCGGCAGCCGCGGCTCCGCGTGAAAGGCGTCCACGGATATTCTGTTTGGCGTTCTTCTTCGGCGCGCAGGCCACGGCGAGAAACGAGAGTGCCAATGCGACAAGGGTGAGTTTCTTAAGCGTGAACATGTTTTCATCCTCCTTAGGATACCCTTTGGAATTACAAGCCTGGTGCCCGCCATTTGGGCTTAAATTCGATCTTAAAACCAAGAAAGGGCCGGAGTGACGTGGCGGGCTTACGCCTGCCGAGTTCGTTGACGGTCGTCTCAAAATGAGACAGCTTTTAACTTCTCTAGAGAAGGAGACGATTTCTATGCGCTTAAAAGTTTGGGCGACACTCATAGCTGTGACCTTTGTGAGTGCGGGCTGCGCCAGTTACTTTACCCGTAAGACCTGCGAAAAAACCAATTGGCATGAATACGGCCACCAGGTGGCCATGTCAGGAAAGCGTCTGGACGCCGACAGCTTCGTTAAAGAATGCCAGAAGGTCGAAGCCAAGATGAGCTGGACGGATCTCGATACCGGCTTCAAGGCGGGCATGTCTAGGTACTGTTCCGGCGACAATGTCTTTGAAGTGGGCAAAGCGGGAAAGCCGTTTTCTTATGAAATGTGCGACGGCGAGAACATGAACAAAATGAGGGCTCGTCACACCGAAGGCCTGAGAGTCTTTTGCACGCCCGGCAATGCCTATCGATTTGGCAGCACCGGCGGCGTTTACCAAAATGTCTGCCCGAAGAATGTAGAAGACGCCTGGATGGCCGAGTATCGCAAAGGGCGAAAGATTTGGCTGCAAGCCGTGATCACCGAGAAGGAGCGCGAATCGCAACGACTCGACGGTGAGATCTACCGACTCGAAAGCAAGCTGAGTCAGCTCAAGATCGAAAAACTGCGCACCGAGACCACTTACGAGCGCCGAACTGAACGGGTCTTTGATGCCGTGACCGGTACTTACAAGGAACAATCCGTGACCGGCCAATCGGAAGAGAGCAAACGGCGCTCCGAACAGCTCGGCCAAGAAATTCGCGGGGTGAACTCGGATATTTCGGAGACGCGGCGTAAAAGAGAAGATTTGGCCGCTGAGATTAGTAAAATGCGCACCGAGATGATAGCGTTATAGGTTCGTGATTCGACTACTACTAGTTTTAACATCTTTGATTGTGGGAATTTTGTTGGCGCTCTTGGTTTCGCCCAAGGCGCTGGCGATTTCGGGGTCACTAAAATCCTCCACTGATTTTTATCAGCAAAAACTCGGTCGACCGACCGATGATCTGGTGCCCTTTGGGCAGCTGGAGTTAAACGATAAACATAGGTTCACCAAGCGCCTGCGCTTGCAGTGGAAGTTTGTCGCTTTAGGAAATTTTGAAGCGACTAAGCCCGATGAGAATGAAGAACGCATGGCCCACGAGCAAAGTTTTTTGGATTTGCCTGAGGCGTTTTTAGAGTATCGCGACGGCGCCTCGAAGTTTCGGGTCGGGATGAACACGGTTAACTGGGGCGTGGTTGATGTCTCTAGCCCCTCCAATGTCGTGAACACTTCGGCCTTCTTGCACCCTTTGCGATTGCCGAAGCGCGGTTCACCCATGGTGGAGTGGCAGTGGGATAAAGAGACCTTCGGTATTTCGGCCTTGTATATTCCCAGGCAGCCTCGGTCCGTCTTGCCGGCGCGCGATTCGCGCTGGCTGCCGCGCGATGTGCTGACGAATATGCCAGTCAGTATCACCACCGATGAACTTGGAACCGTGGCCCTGCCCGATGAACTCCGCTATTCCTATATGTCCGATCGCGAACTTGATCATGCCCGCGATCACAACTACGGCGTTCGTCTTAAGTCCCATCTCGGCAGCTTCGACTTTCAGCTCACCTACTTCGAAGGAATGTCTCCGTTCCCAAAGATTCGTATACAAACCGTTTTAAATCCTTCGGGCAGTGGTTTTGTCGCCGATCCCGAAGTCAGCTTGGGCCAAACGCAGTACAAAGTTCGCAGTTCGGGTTTAGGGATGACCTACGCCGCGGAGAGCGTGATTTTTCGTTTCGAGAGCGTCTATCAGCACACGCTCTCCGACATCACCAATCAGGGCATTCACCCATGGGTATGGTCCAGCGTTGCCGGCGCTGAAACCAACATCGATCTTGGCACTTCATCACTGACCATTCTCGCGCAGTATTACCACACCGATATTCCAACCAAAGCCGATAACTTAATCTCTTCGTCGTATCGGCTGTTCGATCGCACGGGAGTTTTAGGTTTGCGCTGGCCGGCCAGCGACGCCTGGCTCATCTCCGCGTCGGCCTTGCTTGAGACGCAAACCCAAGGCTTGTTCTGGTCGGCGGGCGTGGAAAATAAAATTTCGGATTCTTTGAAGATGGCCGTGTCCTGGCGCGATTTCTCGGCTCAAAAAGACGGACTGATCAAGACTTTCGACAAGAACGATCACGCCAATTTGGATTTGACGTATTTCTTTTGATTGCGCCGAATCGACACTCAAATCGTATTAATTGAGTTTCAGTTCGATTTTAGGACTTCGCCCCGCCAATCTTGACGCATAGCTTTTTCCTGCGCCAGAATTCCGATCTCAGAATATCTTATTGAAATGAATTGGATTTGCTTACTACCTGTTTTTTTAATTGGCTCCTCGTCTTTCGCCGATGAATGCGACGTTTGGTTTCAGAAAAGCAAAGTTAAGCCAGGATCTGATGGCTGCGATATCAAATGTGGAATTATTCCGACTGATATGGCGACTTTTACATGCCCCGAACGATGTGATGATTTTTGCCGCCCAAGTAGCGGAAATCCCCACCTCAAATCGTTGATATTTTATCCTGGACTTACTAAAGACGAACGCGATCTAATTTCGAAGAATCCTAAAGAAGCGTTCACTGTATTTAAATTGAAGAACCAGGCTGAGACTGCCACCGACAAGTACTTTCCGGATGGAAAATTTAATGATGAAAGCGATGCATTTCGCCATTTTGTTTGGGCCTGTCTCTTGGTTAAGGAATTGGGTTCAGAGCGTGCCCAAAGGTACCTCGACGCCCACGAAAATAATCCGACTCAACCTCCTGATGAGCGAGCTATGGATCTCGCAAATAATCGCGGCGGTATTCTAGCAGCACAAAAACTCAAGAGCGGAAACAAGTTCAATCAAGAGGAAATAGAAAAGGCCGGACTTGCGGCTCTTCGGAACAAAAGTCTTGTGGTGTTGCAGCCTGGATTACCTATACCTAAGGACCTAAAATGAAACTTTTGTTGGCCATACTGATATGCTGGGCCTCCCAATCCCAAGCAATGACGCGAGCCCAGTTTATGTCACAATCAGATGCCGAGAAAAAATGGGGAGCGAAACCTTTTTCGGTAGATCTCTTTCGTGCCGCTACCCCTAAAACCAGATCTGCTATGGCAGCAGACCTAGCAAAGAGAAATCCACTAAAGGGAAAGAGCATTCAAGATGTCCGAGGGCTCTTGGGGCGGCCAGACGGATATTTTTTTAGTGACCGGATTCTCGCGTACCAAATTGAACCTTTCCGCAAGGAAACTGGCGAATCCTGGCAAGTCATATTTGTACCTAAAGATGGATCTGAGGAGATTGAAGCAGTCCGAATTCATAAAAAATGTTGTTACAAGGCCGACTGATGCCATTTACCCCCTATCATTTTGGGCCCGGTTCACTCGTTAAGGTGATTGCTCCTACCTGGTTTTGCCTACGAGTATTTATTCTGACTCAGGTACTCATCGACTGTGAGACGGCTTGGAATCTAATCCAGGGGCACGATCGGCTTCATACCTTTTTGCACTCGTTCGTGGGCTCAAATGTGGCCATTATTCTGGCGATTATTCTTACCCGTGCATACTCTCGGTACGCCATTAATTCGTTGCCTAAAAAGATCTTAGGAGACCGGCTATTTCGCCCACCCGCTGTTCGCGAAACCATTGTAGGCGCAACTATCGGCGGATGGTCGCATGTGGCCCTAGACGCCATCATGCATTCCGATATGCAGCCCTTCTGGCCACTGACAGAATATAACGCCTACCTCCGAATAATTTCAGTCGAATCACTCCACCTACTTTGTCTTTCGGCTTTTGGTTTGGCCTGGCTCGGCTGGTTGGGGCGTAGATACTTGGCAGCAAGTAGATAGGCTCGGGTTGAACCCATCAAACGCAGTGTAGCTACCGCTGCGGAAGCTGCGCCGTCCCGACGGTCGCTAGCCTGGATGGGGTGAATGTGAAAATTCCCCCCCTCAGGAAACGACGCTCTGCCCTGCAAAAAGTCGACGGGCACCTTTTGCGAGCACCTTATTTTTTTACGAAGGATACGGGGAGCATGAGGCTCTGGCGGTAGAGCTTCAGGTTGCCGTAGTTGGCTTTTAGGTCTTGTCCGAATTCCCATTTGGGCATGGCTACAGTGGTGACCTTGTTGTTGATGAAATCTCGGGCCGACGTCGAGAGTCGAGTGAGATCCATTTTTTCATTCACCGAGCGCTTCGACTTAAATTCCGAGCGGAACTGGCGGGTCAGCGGCATTTGCGAAGCCGCAGCCTGAAGCACCAGATTTTGCGCCGAAGACACTGACGCGCGGAATGTGCCCGTCACCGTTGAGCGCAAGTCTACATAAGGATAGTAGGTGCCGCGCCACGGAGCCCAGTCGTGAATCACTAAGGGCGTCTTCATATCATAAACCACACCACCGACTGACGTTGTACCGGCGCGAGCGTTGCTTAAAACGGGGGTGCCGTCACTCTCCAGATCAAACCAGAACACAGTCGACTGTGAAAAGCTATTTAAGTCCGGCCACACTACGCTAGAGTTAAACTCGCTCTTGAATAAGTCCTGAAAACCTTTGATTTCGGTCGATCTATAGCGCTTGTTGAGCTCGCCCGCCGTGTGCAGAAAAGCCGCCACATGTTCCATGGCGTTCTTCGGCAGAATAAAACCCGACTCTGTTACCGAGTTAAAATCCGCATCGGCCAGAGTTCGGTCGATGACCATCGGAAACGAATTTACACCGGCCTTTTTAAGAGTCATATATCCGGGCACGCGAATCAATCCGTCCGGAAGTGTGATCATGAACTGCGGATCCCATTCCAACTCTAGATTCGGGCGAAGCACACTCGAACGGGTCTGTAAGACCCCTTCGCTTAAAGAGTGAAGCGATCGATTCATCCAGCTCAAAATCGCCGACTGCATCAGAGCCTGCATCTTGCTTTGGTCTCCGGTCACCGAGTCCACGTTCTCCCGCAGAGTTTGCTGGATCACTTCGGGGCCCACGCACGCCCCGTACTGGGTCACCGGCTTCGGCGCCGAAGGATTGCTTACAAATTCAAACTCACGCCACTGCACCTGAATATGTTGAGCGGCGATTCCCCACTGTAGTTTGCCGCGGATCTTCCACAGTCCATTGCTGCTGGTCCAGTTGATGCCGCTACACGACCCTTCCACGTTCACGATCACGGTTACGCCGTTCACTTCTTTCACTATGCGGTCTTTGATGTTGAACTGGCCCACCGTCAGAACGGGATTCTGCCAATAGAATTCAAAAGACAGCTCGCGGGAATTTAACAGTTCGGTGTGCACGCTGAGCTGAAACGGACCCTTCGCCTGAACTTGCGTCCAATTTGTCTTATATGGTGTTTCGAACTGCATCTCCGGCCAATCCCAAGTGGCCGTCTTATTGATCTTGTCCGCATGGACCATAAACACATTCGCGATCTGATTCGGATGAATGATCATGTCGGAGTTGATCTTGAGGGTTGCGACTTGCGCCGCGGCCGGTTCGACTAAAAAGAAAAGAATGAAACTTAAAATGGTCTTTCTCATACCACTTAAGTATCGACGGTGTTTGGCCGTTAATCTAGGGGCGTTCTCAAATTAGGAGAGAAAATCTTCACATGATTAAGACTTCGACAAAAACCATTCTCTTCTCCGCGGCGTGCGCGTTGATCCTCGCCGTGGCCACGCCCATTGCCGTGTACTACGCTCTGCAGATCTCGAGCTCGTACGACATGAATCAGTTTCTCCCCAAGAAGCATCCTCTTTTGACTTGGGACCGCGAAAGCAAAAAAGTTTTTCAGATTTCGCCAGCTACACCTCACATCCTCTTATTGAGTCTGCCCAAGAACAGCAAGGCCGAGTGGCACGACTTGAAACACCTGGAAGGTTTACGCAAGCTCACGACTGAAATTGAGAAACAAAAGCCCGTCAAATCCGTGGTCAGTTTAGGCAACATTCAGTCCGCGTTCGATCAAAAGAACCAATTAATCGTGGGAACATTAAGTGATCTGAAAGCCCAAGGCTTCGATGTGGAGAAGGCACTCGAGGACCCACTCTTCACGCCCAACCTCGTCTCCAAAGACGGTCGTCATACGGCCCTCTTTGTGGTGCCAGGCCTTCTGACTCAAGACCAACATAAACGCCTTGTCTCAAAGCTCACGCACCTCGCGAAGAAACATGTGCCCGATGCGTCCGTGCAAGTGGGCGGGCCCGCCGCGATCCGCACACAGCTACTGGAATTGCTCTCACGAGAGTTGATGGTGTTTATTCTTCTCTCGCTTCTCGGAGCCATGGCCGTGGTTAAATTCATGTTTCATGGCTGGCGCATTATTCCGCAGATTCTGTTCGTGCTGGTGATCGCTAATATACTGTCTCTCGGAATGGTCGGGCTTCTTGGCCTATCGATCAACATCCTCTCCAGCACTCTGCCGATCATCGTGACCGTCACCGCACTAGGTATTACCAACCATACAATCGTACGTATGAGCGCCGGCAGCCATCTTCCATTTCAAGAACGCATGGCCTTTATGCGCAAGCTGATGCGTGAGCTTTTGATTCCCCACACTTTGACCGCCTGCACGACGGCGGCTGGCTACGCCTGCTTGATTCCCTCTTATGTCGCTGTAATTTCGGACTACGGCAAAATGGTTTCGCTCGGAGTGCTGATCTCCGCCTTGACGGCGCTCCTCATCGTGCCGAATATTTTGCTGTGGACTCAGTGGCCCAAGCCGCGCGAATTTTTGCTTAGGGCGGAGGGCTTCTCTTACTTCCTCGTTCGCAACGCCAAGATCCTCACGCCGGCCATCGGCGTCTTGGTCCTGTTGTTTGCCATTGCCGGTACGCAAATCAGTTGGACCGCTCGCATGTTCGACGATCTACCCACCGGGCACCAGGCCCGCAAATCGACCGAACTGATCGCGACCAAACTGGGTGGCGTGGCCACGCTCGACTTTATGATCGGCACCTCGCGATCCAAAGACACTTGGAAAAATCCAGCCAATATCCGCAAACTGCATAGCTTTTCAAGCGAGTGGCGCAAAAATAAAAAAGTGGGAAGCATCGTTTCTCTGGCCGACTTTCTGGCCACCGGCAAAGGCAAAAACGAACTGCCAAAAAAACGCGCGGCCATCGCCGAACTGCAGTTCCTATACGGTATGTCGGGCGATAGCCCCTTGAAGCAGTTTCTCTCGAGCGATGAGAAATGGACCCGCATCGCCATTCGACTTCCCGATCTGCCATCTGAGCAGAACAAGGCGCTAATCGCTCGTATGACGAATGATCTGCGCAAAGCCTTTCCGAATCTGGAAGTGAAGTCCTCCGGCTTCGCCGCCATCGTACCTACGATCAACGACGATATCAGTGAGCAATTAATGTGGGGATTTTTCGAAGCCCTGTTCTGGATTGTGATCCTACTCTCGATCGCACTCGGTTCGTTGAAATGGGGCTTGGTCGCAGTTCTTCCCAACCTTGTCCCACCCGCCGTACTTCTGGGTCTAATGGCCCTTCTCAATGTCGACATTAAGCCCGGCATCGCCATTATTTTTGCTATCAGTTTGGGCATGTCGTTCGATAACACCGTCTATATTCTTTTGCGTTTAAAATACGTACTTAAGTCTAAAGGCACGACCTCGCGACTGCCCATCTACAGCCTGATGAAGCGGGAGACGATGCCGTGCCTGGTGTCGAGTATGGCTCTGATCGCGGGCTTTTCGATTTTCTTGTTTTCAGTGTTCCCCATGAATAAACTGTTCGGAGTGTTTATGCTGATCGCGCTCGTCGCAGGACTGTTGGGCGATCTGGTGTGGTTGCCGGTGATCTTAAAAAGATTCCCCTGGCTACTGCTCGAAAAGGGGGAAGGTTATATGTTTTTTGAACGACTCAATAAAGGATGGCGACGACTCGCTCATGCGAGCCCTTATCTGATTCTTTTGGTCTTGGGGATATTCGCCTTCCGCTACTCATTCGCGGCACCCCCGACCGATGTGAAAACGCTTCTCGAAGATGTCGAAAGAAAGTCCGCGCCACCCAGTGAGCGTGTCCAGCTCAAAATGGTCATTCAAGAATCCGACGGTTCAAAAAAGGAACGCCAACTCACGATCCTGCGCAAAAACGAAGGTGAAGCGCGCGCGCTGATCCGCTTGCAAAAGCCGTCGGACTTAAAGGGCCTGTCGCTTCTCACTGTTTCCGAAGGTGGCAAAGAAGATCAGTGGCTCTATTTGCCCTCTGATAAAAAAAGCCGGCGCATTTTAGGCTCCTCGAAACGCGGAAAGTTTCTCGACTCTGAAATCGCGTTCGAAGACCTACGCATCAGCATGTACAAGGAATTCCACAATAAGATCATTAAAGAGGATAAGAAGACGGTGCAAATCGAGTCGAAAGCAAAGGGCGACACCGAGTCCTCATACGGCCGCATCGTGACCTGGATCAATAAAACCGACTCTCGAATCGAAAAAGTGGACTACTACGACAAGGACGGCAAGCTCCTAAAGAAAGCCACCTTCAGCAAATACGAAAAGGTCGGCGATAAGTTCTGGCGAGCGCGCAACGTGCAAGTGGTGAACGTTCAAGACAAACGCAAAACCCAGCTGATCGTGCAGCAAGTTTCGCTTAAAAATATCACCGACGACGAAGTCTCGCTCAGCGCCCTCGAAGATTAGAGGTACGCCGTTCCTTTTCGCGATTCGATGTGTCGCGAAAAGGAACGGCGTACTTTTAAATGCCTTAGAATTCTTTTCAGCCATAACCGGGGTCAGAACGCCTAAAACCCCGCCTCATCCCAACAACTTCAAGCACATGCCAACGCTTGCCGTTTTCGGTCACTTCGGGTGGATCTTTGCATGCGAAAATTATCCAATCCGACGCTTTCGCTTGATGGGTGTAAAGTGGGTCTTGTTGTGGTTGAAAAAAGACAGGAGGTGCTCAATGAAAAGGAGAATTGATTGTGGGCACCCAGAGAATGAATTTGAGATCGCACCATATTATCAGCCTTTTGATGATCGCACTCGCGATCGCAATGACGGCATGTCAGGGCAAATCCGGATTTCAGAGCGCTCCGTCTTCAGCAGCGCCGCAGAGTCTGGAAATTGATAAGGGCAAACTAACTCCGATTCAAACGGAACAGCTCCCTCCCGCCAAAGAACTGCTTAAGCAACTGGGCTCGACCGCTCACCTAGAAAAACATTTTTTAGGCGAGGCGGCTGTTACCGAATCCACGCTGAGCCTCCTGCCCACAGATGACAAAGCCCTCGCCACTGATCTCCAAAGTCGCTGCACCTTCAATAAAAGCAAAGTCGAACCCAAGATCGAACCGGACAAAGTTCGGGTCGGCGCTCAATTTGATTTCAGCCGACACTTTCAGTCTCAAGGCGAGGCGTGCCCGGTGGAGATGCTCCGCCACATGGAAGCCAATTTGACCTACTGGTCGGTCGACAAGAACAATCAAAGCGGTACGGTGCGTACGCGGGCGGAAGTGCAATACAAAACTCGATACTCCAGCAGCGAACAACAAAAGCTCGCCGGATTCCGTGCTCTCGACTTCCGCTTTCGGATCGTGGAAGACGGACGGCTCGGCGAACGGCTTAAGGCTCACTTGCGCGTCTTCGGTGGGGGTTATATGGAGCTCGTGCCCGGCGGGCGCGTCGAGCTTCGCGCCCGAGGAGAACAGGTGCGAGAGTCCGGCAAGACCAGCATGATTCTGCGTCTGCGCACGAAGACTCCCAAAAATGAGACCTTTAACTACGCCATTCAACTGGAGGAGTTGAATGGCAAAATTAAAATCGTGAAAACGTATATCGGCAACGTACTCCTAACCGAGGAAGAGACTCGCGACTTACAGGTCGCCCGATTCGCCGAAAGATTTATTTTGTCCGTTCAATGACCTCTGAACGGATTTCGCGGGAGACCGCGAAGCACCAAGCCCGGCCCTGCTCGGAATGGTCCGAGCGGGGCTTTTTTTATGCGTAGAACTTGCGGTTTGTTTTGGCCATGTTTAGGAGCGGCTGGGTGGGCTTGAGTCGTGCGCCGCACTTTGAGGCGTAGACCTCAAGCTCTTGCGCGATATATTGCGAGCCCACCGAATCGGCGTATTTCAACAAGCCACCGCGGAACGGCGGAAAGCCCATGCCCATAATCATGGCCATGTCTACATCCTGCGGCGAGGTCACAATTCGGTCTTCGACCAAGGCAAGGGCAGCCTCATTCACCATCGTGAACACTCCGCGCTCCAGGCACTCCTGTTCGGTCAGCTTGTTGGTCGGCTGACCTAAGCCGAGATCGGCGTAAACCGACTTATCGACCGAAAGTTCCTTGCCCTTGGCATCGTAAAGATAAAAGCCGCGGCCGCCCTTTTTACCTAGGCGTTTCGAGTTGTACATGGGTTCGATCACGCTCGGAACCTCAATACGAGAGCCCAATGACTTAGCGAAAATCTTCACCACTTTTATACAAACATCTAAGCCGACTTCGTCCATCAAGCGGAACGGACCCATCGGCATACCGAACTTATGCGTGTACCACCGGTCCACGACTTCGACTGCCATTCCATCCTGAAACAGAAACATCGCCTCAATCATGTAAGGCATCAGCAGACGGTTCACCAAAAATCCGGGGCCATCTTTAACCACCACCGGAATCTTGCCCATCTTCTTCGATAGATCAAAAATCGTGGCTGTGGTCTCATCACTCGTCTTGGGGCCGCGAATCACTTCCACCAGAGGCATTTTATCAACTGGATTGAAGAAGTGCATGCCAACGAAATTCTCGGGCTTCGGATGCGCCTCCGCCATTTCGGTTACGCTGAGAGAGGATGTGTTTGTGGCGATAATCGTGTCGGGATGACAATGCTGAACCGTATCGGCAATGACCTTTTTCTTAATGCCCATGTCCTCGACAATCGCTTCGATCACGACATCCATCTGCTTAAAGCCCGAATAATCGAGCGTGCCCGAGATCAGGGCCATCTTTTGCTCAAAGTCGTACTTGGTCAGGCGTTTGCGCTTAACCGCCTTGCCAAAAATCTCACTCGCATGGCGAAAGCCCAGCGCGAGAGCCTCGTTGTTGATGTCTTTCATTCGCACATGATAGCCCTTATCGGCCGAAAGCTGGGCGATCCCGCCGCCCATAGTCCCGGCGCCGAGCACGGCGATATGCTTGACGGCGCGGGGCTTCACATCTTTGCTCTCGACTCCGGTCTGCTTTTTCACCGACTCCATCATAAAGAACAAATTGATTAGGTTTTTCGAAACTTCAGTGGTTGCCACCTCGATAAAGCCCAGCATTTCCGTCTTGATGGCCTTGTCGCGATTCGAATAACCAAAGGTCTGCTTGACCACTTCAAGCGCCTTCAAGGGCGCCGGGTAAAACCCTCTCGATTCTTTCAACACAGTTTTGCGGGCCTGCGTGAAAACGATGGGCCGCCCAATCATCGAGTGCATAAATTTATCGACGGCGCCACGGGGACGATAAACTTTGCGGCGTTTGCCGCCATTCATCTTTTCCTGGGCCAAAGCCAGGGCCCGCTCCTCCAGTTGTAAGGCCGGCACACAGGCATCGACCAAGCCGATCTTCTCCGCTTTGCGGCCATCCACAGCCTTACCGGCCAACATAATGTCGAGGGAGTTTGGTAACCCAATCGTGCGCGGCATCCGTACGCAACCGCCAAAGCCGGGGATAATTCCCAACTTCACTTCCGGCAATCCAATCTTGGTCTCGGACGCATCCGAGCAGATCCGATAGTCGCAGCAGAGGACCAACTCGCAACCACCGCCGAGGCAGGCGCCGTGAATCGCGGCCACCGTCACTAAAGGCAAGTCCTCGAGCGCGTTCAAAATATCGTGAGCTTGCGTGAGCAGATCCGTGAATTCTTCTCTCGAGTTGATGCTTTGGATTTCATCGATATCGGCGCCCGCAATAAAAATTTTGGGCTTACGCGAAATTAGAACAACGGCTTTGTAAGAAGAGCCCTTAATCTCCGCCACGACCTCTTTCAGACGGGCCATCATCGGCGACGAAAGTTTATTCACTTTCTCGCCAAACAGATCCCACTCCAGGAGCGCGATCTCGCCTTTCGGCACGATCTTCAAAGAATCCTGAATGCTCATACTACGACTCTCTTTCAACGATGACAGCTCCACCTTGTCCTCCTCCAATACACAGCGTGGCCAACCCGAATTGCACGTTTCGTTTCTGCATCTCTTTCATCAGCGTCACTACAAGACGCGTTCCCGTGGCTCCGACCGGGTGACCGAGAGCGATGGCGCCGCCATTCACATTCAGTTTTTCCGGATCCACAGCTCCGACTTTTTTATCAAGCCCCAATTTCTCCTGCGCGAATTTATCTGAATCCATGGCCTTGGTGCAGGCCAGAACCTGGGCCGCGAAGGCTTCGTTCAGTTCGATCAAGCCCATATCTTTCAGCGTCAGACCAGCGCGTTTTAAAGCGATCGGCGTCGCGTATACGGGGCCAAGTCCCATGCGCTCGGGCTCAAGGCCCGCATAGGCGTAGGATTTGATGCTGGCGATGGGTTTGTGACCGAGTTCCTTGGCGCGCTTACGCGACATCAGTAAAACGGCCGCCGCTCCATCAGTGATGGGGCAGGCATTGGCGACGGTGATGGTTCCATATTTTTTATCAAAAAACGGCTTTAACTTTCCCAGCTGCTCCATCGACTGCTCGGCGCGCGGACCGATATCTTCGGCCACGTATTCTTTGTAAGCGGGCGCCAGAAACACCGGCGTGATTTCTTCTTTCATACGGCCCGACTTCTGTGCCGCTACAGCTCGCTGGTGTGAGCGCAGCGCGAACTGATCCTGTTCCTCGCGACTCAAATTCCATTCCTTAGCTAAGACTTCAGCCGTCTGGCCCATATTGATACCGACAAAGGGATCGGTCAGCCCTTCCATAATCGAAATGCGCGGCTTGTGCGGCGTTTGCATAAAGGGAGAGGGCGCCGTCATTAGCTCATAGACTTGCTTGAAGTCGGCTTTTAGCAAACCACCCAGGGCGCTGAGCTGGGCCGGCAGAGAGCGGGCCCCACCCAAGCGTTGAAACGCACGCACAAATACGTGACTCATGATGAGCGGCATCTGCGACATGTTCTCGGTGCCGCCGGCAATGATCGTGTCCATTGTTCCCGACTTGATTCGCTCATAGCCAGTGGTGATGCTCTCCATCGCCGAGGCACAGTTGCGGTGGACCGTCATGGCCGGCGTCTTAAGTGGAATCCCCGCCCGCAGGGCCACCACTCGCGAAATATTCACGGCATCACTCGGTGTGCCGGTATTGCC
>JALHOQ010000077.1 GCA_022842925.1 Bdellovibrionales bacterium
GAAGATCGCTTGGTAGAGCTATCGGACAAATATCGCCACGCTTGCGCGGCTGAGAAGCAGGAAGTTTTAAACGCCGGTGGCCTATACATCATGGGAACCGAACGCCACGAATCCCGCCGGATCGACAACCAGCTGCGCGGCCGCGCCGGCCGTCAGGGCGATCCGGGCGAAACGCGATTCTATCTTTCGCTTGAAGACAATCTCATGCGAATTTTCAACGGCGAGCGCATTCAGAAGATCATGACGACTTTGCGCGTGCCCGAAGACGAGCCGATCATGCACGGCATGGTTTCGCGCGCGATCGAAAACGCCCAGAAGCGAGTTGAAGGTCATAACTTCGATATCCGCAAACACCTGATCGAATACGACGACGTGATGAACCAGCAGCGAACCAACATCTACGGTTTGCGGCGGCAAATTTTGGCCGGTGAGAATATCGAGCGCAAAGTTCTCGACATGTTGAGCGACGTGACATCAGGAATGCTCGACACTTTTGTGCCCGAGAATAGCAAGGCGGACAGTTGGAATTTGGAAGGCCTGGCGGCCGCCGTCCACCGCACGTTCAATTTGGAATTGAGCATCGACGACCTTCGTAAAGGCAGTGTGGAAGACATCACCCGGATGATTTCGGGTGGTGTAAAGGAAATTTACGACAGGCAGAAAAAGGAAATCGGCACGTTCTTCGAACAG
Organism: Bdellovibrionales bacterium; assembly: GCA_022842925.1. Classification (GTDB taxonomy): domain Bacteria; phylum Bdellovibrionota; class Bdellovibrionia; order Bdellovibrionales; family UBA1609; genus JALHOQ01. The sequence goes on from JALHOQ010000077.1 coordinate 691, forward strand.
CTGGCGCGAATGCTGATGCTGCAGACGATCGACCAGCGCTGGAAAGAACATCTGGAGCGCATTGACCATCTGAAAGAGGGCATCCACCTTCGTGCCCACGCGCAAAAAGATCCATTGATCGAATACAAAAAAGAAGCCTTTGCCGCGTTCCAAGAAATGAATTTTTGGATTCAAGAAGAGACGGTTGAGAAGTTGCTCAAAATCCGCCTCGTCAATCAAGAGCGGGCCCGTGAAGTGATCGAGCAGAGTCACCGCGAGGTCGATCAGTCGGCTCTCAACTACGCGGGCGCCGATGAAAATGCGGGGTTCGGCGCCAACATGCCGGCCGGTCGGCCACCTCAGCAGGCGCCCCGAGGGGGCGGCCTACCTTTCGCACGCCCACAACAGCCGCAGAACCTCACTTATGGCGGCGCCGGCGGAACCGAAGACGACGACGGTCCGCGCTTAAATCGCGAACAGCGCCGTCAGATGAAAAAAGAAAAGAAGAAAAAACTAAAGTTCTGAGGTACCAGGTTCCTTTTTCCGAAGCCCTGCGTTACCTGGAGCAAGTCACATTTGCGCAAACGATATTGCCTGGATTCGCGTTGATAAAACAGCTTTGTCCGTTGGCACTGCAGTGGGGGGCTCCGACCACTCCACCTGAAGTCGTAAAGTTCACCAGGCTCGTGTAACCCTTAAAAATGCAAATCGCTTCGGCCGATGGAGCACTCGGAACGCCAAGCTGGCCGCCTGTTACGCAGGCACAATAGCCGTTTACGCAGCCGTTGGTCGCGAGAACATTGAGGGTAGCCTGAATGGTGACCCTAACTGTATTAGACTTCACCTTTTGTACAGGACCCACAGTGCTCGTCACTTCCACGTAATACATTCCCGAATGGGCGACGCTGGCACTTGTGATGGCCAGTGTCGGCGTGTTGAAACCCGCTAGCGCGACATTGTCCTTGTACCACTGGTAAGTCAGAGATTGGTTGTCGGAGCTGACGGCCAGCGAATTCAATGAGGCGTTTTGACCAGCTTGAACGGTGATGGGCGCCGGCTGCTGCGAGAAGGTGATCACGGGGGTGGAACTCACACTGACATTGAATGAAATCCAATTGCTGCCTGTGGAATTGCTGGCCACCAACTTGTAAGATCCGGCATCATTCGACGCCACGGAAACAAGATTGAGGATCGAAGTGTTCTGTCCTATGAGCTCGACGCTGTCTTTGTACCAGCGATAGGTGAGAGGATGACCCGCCGTCGAAGTTACGACCACGTTCACGATCCCCGTGCCGCCGAGGTAGAAAACCTGGTCGCTCGGAATGGACTGAAACACGATGTCGGCGGATTGGGTATCTACCGGACTGGTAGACGAGGCGTTTTTGGTTTCGCCGCCCGGGCTATCGAGTGAACAGTTTTGAAAACCCACCACTAAAGCTGCGATTAATGCGGCCAGGCCGATCATTCGACCCATTAGACCCATTCTCATCTTAATACTCCTCAATACCCCAAACCTAAAATTCAAACTCGAATCAATTAAAAAACGGAATGTCGGTCGGCACAAGTCTGTTTCCGGCCGTAGCGCTGGCCTGATTGTAGCCGTTATAGCCCCAGCAATAAACCTTGTTCGCTGAAGTGCGCCCGCACGAGCTTTCAATATTTCCAGTAGATGCTAAATTGGCGGACACGGATACCGCGATAAAACGTTCGCCAGCGGGAAGAGTGACCGTGACCGGGACTGCGCTAGGCGCCAGGCGGGCCACAGTGTCGTTGTATCCGAGCTGCCCGTAGGCATTGTTGCCCCAGCAAAACAGGCCACCATTTTTAATCGCGCAGGTTTGACTTTGGCCGGTCGCCACAGCGCTGACGTTGGTGTCGAATCCGTTGATCAGCTGGGGAGAGGAATTGTTGGCCGTGCTCCCGAGGCCCAGTTGCCCGTAGCCATTGTAGCCCCAGCAATAGAGAGCGCCATTTTTAAGTGCGCAGGTCGTTTCTCCCCCTGTGGCAACGAAATTTGTATTCACGTCCAACCCGGTGATCGGAGTGAGGGCCATCGCTGTGGGATTGCGGGCATTGTTGGTGGTGAAATTTCCGATGCCGAGTTCGCCTTGACCGTTGTAGCCCCAGCAATAGACACCGGCATTTTTAATCGCGCAGGTGTGAAGATAGCCTGCCGCCACCGCAGTCACACCGGTCTCAAACCCGGGAACGCGATACGGAACCTGTTGATTGCCGTTGTTATGGCCGACCTGAGCATAGTCGTTTCGACCCCAGCAATAAAGCGCGGCGCTCTTGATCGCGCAGACGTGGTGAGTGCCTACAGAAACGCCTGTCACGCCGGACGCCATGTCGAACACCGCCCGAGGAAAGGTCGAGTTTCCGGCTACACCATCGCCAATCTGAAAGTAATTGTTTAGTCCCCAGCAGTGCAATCCACCGTTCCTGATTGCACAGCTCGTATTATTGCCTGCGGCGACATCGGTTACGCCCGAATCCATGCTGGCCACAAGGCTTGGTGTGGCGGCATTTCCGGTGGCGCCGTTGCCCAGTTCACCGCTTGAGCCTAAGCCCCAACAATAGAGACCCGCGTTCTTGATCGAGCAGGTGTGATAGATGCCGTTTGTGACCAAACCTGTAACCTTGGACGAAAGCGGATTGAACGAAACGAAAGCTTCGACGTTAGGCACGTTGGTGCCGGTGAAGCTAAAGGTCACTTTGAATCGTCTATTATTGTAGTCGGCCATAATGTTGCTAGTGGTGGGAATCGTAATGCTGACTGTAGTGGCGCCGGTCGCAATATTTGTCGAACCGCTGGTGGCGAGATAGTGCATTCCAGCGACGGCAGTGTCATCGGAAGTTTGGAATCCGACGATGGCGGGCGCGGCCAAGGCTTTGCTTATTGTTAACGTCACGGTGGCGGCGGCGCCCGGCGCAACGGTTACATTTAAAGCCGTACCCGTAAAATCGGACGGCGAGGGATTGGGTGACGGGCCCGGTGACGGCGACGGGGATAGGCTTGACTGATCTTTTCCAGCGGACTCAAGTTTGTTCTGGCAATTGACCAATGTCATAGAAACCACCGCGAGCGTCGCGACCTTTATAAGCTTCGTCATGTCTATAACCCCTATAAAAAACCAGGTGTCTCAAAATGAGAACCTGGACCAACCTGAGTGCCGACATCAATCTAGTGCAGGCCATGAGCCACCACGGAGTCTCTTGTGTACGAAATGAGTGAATGTGATTTGGTCACCGTTCACGAGATTTCCAGTGGAAATTCGTCTCATTTCGTAACACCCGCCCAAGCCGTTGACGCGCAGAACCCGTGAAATTCAATTGCCGGGGAACGGCCCTTGCTTGAGGATAAATAAGGATGAAGTGGTTTGCCCTTATACCTTTTTTCTTAATCGGAGCGACGACGGCCCAAGCGCAAGTGCTGTTCGAGAGCTTTTACCGGCTCGAGAAGAGCGGCACGCACGTGGGCTATGCTGTTCAACGTGTGGCGGGGAGTCGCGATGCCCGCACGCAAACCGTAACGACGTATGTCCGCATGCGAATGCCCGACGGCAAAGAATACTTTGAAGCCTTTAAATCGGTTTCGCAGACCCCGCTGCTGACACCAGTCAGTACCCACTATCGCGGTGATATTTCGGGAATGTACGTAGACGTGCAGGCGCGCTTTGCAAACGGCCGTGTGGTGGTGGAGAAGCGAGCCAACAAGCACCCGAAGCCCTACTCGGTGGAGACCAGCCGTGTGGTGGCAAAGCGGCCCTTCTTGAGCTCGTTCCTATTTTATGTTTCCGATTTCACCGCGCTTAAGCCCGGCAAAAACTATGTCTTCGACACCTTTATCGATCGCGATGGAATCGGCACCCGCGGCAATCTTTCGGTCGCGACAGAAAAACCCGCGGGCGGAATGAAGCACCTTCATTTAGTAGTCGACACCTCGGCCGATCCCGCCGAAAGCTTCGTCAGTGAAAGCGGTTTTCCAATTGGATCCCGCTCCCTCACTCAGGATTTTGTATCCTACTGGGTGCCGCGCAAAGAAGACGCCGTCGGCGCCTTCAATTTTCCCAACAACGAGGTCATCTCCCTTTTCGGCGACCTCCCCGAAGGTCAAAAAAATCCGTGGAGCAAAATCCCCCGCTTCGACGCCCGCACCTTTATCGCCTCATTCCCCAAATCCCACGGCGCCCGCGCCAAACTAACCAAAAAAGCCCTCCAAAAAATCTCCGTCGGCCTCCCCACCCGCGCCCCAGCTAAGGCGGGACCATGAAAGGTGCTCGTCGACTTTTTGCAGGGCTCTGCGTTGTGTTTGCGGCATCAGGCGCGCATGCACAGCCGGGTATCACCCATCCCTCGGAATCGGAGCTGAAAAATCCGTCGACCGGAACCGGACTTTGCACTTCTGAGAATGAGAAATCGATGTTTTACCAAAATTACTGCCTGGCCATCAAAGAGCAGTTGGCAAAGCCTTGTACCAAACAGATCGTTGAGGACATTCGCAAAAAGATGATTAATGACCCATCCGTTCAGGATAAGGGGGGATTCAGCGGGCGCTTGAGCTGTAGGGGAATGTACGAAGCCTCGAAGAGCCAGGAGAAGTTCGAGAATATTCTTCTTCAATTTTTTGCGTCGATCTCTTCCGCCGAATCTGGGCAGCGCGAGTATGCAAATCTCGACAACTTCGCGAAGGCCGATAATTCAGGCAAAAAGGGTGGCCTATTCAATCTTTCCGAAGAGATCATCAAAGATGAAAAGTTCGAATGCGGATGCAAAAATGTGAATTCCACAGGTAGCGGAAATGATTTGACCGTCAATGATGCCCATCTCCAAGCAACGTGTGCCACATTTGTCGCGCTTTATTATGCGCAAAAACACGGCGCTCTTTTTGGCGGCAATCGTAAATCGGGTTCAAAAAATTGTTCCCATGGAAGCAATCAACAGAGCGTGGAGTACGACGAACCCCACGGTGCATCTTGTATATTTAAGAGTCTCCAGGAAATCGAACGCCCACCCGGCGCCGGGGATCCGCCAAAACAGCCGGGTAAGTATCAGTCTACTTTTAATGCACCCGACCTGCGAATGGTGGATGCGAAAACTGCCAACTACTGCGAAAAAAATCTAGATGACAAAGGCAACATTAAGCCGGATGGAACATTTCAACTCCCCGCTCAGCAGGGACCCATTCAAGGCGTACCCGCCGGCCGATAATCTAGCCTAGACCTCCCCCAAACCCCTCGCTACCATTTACACATGAGCAACTGTCCCGTTTGTGGCGCCGCCGTCACCGAAGATTTTGGCTTGGTCGAATGCGCGAAGTGCCAGGCGCAGTTGCTTGTTCATATCGACGGGCGGGTGGAGGTGCAGGGCGAGGCTCCGCCGCCGATTGAGGCTATGCCCGCGCAGGTTTGTCCACCTCAGCAGGATGAGTTTCAAGAGCCAGTCGCTGAAGAAGAGATCGTGCCCCTAGAGGCGGAAGCGCCCATGCTCGGAATGGAAGAAAACCCCCCGCCGATCGAACCAGAATTAGAACCCGAACCGGAACTCGAACCCGAACCGGAACAGGAACCCGAGCCCCCGTCCCCAGCGGGAAGTGACTTTGACGGCTCCGAACCGGCGCCGACTGAGGACGCGCCACAGGTCTATAGCGCACCCGGCTCCGCTGCAGCATCGCCGAATCTCAGCGATCTGGCCGCCTTCGCCAACTCCGAGGACTCCGGCGGGCGCGAAGGCCCTCTACGCTACACACTTCTTATCACCGGCATCGACACCGCCGATGTGCGAGAGGCCTTTCGCGAAGCGCTGACCGATCGTAAATTTATGTGGGACACCGAGCAAATCCTGCGCGGCATTCGCCAGGGCCACGTCAAAATCGAAAACGTGTCGCCGGGTAAGGCTTTTATTCTGGTCAACCGGCTCCGTAACCTTCCCGTGCAAATTCGTTGGGAGCAACATGCTGTCACTCAGTCGTAGCCTTCTTATTCTCTTCACTTTCATCTTTCTCCTGCCGGCGATGGGCGAAGAAAAGTCTGAGGAAGGCGCTGCAGCCGCGCCTCAGTCCAAAGACACCAAAGAATATATCGAAAAGAGCGGCCGCTTAAGTTCGCTAACCAATCGCATCGCCGAACAACAAAAGAAATTCCAGGAGATGGTCCGAAACAAATCACACACCAAAGATACGGCCGAGAAGCAAAGAATTATTCAAGAAATGGTGGTGCTGACGAATGAGATGAACAAAGACGTCGAGGCCTATAACCGCATCAAGAGCGATTTGCTATTACGTTATCCCAATAAAGGCGAGCAGCTGGAGCGCCGCTATAAAACCCAAAGCAAGCGATCCGTGGAGCAGATGGAGGGAGCCGCCGGCCTCGACGAACTGCTCACTCGCACCAAAAAAATCATCGATAAAAAGTACGCTCCATTTCTCGCGGAAGAGGAAGAGCAGAAACAGGCCCGGCCCGAAGTGCCCGCCGGCCAAGAAGAAAAACCTAAGAAACTTCGTTTAGAAAGATAAACGCCGGCTTATTGGTCTGCAGCGAGACGACCCCAAACCCTTCATTGCTCAGACCATGACTCGACGCCGGCTCCAGCATCACGCTGCCGTCGAGTTTATATTTGCATAGCCCACTCAAAGAGACCGCGGTGCTTTCAAATACCAGCAATGAAAAAACACCGCGCACATCTAAATCCAGCGAACCTGAAAAGGCGACCACCGCTAAACGGCCGTCCAAAAAGTCGACGCGCGCTTGCCGCCTTACGCGTAGAAACTGGTGGACCTCACCGAAATTGGCGAGTTCATGATCGCGCCGACCGCCCAAAAAACCAAAAAGGCTCAGGTGATCGACGTGGCGAGGAAGTTCGCGCAAGACAAACGCGAGATCGGAATAATCTTTTTCAACCGGAAGAAGCTCATCCAGTGGTCCGCCAGAGTCGCCGTCCCCCAAACTGATGAAGGGAAAGGGCGATGGACCAGACGGCTTAAATTTCGTGCCGCCGTCTACGTAGATCGTGGGTCCGACCGGCGCGTGCGCCGCGCCAAGCATGGGTCCCACCAGCCTGACTGAAGTTCGACGATCTAAAAGGGCCAGGAACTCCGGCCATTTCATGGGGTCTTTTGCGGAGACTCGTTGGGGCCGCCATCTATATATTTGAAGCCTTCGCTCTTCTTTTGCTGGGCCCTTACAGCTGCCTCGAATTCTTCAACGGAGTTGGAATTCTCCAACTCCAGGTGAAATGAGGACTTGCGGCTTAGCGTGGCCCGAGTGACGCGAATGACTTTGCCGCTTTCGAAAACCACGTCACGGCGAAACTCCTGATCACCCTGAAAATACAGGTAAATCCAGTTATCCAAGCCGTTCTCTCGGAACGTCCGCTTCGGACTTCCCAGCCGACTCAAGACTTCGTCCTTATCCATTCCCGCTCGAATGCGATCCATGGATTGCGAAAACGTCGTACAGCCGGCGATTAAAAGAGTTGCGCAAATGACCCACACTCTTGTCCACATCGAACCGTTCATCTGGAAATACTCCTAATATTATTAAAGCACTCTCACAGCGAGACGTTAAGGCTCCGTCTCAAAATGAGATAGATGCTTAGCGTCACTAATTTATGAAAACCAAGTGAATCTAGTTACGTGACTCGTCCGCGAGATTGGTGTTACGTTTCTGCCAGATCAAAAATTTAGCAGGATAGTTAGCGTATGCAGAATGATAGCTACAACACTGGTGGTTTCTACGCCTTTCTCTTTTCGATGGTGTTCTCCCTCGGATTCTTCTTTTACATCGTTATGATCCATCCGGGAGTGGACTTGAAAGAGGTTACAACTACGGTCGTGGGGGCCGAGCAAACTCTGGCCGGTGCGCCCAAGAATGTGGATGTAAGCAAGATCGATAATCCTTGGATTGAGAATGAGGATATGGCCGCCCATGGGGCCAAGGTTTACGCCAACGTCTGCGCCGTTTGTCATGGGCCGAAGGGTGCCGGTGACGGGCCCGCGGGAATGAGCCTTGTGCCCAAGCCGCGTAACCTGATTGAAGGCGGCTGGAAGCAGGGCGGAGATTCGATCTCGTTATTCGTGACCTTGCAAAAAGGTGTGCCTGGCTCGAGCATGGCGCCGTTCGGTCACCTCCCGGTTAAAGACCGCTGGGGCCTGGTTCAGTACATGCGTTCGATTACAAAAGACAAACCGAAAGACGACCCGGCTAAGCTGGAAGCTTTCGCGAAGACCGCTCAGTAGGATTAGAATGACCAGGCTCCTTCCGCTTCTTGCGGCTGTCATTTTCAACTTCAGCGCTCACGGTTACGATCCAAAAAACGTAACTGTGACCGGCCATGAATTGCCAGCGGAGTTGGTATCGGTTGGAGTGGATGAGCATTTGGGCGCCCAGCTCGATTTGTCGTTGAAGTTTCGTGACGATTCCGGGGAAGAAGTGCCTCTGGCTCAGTATTTCCATAAGGGCAAGCCGGTCTTAATGGCGATGGTCTATTACAACTGCCCGAGCCTGTGCAATTACCACCTCAACGGTTTGACCGAGATTATGAAGTCGCTCAAATGGACCGCCGGAGAGAAGTTCGATGTGGTGGCCATTAGCATGGACCATACCGAAACGCCGGAGCTGGCCAAGCCGAAAAAGCAAAACTATGTGGCCGCTTACGGCCGCCTAGAGAGTGAAGGCGGATGGCACTTTTTAACCGGATCCAAAGAGAATGTAAAAACCATCGCGGATCAGCTTGGATTTCGCTTTAAGTGGCTCGAGGACAAAAAGCAGTTCGCTCATGCGGCCGTTACCTACGTGGTTACGCCCGAGGGTAAAATCTCCCGCTATTTGCATGGCATCCAGCCGGAGTTGAACACTTTGAAGCTGAGTTTACTCGAAGCCTCTAACGGCAAAATTGGCAATGCCATCGAACAAGTTCTAATGTTCTGTTTTAAGTTTGATCCGACAAAAAATAAGTACACACTGTATGCCTGGAATCTGATGCAAATCGGAGCCGTAATGACGGTTCTTTTGCTCGCCGTCTTCCTGCTGCCAGTGTGGTGGCGTGAACAAAGGAGATAAGCTTCATGTCGTCCGCATCTTCCACGGCTAGCCATTTCATGCCTTTCGCAGCGACCAAGATCGCTGCTGGCGTGGACTCGCTTTATTACTTTCTGCTCGTCGCGAGCTTCATATCTTGCGTGCTGGTGATCGGCGGCTTGATCTGGTTCGCCGTGCAGTATCGGCGCAAATACGAGGGGCAGAAGACCGCGTACATTTCGCACAACACGGCGCTCGAATTCCTGTGGAGCTTTATCCCGTTCGTTATTTTCATGGTGGTGTTCGTTTGGGGTTGGATTGTTTACTATCAACTCCGTTCCATGCCCGAGAACGGTCTCGAGGTGGCAGTAACCGCGCAGAAGTGGAACTGGACGTTCACTTATAAGAATGGCCGCAAGTCGCAGGGCACTCTGACTGTGCCAATAGGCCAAGATGTGAAGCTAATTATGACTTCGTCGGACGTTTTGCACAGCTTTTACGTCCCCGCTTTTCGTAACAAACAAGACGTCGTTCCCGGACGCTACACCGCTCTGTGGTTTCGCGCCGAGCACGAAGGCAGCTACAACCTATTCTGCGCTGAGTATTGTGGCGACCAGCACTCGGGAATGTTGGGCAAGGTGAATGTGGTTTCGCGCGAAAAGTTTGACGAGTATCTAGGCACCGAGCCCTATAAAGGCCTGACTCCCGTGGAGATTGGCCAGAAGGTTTATGGCGGGGCGTGTATCGCCTGCCACGGTTTGACTGTGAACGATGTTAAGCCTCTCAAGCTTGGGCCGACCTTCTACATGCTTTTCGGTCGCAAAGAGAGCCTTGCGGATGGCAGCACGGTCGATGTGGACGAAGACTATCTCCGTGAATCCATTGTGAATCCGAATGCGAAAGTCGTGAAGGGCTATGATGCGGGTGTTATGCCGACTTACGCCGGCCAGCTCGACGAAGATGAGATCATGGGTCTGATCGAATTTATTAAAACGGTGAAGTAAAAGGAACAGCAAATGGCAAGCGCTCCAGGTGTAAACTACCTCAATGAGAAATCGGGACTCTGGTCTTGGCTGACGACGCTGGATCATAAACGTATCGGCATCCTCTATATGATCTCCGTGATGATCTTCTTCGCCATCGGCGGGGCCTTCGCGATGTTGATCCGCTATGAACTTTTCGCGCCGGGCTCGCAGTTGGTAGACGGCGCTACATACAACCGCTACATGACCTTTCACGGCGCAATCATGGTGTTCATGGTGATCATTCCCGGCATTCCGGCGTTCCTTGGGAACTTCATTATGCCGATTATGCTGGGCGCGAAGGACGTGGCATTTCCCCGTGTCAACTTGATGAGTTGGTACTGTCTGATGATCGGCGCGACGGTCGCATTTATCTCGCTGTTTTATAACGGCGTCGACACCGGTTGGACCTTTTATACGCCGTACTCCATTACAACGAAAAACGGTACGACATGGATGGTGGTGGGAGCCTTCATCATCGGCTTCTCTTCCATTCTCACGGGACTGAACTTTATCGCAACCGTACATAAGCTGCGCGCCCCCGGGATGAGCTTCTGGCGCATGCCGCTCTTTGTTTGGTCTTTGTATTCGACGGCGATTTTGCAGGTTCTGGCCACGCCGGTTCTCGCCATCACTCTGGTTTTGCTCTTGATGGAGCGCTTGATGCTCGTGGGGATTTTCGATCCCGCACTTGGCGGTGATCCAGTCTTGTTCCAGCATTTCTTTTGGTTTTACTCCCACCCCGCCGTGTACATCATGATTCTACCGGCCATGGGCGTGGTTTCGGAGTTGATCGCGACGTATTCACAAAAAACCATCTTCGGCTACAAAGCCATCGCCCTCTCGTCGGTGGGAATCGCGGCCGTGAGCTTCTTTGTGTGGGGCCACCACATGTTCGTGAGCGGCCAGTCGGAAGTGGCCGGCGTGGTCTTTTCGTTTATTACGATGTTGGTGGGCGTTCCGACTGCAATCAAAGTGTTCAACTGGACGGCCACTCTTTATAAAGGCTCAGTCAAATTCGATGCGCCTCTGCTTTACGCGTTAGGCTTCCTCTTCCTCTTCACCATCGGTGGTGTGACTGGAATTATCCTCGCCGTGGTCGGCGTGGACGTCCACTTCCATGACACGTATTTCGTGGTCGCCCACTTCCATTACGTGATGGTGGGTGGAACGCTCATGGCGATTATGGGCGGGATCTTTTACTGGTTTCCAAAAATGTTCGGCCGTTTGGTTCACGACGGAATGGCCCGTTTGAGCTTCGTGCTGATCTTCGCAGGGTTCAACGTGACGTTCTTTCCGCAGTTCATTTTAGGTGCGAATGGTATGCCTCGCCGGTATTTCGATTACATCCCAGCCTACGAATCACTGAATAAGATCAGCAGTATCGGCGCCTGGACAATCGGGATCGGCTTTTTGGTTGGTCTGTTTGTGATCATACATGGACTTCTCCGCGGCGAGAAAGCTGGTCCCAATCCTTGGAATTCGCGAACGCTCGAGTGGCAGACTCCTTCGCCACCACCCCATGAAAACTTCATCACTCAACCCGTAGTCACGGCAGGTCCTTATGAGTACCGTTAGTACGAATCACGGTGAGCATCACCACGCCCATCATTTCGATAGCGCTGAGGCGGAATACGAGGCCAGCAAGTTCGGCACTTGGACCTTCCTCGTAACCGAAATCTTGATGTTTGGCGGCCTCTTCGTGGGCTACATCATTTTTCATCAGAAGTTTCCGGAAATGTTTCACGCCGGCTCGAAGTTTCTCGATTGGAAGCTGGGCGCGTTTAATACGGTGGTCCTGCTAATCAGCTCGCTTACGATGGCCTTGAGTATTTACTATGCTCAGCACAACGATAAAGCCAAGACCCTGTTCAACCTTTACGTCACATTGATTTGTGGCGGGATTTTTATGGTCGTGAAGTACTTCGAGTACACCCATAAGATTCATATGGGATTGCTACCGGGTGCCCTCTTTAATCCTCAGGGCGCGGAAGCCGAAGCGGCCTTTGCGGCCTATTCCAATCTCGGCATGTACTTCTCGTTTTATTTCACGATGACGGGCTTGCACGGTTCGCACGTTTTGGTGGGAATGGGGCTTATTGCCTGGTGCATCGTGCGCACCCACCGCGGCGAGTTCAGCTCCAAGTACTGGACACCCCTGGAGTGCGTCGGCTTATTCTGGCACTTGGTGGATTTGATTTGGATTTATTTATTTCCGCTACTTTATTTGATCGGCTAAGGAGAGCTTTATGTCGTCAGGCGGCCACGATTCGCATATTCCATTAAAGACGTACTTCAATATTCTGGTTGCCTTGCTGATCCTGACTGTGGTCACGGTAGCGGCGGCCAGGGTGGATTTCGGAGCTTTTAATACGATCATTGCCCTCGGTATCGCCTCGGCTAAAGCCTTTTTGGTCTTGGGGTGGTTTATGCACCTCAAGTTCGACGACAAGATTTATTGGGTGATGTTTGGAACGTCTATTTTTGGACTAGTTTTGCTCTATTTCTTCAGTGTGCTGGACATCTACACAAGGATCATGCAAATCAGTCCTCTATGAGGAAATGGCTTAACGCGTACTCGCAGCTCACCAAAACGGGAATCGTAGTATTCTCGATCGTGAGTGCACTGGCCGGGTACGCGGTCAGTTTTAATGCCGGACAAGCATTCGATCCCTTTACGCCATTGGTATTGGTGGCCGGCTTGTATTTTGCCGCGGCGGGCTGTTTTGCAATCAACCAAGCCCAGGAATGGCGTCGTGACGCCAGAATGAACCGAACCGCCATGCGTCCGATCGCCACTGGGTTTTTGGCCCCGTGGCAGGGTTACGTTATTGGTCTCTTGATGGTGGTAGCGGGTTTCCTTTTCCTATTTCTACTTGGCCCTCTTCCGGCCGGGTTGGTGCTACTCACAGTTTTTTTATACAATGTCGTTTATACGCTGGTTTGGAAGAAGTATTGGACCTTCGGTGCGGTGCCTGGGGCCATTCCTGGCGCCATGCCGGTTGTGATTGGATACTCGGTCAACAGCACGAATATTTTCTCTCCCGAGTGCGTTTATCTCTTTCTGCTCATGTTCCTATGGCAAATGCCGCACTTCTGGTCTCTCGCGATCCGCTTTCGTGAGGACTACGAAAAAGGTGGCTTCCCCGTGTTACCGGTTAGCCTGGGCGTCAACCGAGCTCTCTACCATATTGGTCTTTATGTATTCACGTATGTGGGTGTGGCGCTCGCCGCGCCATGGTTTTTACACGCCAATATTTTGTACCTCCTTCTAGTTCTACCCATGGCCTTGAAGGTGCTCTGGGAATTTTTCAAATACTACAGATCGGAAAACGCAAGAGCTTGGCTTCCCTTCTTCTTGTGGACTAATCTCAGCTTGCTCATTTTCTTGGCTGTTCCGGTCATGGATAAATGGCTCACGTGGATGATGGTCTAAAAGGTACGCCGTTCCTTTTCGCGATTCGCAGTGTCGTGAAATAGGCAAAGGAGAATCGATGTCCGAAAACCCACCCCTTCTAAAGCCCACCCTTTGTTCGCAATACGGCTTGCCCGATTGGTATCTCAAATATTTTCGCCTGCTCGTGATTGAAGTCTTTTTTTTGATCGCGCTCGGTGGTGCTGTGCGCGTGATGAATGCGGGTCTGGCTTGTCCGGATTGGCCGCTCTGTTTTGGTCAGATTATTCCCGATTACCATCCCCAAGTTTATTTGGAGTTTATCCATCGAGTACTTGCGGGAGTCGTGACGATCGTCGCGCTAACATTGAACTGGTACCTGTGGAAGTCGAGAGCGCCCAAGTGGTTGAAGTGGACGGGAATCGTATCGCTTGTTCTCCTGGTAACTCAAGCTGTGTTAGGCGGGTTGACGGTTCTCTGGCAGCTACATGCGAAAGTGGTGGCGGCCCATCTTGGGCTCGCGGCGATTTTCTTCTCCATAATTCTTTGGATGTATCTTTCGCTTAAGGCGAAGGAGGAGACTTCGGTTCGCGTTTCGCCTTGGCTGGTCAAGTGGTCGTGGTTTACGGGCTTCGCCCTTTTCGGTCAGATTATTCTTGGTGGATTGGTGGCCTCCCACTATGCGGCCACCGTGTGTACGGATTTTCCCACCTGCAACGGCGCATGGTTCCCCACGTTCCGCGGTGTGATCGGACTCCATATTATCCACCGCCTGGGTGCATATGCGATCTTTGCCATTGCTCTCGTGAATTTGATTTTAATGGTGAAAAAATCTGACTCCGTGCGCCTGCGTAAACTAGGAATTGCCGGCTTTGCCATGATTTTAACTCAGGTCGGGATCGGCATTGCCAACGTCCTGTTGCACACTCCGCCCCTGATCGCCGTCTTGCATTTGGCCATGGCCACGGCCATCCTATCTATAACAGTTCGACAAATTCATTTCGCAAATGCCCACGTCGCTTAGGAGAGATGTCATGCGCCTATTTCAAATTGCAGCCACCCTGATGGTACTCAGCTTCGGATCCGCGGCATGGGCAGACGTGAACACCTGCGAGAAGGCTCTTCGAGATCTGAAGAAAGAATGTGAGGGACAGCTGTCCAAGATCACCGCCAAGGTTCTCTCTAAAAAGGCGGATGGGAGCCATGCCGAGGCGCAGGCAAAAGAGCTTCGCT
>JALHOQ010000078.1 GCA_022842925.1 Bdellovibrionales bacterium
GACAGCTCGTCGATATTTGGATCAGTTCCGGGACGCCTCAGAACTAACCATCGACGCAATGGGATGCGCCGTTTGATACACAACGCGGCGCAGTTTGTCTCATAAAATACAGTAAATTCACATGTTTATCTCAAGTTGGCCTATCGACAAAGGCACTCCCTCATGCGATCCTAAGGTTGTTCTAAGGGCAAAATTTAGATGTCTGTGGGAAGAGAGCCGATCCCATGCAAAGGACCCACGCTTACCGCCGTTGCCATATGTGCAACACGATTTGCGAAGCTCCAAAGCAAGTTCGAAAATGTGCAGACTGTGGTAAACCGTTCGCGCCATTTTATTACTTCAACGATCAGTTTACTCCCGTGCAAGCGGAGGGCGGTCTGCGCCCACCCGATATGGACGGGCAGTGGCGGCCGCTGCAAGGGTTGACGGCCTATTGGCAGAGTGATTAAGTCGGCGGATGCCGATTCGCATCGAAGATATTGAGGCCGCGCGCAAGCGCATCGGACCTTACATCAAAACCACACCCATGGGAGAGTCGCGTTCCAGTTCGGAGCGCTTAAATACCGAGACTCTCCTCAAGCTCGAGAACCAGCAGCTCACCGGAAGTTTCAAAGTCCGCGGCTCGTTTAATAAAATGCTCTGCCTATCGAAAGACGAATTAAATAAGGGCATTGTGGCCTCCTCAGCCGGCAATCACGCGCAAGGGGTGGCCCACGCCGCCACCACGCTCGGCGCCAAGGCCCGCGTCGTGATGCCCGAGACATCTCCACTGGTCAAAGTGATGGCCACTCAACGCTACGGGGCTGAAGTCATTCTCAAAGGGAGAATCTACGATGAGTCGTACGCCTATGCGCGCGAGCTTGAGGCCGAGCACGGCTATACTTTCGTTCACCCTTACGAAGATCCTCTAATTATCGCCGGTCAGGGCACCTTGGGTCTTGAGATTATGGAGCAGCTGCCGGATGTGGACTCGGTCGTTATACCCATTGGCGGCGGCGGTTTAATTTCGGGAGTAGCGACCGCGGTCAAAGCGCTTCGGCCCTCGTGCAAGATTTATGGTGTCGTCTCCTCCGCGTCTCCGGGGATGCAGCAAATGTTCGACGGCGGGCCAGTTGAGCCGCCGTCACCGGCGCTGACCATCGCCGACGGGATCTCGGTCAAGAAGCCGTCCAAGGTCATGTATGACGATTACATTTCAAAACTGGTCGACGACATTATCGACGTCACGGACGAGGAAATCGCCGAGAGTATCGTGTTTTTTTTAGAGCGGGCCAAGACGGTCGTGGAAGGTTCTGGCGCCGTAGTCATGGCCGCCGCCGAGAAGGCCGGCTGGAATCTGGGCAAGAAGTGCTGCCTCGTGCTCTCGGGCGGCAATATTGATTTAAACCTGATTTCGAAAGTAATTGAGCGCGGGATGAGCAAGCGCGGCCGCTTGATCCGCTTGACCGTGATCGTGCCAGATCGCCCCGGCACAATGATGAAACTGACGAATGCCATCGCCGAAAAGGGCGCCAACATTCTCGACGTCAAACACGATCGCGTGCGCCAAGGGGTAAAGCTCTCCGAGACGGCGATCGAATTCCTTCTCGAAATCCGCTCCGAACAACATGCCGCCGAACTTCAAGACGCATTCCGCGCCCTAGGCGGCCGAATATGAAAGTCACAGAAAATTTTTTAAATCTTCAACCCTATAAACCTGGCAAGCCCATCAGCGAAACCAAACGCGAGCTGGGTCTTCAAGAAGTGATCAAGCTGGCGAGCAATGAATCGCCCATTGGTCCGAGCCCAGCGGCACTCGAAGCCATTCGCGCCAACGCTAGTGAAGTCTATCGCTACCCGGACGGCTCGTGTTTTGAAATGCGCCGAGCGCTGATGGAGTACTTCGGTGTCGAAGCGGATCAGCTTATATTCGGCAATGGCTCCGACGAACTGGTCGACATTCTTTGCCAGGTTTACCTTGAGCCAGGTGAGGCCATTCTCACCTCCCAGGGCGCCTTCTCGGCCTATTACATCAGCGCCACCAGCGTGCGCGCGAAGACGGTCTACACTTCGCTAACGGCCGATTCGCGCTTTGACTTGGAAGCGATGGCCTTAGAGCTGCAGAAAAATCCCAAAATCAAAATCGTTTTTTTGCCCAATCCAAATAATCCGACCGGCACCTATTTTACCGATTCAGAATTCGAAAAGTTTATGCAGGTGGCGGGGAACAAAGATGTCTTTGTGGTGCTCGATGAAGCCTATGTGGAATTCGTGCGCGCCAAAGATTACCCCTCCGGCCAAGGCTTTCAGCGCCGCTTTAAAAATGTTTTGCTGTTGCGAACCATGAGCAAAGTGTTCGGATTGGCCGGCCTGCGCGTGGGCCTGATGATCGCCCCTCCGGAGGTGATCGATCTGATGAATCGTGTGCGCAAACCCTTCAATATTAACTCGCTCGCCCAGGTCGCGGTCACAGCTGC
Organism: Bdellovibrionales bacterium; assembly: GCA_022842925.1. Classification (GTDB taxonomy): domain Bacteria; phylum Bdellovibrionota; class Bdellovibrionia; order Bdellovibrionales; family UBA1609; genus JALHOQ01. The sequence goes on from JALHOQ010000078.1 coordinate 2,457, forward strand.
GGTCCAGGATCGGGCTCATATCGAAAAAGTGAAAAAGTTAACCTGGGAAGGGCTCGATTTTTATTACTCGGCTCTTAAGGGGATGAATCTGGATTTTTTGCCGTCGCAGGGGAATTTCGTATTGTTCGACACCGGTCGCAACGGTGAAGAAGTCTATCAGGCCCTGCTTCGCGAGGGCGTGATCTTAAGGCCCGTCACCAGTTACGGATTTCCGCGCCATTTGCGAATGAGTGTCGGTTTGCCTGAAGAGAATCGCGCCGCTATTGTCGCTCTGAAAAAGGTTCTGTCTTAGACCCGGTTAGTTATTGGCAGCAAGATAGCGATCCACATCGGCGAAGGTGGATTCATTATCCCAGCCTCTGAGTTTTCGATCCAGCCAGGGAAATTCCACCACCGAGTAATACATGCCGCCTTCCCATTTTACGCCGAGGACGGACGCGGTTTGTTTCGAAGGATCGATTTGGGGCAGAACCTTAACGGCGCGAAGAAGGGCTTCCCAGCTGAGTTCACCGGTGCCTCCGACCATTGCAATGTACTGATTGTTTTCATTGAAGGCGGCTTGTACCGTGAAGGCCGCCACACCTTTTTCAAAAATTAAACGTCCATATTTATATTTGCCGACAAAGGGGCGTGTGGTGTTTTTGGGTCCGACATAAATTCCGCCTGAAAGTCCGGCCGAGAGTCCGCCCCAGGCCGAACCGGCATTCGTTAAAGCGCCACCATCGAGGACGTACGAGCGAAACTTGGAAGTCCGCCATGCCCAGGGATAGAGGCTGTTGGTAAGGACGCAAAGTGTTTTCTCAAGTGCGCCGCCCGCGCCGATCACCTTGACTGATCCGATCTGTGGCACTTTCAAACTGGCTTTGCCGTAGATGCAAAACACGGGAAGAAATTCATTCGCTGACAAGAAGTCGTAGGCGAAACTGGCCTTTTGCGGCCTCTCCTGCTCGGCTTGCATTTCTTGAAACTCGCGCATGGCGACCTTGAGCTGAGCTTCTTCTTGGCGATTCAGATCGCGACCAAGAAACTGCTCAAAACCTTGTTCAACCAGAATGGCCGGGTCGTCGGTGCGCGGAGGAGTGTGGGGATTGGCCGGTCGCGCGATCGCCGAGCCCATCCCTGCGCCAGGTAGTGCGACCGCTCTCGGCGCCAGCAAGATGGCGGCGACCAGAGCTAAACATCCTAAAACAACGACTGCATTCCTTTGCATTTGCCGTCTCATATTTCACCCGTTCCCTCTCCCTGGGAACGTCCTCTCATGGGACTCACATAGCGATCCCCGTGCCGCCTCCTAACCGAAATAAAACATTGTTTAAGTTCACGGATAGGTAAACGCTTCGCAAACCCTGCCGTAGAACGTCACTTTAAGTATTTGAAAATATAAAGGAATTCTTTCACGCTAAATTTTTCAAAGACCCTCCAGCCGTCATCGAAACTCAAAGTTTTAAGGGCAGGGGAGCTGATCCCTCCACAAGAGATCAGGCGGATGCCTGATCTCTTGTGGAGTAGGTGAACAGCGGGGCTTGCCTGAAGATGGGAGAGGCGTGCGCCCCATGCGGGCTGTTGCCAACCCAGCGCAAAACCTCCATTGTAATTCGGGGCTTCAAAAGCGCGCACTGGGTCACCGCGATCACCGACAGCGCGACTCTCACCTGGCTCGTCCCACTCCTTGCACTTCCGCAAGTCACGCACTACGTGCTCGACGGTTTTATCTGGCGTTCGGGTTTTCGAAGAAGTTAATGCTCGTATTCAATTTCTTCGCCTTCTGCAGTCACGCAGAGGGCGTAATTAGCATCGAACACGCCGTCATACTTCTCCATATGGACCTCGCATTTGGCTGAGTAATTGCGCTCCGTGCCCTCATTCACTTCCGCCACCATCACGTTCACGATTACGTCCATTTCTTGAACCACACCCTTTGAGATTTTTATGCGACGAATATCGAGGTCGTCGTGCGCTTCGCTCAAATAGCGTAAAAAACTCCGCGAGCCTTCATTCCAGTTCAGCGCCACGGCTTTTGCGGCGGTTAGGCGCACGATTTCGATGAGTTTAGGGTTGCGCAGCTTTCTGGTGGGCAGGTCCTCAACGGTCGTCGCGTCCGCTACGGTGCCGAGCAGGAACACGGCAAAAAACAAAATGGCAAAGGCTCGCAACATGATTCCCCCTTCAAGTCGCCTGTCACGATAGCGGGAATTGTGCCGCCTATCCAGGCAGTAAAAGTCGCTACAAAAATTTTATTAATCCTTGACGAACACCCCCCTCAAAACGTGAATTAGGCCGACATGAATTCATCCCGCTATAATGTCATCACCATCGATGGACCCAGTGCCTCCGGCAAATCGTCCGTCAGTCGCGAGCTGGCCCACAAGTTGGGTTGGAAGTGGGTCTCGACCGGCGCCTTTTATCGGGGCCTAGCTTATGTGGCGATGAAAGAGGGGCTCACCCCTTCGGATGTGGAAGACCTGGTGGTCATGACCCGTTCCCCCATTTGGCAGGTCCGAATGGACGACGATCAGACTCGGGTAATTTACCGGGAAAAAGACATTACGGCGCAAATTCTGGCTGAAGAAAACGCTCAGCGCGCCTCGCAAGTATCGCAAATTCCTGAGGTTCGCGCCGCCCTCCTCGAGAACCAACGTGACTGCGCTCAGGGTGTTCCCGGCCTGGTGGCCGAGGGGCGGGATTGCGGCACAGTCGTGTTTCCCGCTGCGATTTTAAAGATCTACCTGACCGCCAGCCAAGAAGAGCGGGCCGCCCGCCGCGCTCGCGAGCAGGGCTTGAATCTTGAAATGACTCAGGATCAGCAAAAACAGCGCGATCATCAGGATTCGAGTCGCGCTGCGGCACCCCTGGCCATTCCACTGCATGCGCGGGTGGTGGATTCCGGCGGAATGGATCTTCATCAGGTCGTCGAACAAATTCATTCCTGGGCCGTCAAAGCCCTTTCCTAAAGGCCTTTTTAGGCCGTGGCCTAATGTGTAAAATCCTTTTGACTTTGCTGGCTTACCCTCTATAACCAACCCTTATCTCAGAGCTCCGAATATCCGCCGATCTCATCATTGGGCTCGGCAAAAAATATCGATCTCGAGAAATTTAAATCGGGAACCGCAACGCGGTTTTTTCCCAAGAGGAGGCAAGTTTGCGTATGGTGACAACAGGTGGTGCTAAAGGAAAGAGTAGAGCTCAGATTGAAAGGGAAGAAATACTGGCTCAACTCGACGCCGCCGACAAAGAAGTCCCGCAAAATCCCGGTCTCTTCAACAGCAGCAATAAGGCCGCTGAAAACTTCGCAGATCTTTACGAAAAGTCTTTAGGTGAACGTGACAATAAAGTCGGTGATATCGTCACTGGCCGCGTGGTCGAAGTTCAGGAAGACTATGTCTTGGTCGACATCAACTATAAATCGGAAGGTCTGATCCCGATCTCCGAATTCCGCGTTGTCGACGGCAATCGTGACATCGAAGTCGGTTCGAACGTTGAAGTTTATATTGACCGTATCGAAAACGAGAACGGCATGGTTGTTTTGTCCAAAGACAAAGCCGACATGCTCCGCGCTTGGAACGATATCTCCCGCGCCGCTGAAAACGAAGAAGTTATCGAAGGCACGATCATCGCCAAAGTGAAGGGCGGACTGTCCGTCGATATCGGCGTCAAGGCGTTCTTGCCCGGTAGCCAAATCGATCTGCGCCCGGTGCGCAATATCGATGCCTACATCGGCAAGCGCTATAAATTCAAAGTTATCAAATTTAATAAAAAACGGGGCAACATCGTACTCTCCCGCCGGGCTCTGCTCGAGGAAGAACGCGAGTCGCTTCGCACTCAGACTCTCGACGCTATGAAAGAGGGCTCTGTCGTTAAGGGCGTAGTCAAAAACATCACCGATTACGGTGCGTTTATCGACCTCGGCGGCATGGATGGACTCCTGCATATCACCGATATGAGCTGGGGCCGCGTAAAGCACCCTTCGGAAATCCTGAACGTGGGCGACGAAATCGACGTCAAAGTTCTGAAATTCGACAACGAAAAAGAGCGGGTTTCGCTCGGACTCAAGCAGCTGAAAACCGATCCGTGGGAAGCCGTTGCAGCTGAGTTCACCAGCGGTAAAAAGGTGAAAGGCAAAGTGGTTAGCCTGACCGATTACGGCGCTTTCGTAGAACTGGCTGAAGGCATCGAAGGCCTGATCCATGTTTCCGAAATGAGCTGGACGAAGCGGGTTAAGCATCCTTCGCAGATCCTCAAAGTCGGCGACGAAGTGGACGTGCAAGTGCTCGAAATCGATTCGGCCAACCGCCGCATCAGCCTCGGCATGAAGCAGCTCGAAACCAATCCGTGGGTGGAACTCAAAGAGGGTTACTCTCCTGGCACGATCATCGAAGGCGAAGTCAAATCGATCACCGATTTCGGCGCTTTTGTGGGCGTGGAAGAAGGGATCGACGGCATGATTCACATTTCGGACTTCTCGTGGACCAAGCGGATCAACCATCCGTCGGAAATGTTCAAGAAGGGCGACAAAGTGCGCGCCGTGGTTTTGGGCGTCGACATCGAGAACGAGCGTTTCAGCCTCGGCCTCAAGCAGCTGGAATCCGATCCGTGGTCGAATATCGAAGACAAATACAAGATCGGTTCGCAGTATGATGTGAAAGTCGTGAAGCTGGCGGATTTCGGTGTGTTTGTCGAACTCGAGAGCGATATCGAAGGTTTGATCCACATCTCCGAACTCTCCACTAAGCGGGTTGAGAAGGTCGAAGACGTGATTAAGGTGGACGACGTCGTCCGCGCGGAAATCATCACCATCGACCGTGATTCGCGTAAAATCGGTCTGTCAGCGAAGCTCGTAAAGCTGCGTGAACAGAAAGCCGATGTCGAAGACTACGTGAAGAAGGCGACCGCTACATCCAAGACGAGCTTGGGCGATTTGTTCGGTGAGACCTTGAAAGCTTCGCTCGATAAAAAAGATCAGCAATAATTCAGTATCCTGGGTACAGTTAACAGTACCCAGAATTCTGTTTGCGAAAGCCTCGACAGTGTCGGGGCTTTTATATTTTGGGGAGGCTTTTGCGCGTTTGCGCAGTTTTATCTGTGGCTTTGCGGCATTTTAGGGCCGCGGTGACCCGCAGCTCTTGATCGGCGCGGACGATTTTGACCCGGCAGGCAAAGCCGGCCCGGCCTTGTTCGCTCAGTTCGCGGCTTTCAAATAGTCGGGAATCGACATAACCTTCTTCGCGGTTCGCGTTGCGGTGGGGCATGTCGTAGAGATAGCGCACCTGATCGGGCACGATGTTCTGCGCTCGCGCTTCGCAGCTGCCCTTGATTACGGTGTCACCGGCATCACAGTAGGCGATCACTTCATTCGTAGCTGAAAGTATGAACTCATGCTGGAGGCGTTCATAATCGCCGTCGGCTTGGCCGCGCGTCTCGCTCAAAGCAAAGCCGGTCACCGATGGTAACAAAATCGACAAAATAAGAGCGATTTCCCACAATCGCTTGGCCCACAGATTCATACTCATAAGTGAATACAATCCGGGTGCCAGATCACGGTGAGCCTTAACCTTCCTAATTTGCCGAATCTGTAGACCTGGGGTACTATCGTTGCCGAGAGTGAAGGTCTTAATATGAAACGATTTTTTCAGTTCCTTTTTATCGCGGTCGTGGTTCTTTTTATCTTTGGATTTCTGGCCGGCATCGGCGGAATCATAACGATTTTAAATCCGCCGGAAGAGCGCCTGGCCAAGGACTCGATTCTAGAGCTTGAGCTCGACGGCATTATCGCCAACAGCAAAGAGAACAAAGCCTTTCTCGAGCAGCTGCGCAAGTACCGCAAAGACGCGCATATCAAAGGCGTTTTGGTTCGCATCTCGTCGCCCGGTGGCGTAGTTGGCCCGAGCCAGGAGTTGTACGACGAGCTTCGCCGCACGAGCAGCGAATATAAAAAACCCGTCGTGGCCTATTGTTCCTCGGTGGCCGCGTCGGGGGCGTTTTACGCGGCGATGGGCGCTGATAAATTCGTGACCGAGCCCGGCTGTTTGATGGGATCCATCGGCGTGATTATGGAGTTCGTAAATCTAGAGAAGCTTTACGACTGGGCCAAGATTCAGCGCTACTCCATTACCACCGGCCGCTATAAAGACGCCGGCGCCGAGTACAAGCCGCTGTCCAACGATGCGCGAATGCTGTTTCAAGAGATGCTGAACGACGTGCTCGGTCAGTTTAAGGCCGCGATTGTCGAGGGCCGTAAACTTGAGCCCGACTTAGTGGCATCCTACGCCGATGGCCGCATCTTTTCGGGCAGCCAGGGTGTGAAGCTGGGCTTTGCTGATCAGGTCGGCAGCTGGGATGACGCCCGCAAAATGCTGGGCGAGATGACGGGTTTGGGCAAAGACCCCAAGGTTTTCAAAGGCCGCAGAAAGCCGTCGTTTATGGAGTTCCTCGAAGAGGCCTCCGACGCCCGGCTGTTTGGCCGCATGGCCGAATCGTTTTTGCGTGAAGAGCTGAACGCGAAACCGCTTTACCTAATGCCAGGAGCGATTCGGTTTTGAAAAAAGCGAAAGCCAAAGCTCGAGCTAAAATAAAGTCGAAAGCCTCTAAGGCCAAGTCTACTTCCGCCAGGTCTGCCGACTGGGCGGTTCAGCTCGTCAAAAGTGTATGGCCTCAGGAGCGGGATTTTTTTGAGCGGCCCGACCGCTACCGCTATGTACGCAAACTTCTGCCCGAAACGGGTTCCTGTGTTTTTTGCGAGGCGGTCAAAGCGGGGATCAGTGCCGATTCTCTGGTTCTCCATATGGACACGCAAGTGATCGTGGTGATGAACAAGTTTCCGTATAACTCCGGGCACCTCCTGATCCTGCCGCGCGAACATATCGGCAATCTCTGGGACGTGAGCGACGAAGTGATGGCGGCCATGGCCCGCTGGCAGAAGCGTTCGGCTAAAATCTTAAGTGAAGTTTTAAAATGTCACGGATTTAACTTAGGTATGAATCACGGTGCGGTGGCGGGGGCGGGGATTCCCGATCATATGCATTGGCATGTGGTTCCCCGCTGGGGTGGCGATACCAATTTCTTTCCCCTGATCGCCGAAACCAAGGCTCTGCCCGAAACCGTGCAACAGACCTATGAGCGTCTGGTTCCTGAATTTCAGAAAGGCTTTAAAGATGAAACTGACTTTTGAACTCGACCATATCGGCATCGCGGTCGAGAGCCTGAGCCAGGGCTCGGCGTTTTATAAGACCCTCGGGCTGGGCGATATGCACGTGGAAGAGGTCCCGGGCGAAAAAGTGAAAGTGGGGATGTTCGAGCTCGCAAACGACGCCCGCATCGAACTGCTGGAGCCGACCCAGCCCGACAGTGCCGTAGCCAAATTTCTTAAGGGCCGAGGGCCGGGAATTCATCATATCTGTTTGAAAGTGAGCGATATTCGTTCGATCCTAAAAGCACTCAAGGCGCAGGGGATTAAGCTGGTTCATGAGGAGCCGGTGCCGGGCGCCCACAACTGCCTGATCGCCTTTATCCACCCGAAATCAACCGGTGGGATATTGATCGAGCTGAGCGAGTCGCAAGGAGAGCGTTAAGTCATGAGCCGCCCGCAGATCCAGATGTCCGTACCGCTGACCAAGACTGTACGAACCTTGATCATCCTCAATGTGGCGATCTGGGTGGGCTTGATTTTAATTTTGCAGAATGTGGTTCTGGGTAGCACCGCGATTTTTGATTTTCTGGCGCTGACGCCGTACCGAGTGATCAGCGACTTTTGGGTCTGGCAGCTCTTCACCTATATGTTCTTGCACGCCTCGGGCGTGTTTCACGTTTTGTTTAATATGCTGGTCTTGTGGTGGTTTGGGTCCGAACTCGAAGCGCGCTGGGGACCGAAGTTCTTCCTGACCTATTACCTGACCTGCGGTTTCGGTGCCGGGGTGATTTACCTAGTCGGCGCCTTTATTTACGCCTTCGCCACCGGGCAGGTGTTGAGCGTCCTGTCGCCGCTGGTGGGCGCCAGTGGGGCGACCTACGGTTTGCTGCTCGCTTATGGGATCTTGTTCGGCGAGCGCGAAATTTATTTCATGATGCTCTTTCCGATGAAGGCCAAGTTCTTCGTTATGATTATCGGCCTGGTGGAGCTGGTCACCCTCTTGGATTCGGGAATGGGCTCTCAGACGGCCAACCTGGCGCATTTGGGTGGAATTGTGGTGGGCTTCGTGTTTTTGGCCGGGGTGGCGCGCTGGCGAGCGCGGGCCGCCAAGGGGCCTGGTTCAAGTCGACGTGGACGCAACCTGAAGTTAGTGGTAGATAACGAACGCCGTGTTGGGAACCGAGGTGAAAAAGACCCGGATCCGTCCGACAAGGGCCCCAAATATTGGAACTAACCGGAGGAAATAGACATGGCTGATTTAAACCAATCTCTCGACAAGATGAAATTCGACGTGCGCATGCGCGACTGGAACATCAAACAGGGCAACGTTAAAAAAGAAGATCTTGAAAAGCACATGCAGTCGCTGAATGATTCCTCTGCGTCTTGCGAACCCGTTACTCTCGAAGATAAAGAAGATTTCGAATAATCCGTCTCAAGACGCACAGGTAAAGTTCTCCCCATTGTAAAGGCAGCCCGTTTGAGGCGAGGCCGCGGCCTTCAGTCAGCTGGGATATAGTTCAGAAGCCGCGAGAAGAGCCTGAACGAATCGTTTTACTTTGGCGGGAGTGGAAACGCTCGCCAAACGGTCGCAATACCTCCTGCATATTTCATCTTCGCGTACGGAATCGATGATTTGGCTAGCTGGCTTCGATTTTATAATCGAGTTGGAAAGGTGGATTCGCTCCAAAAGAAGCGAGCAGATCTGATCGTCCAAAGAGTCGACTTGGCCCCGTAGTTCTTTCATTTTCTCGGAATTCATACGCTCTCCTATATCGCTGATCCCAAAGTTTAGCCAGGGGTGCGGAATGAACTTGTCGGTCCCTGGGGCTTACGGTACGGCTTCCAGCCATGGATCTCATTTTTGCCTCTCATAATCCTCAAAAACTCGAGGAAGTGCGAGCCTCTTTAGGTTCGAGTTTCGCCGTGGTGGATTTGAATTCGTTGCGGTGGATAGCCGAGATTCCAGAAACTGCGGACACCTTGGTTGGCAACGCTCGGCTGAAGGCTCATACGGTTTTCAATGAGCTCGGGCGCGACTGCTTTGCCGACGATACGGGACTGGAAATCGCAGCCCTCGATGGGCAACCTGGAGTGAGGACGGCGCGATTTGCCGGAGAGGGTGCGACGGGAGCAGAGAATCGTGCGAAAACCTTGTCCTTGATGGCGGGAGAAGTAGATCGGCGGGCGACGTTTCGCACCGTCATCGTGTTGATACAGAATGGCGTTGAACACGTCTTCGAAGGACGTTTGGATGGCGAGATTTTGCGGCATGAGCTCGGGGAGGGTGGCATGGCTTACTCTCCCATTTTTCGTCCCGTGGGATCCGCAAGAACATTGGCGGAGATGTCGCTTGAGGAGCGCGCCCAGGTCAGTCATAGGGCGTTGGCGCTTCAGAAAATGCGTCAGTTCTTGGAGTCGAGCTTATGAGCGAGCTGTTGCTCCCAGTTGGCAGCATGGACATGGCCTTGGCCGCGATTCATAACGGAGCGGACGCGGTTTATCTGGGCTTCCCGCATTTCAATGCCCGCGGGCGTTCCCAGGATTTTGATACCGAGCAATTGCGCGAAATCATTGAGACGTGTCATCTCTACGGCGTGCGCGCCCATCTGGCTTTGAACATCCTGATCTTTCCGAATGAAATCGAATCGGTGATCCGAGCTCTGGAAACGGTGCTGCCGCTGAAGCCGGATGCCTTGATCGTTCAAGATTTGGGTTTGGCGATGTTGGTGCGGAAGATGGCGCCCGAGCAGGTCATCCACGCCTCAACGCAGATGACCGTCACCAGTCACGAAGCGATCCACCTGGTCGACGACTTAAACTTTCGTCGATTCGTGCTGGGCCGTGAAAATTCGATCGCGGAGATTGAGTCCATCAAGAAAAACGCTCCCGAAATAGATCTGGAAGTTTTTGTTCACGGGGCGCTCTGCGTTTCGTACTCCGGTCAGTGCTTCACCTCGGAATCGATTGGCGGCCGTTCGGCCAATCGCGGGCAGTGTGCGCAAAGTTGCCGCTTCGGCTACGACTTGGAAGTGGATGGTCGACCGTTTGGCAAGATCGATAAAAAGTATGTCGTATCACCGCTTGATTTGTGCGGTGTAAGCGAGATTCCGAAGTTAATGGATATTGGTGTGAGCTCCTTCAAAATCGAAGGCCGATTGAAGTCCCCCGAATACGTCGCAGCTGCCGCTCAGGAGTATCGCGAAGCGATGGACTGTCATTTGGCCTCAAGCGTTCGCGGTCCAGATGAAGTCGCAGACAGCCATAAAAGACTATCCACTACGTATTCGCGCGGATTCTTTCCGGGCTGGCTTCACGGAGTCGATCATCAGCGCTTAGTCGAAGGCACAGGCAAATCGCACCGCGGACTCGAGATCGGAAAAGTCGAAGACGCGGGCGAAGCTTCGATGACGGTTCTGTTGTCAGAAGCGGTTTTTTTATCGCCGGGCGATGGACTCTTATGGATCGGAAATGATCAAACAGAGTCCGGCGCGCAGATTTACGCAATCCAAAGGACGGCGGATCTTCAGGCTCGGATCGAGTTTGCAAATGGGGTCGACCTTGGTTTGGCAACTAAGGGTGCTCGCGTATTCTTGAATAGCGTGGCCGCTCAAAAGAAGGAGCTGCGCAAATCGTTTCAAGATCGGCATTCCTTCAAAACCATAGACGTGTCGATCTCGGTCCAGGCGCATATCGGCAAACCCTTGCGGGTCGAGATTTCGGATGGACGATTCCGGTTCTTGGCCGAAGGAAAGACTCTGGTGGAGGCCGCGCAGAGGCGCGCGGTCGACGACGAGTTCTTGAAAGCGGAATTGGGAGCTCTGGGCGGAACGGCCTTTAGACTGAAGTCTTTTGTCGTAGAGAGATTCGATTCGTCTCCGATATTTTGTTCTCATCGCGATCTAAAGGAGATTCGCCGGGAACTTTCAGCGAAGCTTGAGATGGCGCGCCGGCATAATCGCGTCTGGGGTGACGAAACGCCGCTTGAAAGTAAGGAGGAAATGCTCCGCTGGTCGGAGGAAATGAAGGGCCCCTCAGTGGAGGGCGAAGTCCAAACTGCGCGGCTCAATATTTTGTTGCGCGAAATGGCTCAGGTCGAAGATCTCCTGGAGGGAATCGAGACGGGGCGCCTGGCCCACGATCAAATCGACTGTGTGATTCTAGATTTCGAATTCGGCCGGGACTATGAGTCCAGCGTCGCTAAGCTCAAGGCCGCAGGTCTTCGCTGCGGAATTGCGACCAACCGGATCTTAAAACCAAAGGAGTACCTGCATTTCAAGCGCATCGAGCAATTGCAGCCCGATGTGATTCTGATCCGCAACCTTGGAGCCCTTTATTACTTTACCAGAACCAGTCGCTTCACCGGAGAACTTCGCGGCGATTTCAGTCTCAATGTCGCCAACCACTTAACTGCGAGCTATTTGCTCCGAAAAGGCTTATCGACCGTAACCGCATCCTACGATTTGAATGCCCAGCAGGTGAGTGATCTTTTGGAAAGCGCGGATCCCTCGCGAATCGAAGTCACCATCCATCAATATATGCCCGCATTTCATATGGAGCATTGTGTGTTCGCGGCCATGCTAAGCAAGGGCAGCTCGTTTCGCGATTGTGGTAAGCCCTGCGAAAAACACCGCGTGCAATTGGTCGACGAATTTGGCAATCGCCACCAAATCAAAGCCGACTCCGAATGCCGCAATACTATGTACAATGCCGTAGCTCAATCCGCGGCTTCGCCCTTCGAAGAGTGGAGGGAGCAACATTTGGGGTCGGTCCGGTTTGAAGCGCTCTTTGAGCGTGGCACCGAACTCATCGAGAAAATCGCCAGCTACCAGAGTCTTATATCCGGGGAGAAGTCGGCCTCACAGGTTTTGAACGAGCTCAAAGTAAAAGAGAATTACGGCCTGGGCTTAGGCGCCATCGGCAAACGTAATGAATATCAAAATCGGAAGCAGATTCACGAAAAGCTACGAACGTAGCGGGCGCAACGGCAGCGGCAAGCTAATCCTGTAGTTTAGCGTCGCCGGGCTCTTGGAACCAATTCCGACGGATGATCTCTTTTAGAATCCGGCTGTAAGGCTTAAAATTTAAGAACGAAAACGCATGGGCCCGGCTGAGCATTCGAATCAAAGGATCGGGCCGGTCCCGCCTCGTGAGCGCACGTAAGGCGCTGAGATAATCTTCCCTATAAACATTCGGAATTATCATCGTCGAAAGCTCGCGCGCGTGCAGCTCCGCGTTCATCATGATTCGCGCGATGCGGCCGTTGCCGTCGGTGAACGGGTGGATTTCGGCGACCATGAACATGATAAAAATGGCGCGCGCGAGGCCCTTGGGCGCCTGCTCATAGCGCAAGAAGCCCTGCTCGAGTGTTCCGATCACTTCGTCCGGCATCACGAAGCGCGAATTGCCAGCGCGGTTTGGTCGATCTTTGAGCTCGCCGGGCCGGGCCTCAGGTCGATTTTTCATTAAGATTGCATGTCTTTGGATCAGCAGCTCAGTCAGATCCTTTGCTGATCGCGGAGTTTTGCGCATTTCGCCGCTGTCGGATACCAAGGCGAACGTGCCGAGAATATCGTGGGCGTCTTTCGGCCGCTGAGCTGGGATTTTTTTATCAAAGACGATTTCCTCGGCCTCTTCGATCTCAAAGGTCGTGCCTTCGATGTAGTTCGAAAAATAGGCTTCGAAAAACGCTTTGTTCCGGATGTGTTCGGGGTCTTGATGAGATCGGAAGAGCG
>JALHOQ010000079.1 GCA_022842925.1 Bdellovibrionales bacterium
TGTCTTTATTTGGTTTTTATATCTAAGCTAGGACTTCGCCCAACTCACTCCGCCGGCGGGTCGCCGATATCCATAAACTTCTTAAACTGGGGCGACATCTCTTCCGCGTTAGGCACGCCATGACGGTCCAAAGTAAAGCGAATATACCGAACCCAGTTGGAACCCACGTGCTCGTTGACCTTCTCGCGCAGGGTCTCCTCAAAAAAACGAATCTCCTGCATGCGGGCCGAACTTTTGACCCAGATATACAGCCGACCCCGCTCGTAGCCCACGGGCTCGCAGTACTTGGCCAGGGTGGCTCCAACAATTCCGGGCCAGAAACGCCATATTTTCCATCTCAGGAACTGGTCGCTTAGGGCCGACTTGCCATTGCCCAGAACTCGCTGTAGGACTTTCGACGCAGTCAGTAAATCTGATTTGCGTTTAGGATTGAATTTGGGCTTTTGATCATCGGCCATTGGTTAAGGGGTAGCATGTTGAACGACACTCGGCAAATTACGGTGGTGGGCGGCGGCCTGGCGGGAAGCGAGTGCGCATTTCAGCTCGCCGAGATGGGTCATTCGGTCGTTTTGTATGAAATGCGCGCTGGTCTGGGGGCTGCGGGCGATGCCCAGGGCGAAAATTCGGCGCCAGCCTCCGTCGGCAAAACTACGCCCGCCCACAAAACGAACAAACTCGCCGAACTCGTCTGCTCGAACTCATTCGGATCGTGCACCGATTACTCAGCGCCGGGTCAACTCAAGTGGGAAGCCGAGCGCATGGGCTCCCTGATTCTTCGCTCCGCCCGTGAAGCTGCGGTGCCAGCGGGAATGGCGCTCGGAGTGGACCGTGAGCTCTTCGCCTCGCTGGTCACCGAAGCCGTACGGAATCATCCACGCATCGAAGTCCGCCACGACGTGATTCGATCGCTTGACGATATCCCTCGTCCCGCGGTCATTGCCACAGGCCCTCTCACGGACACGGATCTCGCCCAATCCATGCGCGAGCATTTCGACGGCGAGTTCTTATATTTTTTCGACGCCATTGCGCCCATCGTGGATTACGACACCATCGATCAGTTCGTAGCCTATCGCGCCGATCGCTTCGGCAAAGGCACTAAGGACTATTTTAACTGCCCCATGGAGCGCGATCAGTACTTTGCGCTGATCGAGGCGATCAAATCCGCACGCAAAATCGAGCCGAAAGAATTTGAAAAAGACACGCCGTTTTTCGAAGGCTGCATGCCGATCGAAGAAATCGTGGCCCGCGGCGATCAAACCCTGCGCTTCGGTCCCCTTTCACCAAAAGGTTTGCAAGATCCGCGCACCGGTAAAGGCGCCTTCGCCGTGGTTCAGCTTCGGCAGGATAACAAGCAGGGCACCGCGTACAATATGGTCGGCTTTCAAACCAAAATGGCGTACGGCGAGCAAATCCGCGTGTTCCGGATGATTCCGGGTCTGGAAAAGGCGGAGTTTCTAAAACTCGGCAGCATTCACCGCAATCTCTATATTCAAACGCCGAAGAAGCTGACCCCGTGGCTCTCGTCGCGCAAAGATGAGTGGCTGTTCTTTGCCGGCCAAATCACGGGCGTGGAAGGTTATTTTGATTCCACGTGCATGGGTTTGCTGGTGGCGAAATTCTTAGATGACAAAATCGCTGGCCGCGAAATCTCGTTACCGCCACGCGAGTCCGCGTTTGGTTCGCTATTGAACGGCATCACCGAAGATAACGATTACTTTCAGCCGACTAATATTAATTTTGGATTGTTTCCTGTGCCGCCAGAATTTGCCGGCAAGCGTTTCAACCGCCGCGATGATAAGCGCGGTATTCAGTTGGCGCGTGCCAAGTCGGCCTTGTTGGCTTGGGATCGATGCGAGACAGGCGGCCTCGTTCAAGCGCCGGGCGGCGGTGATGTGAGCACCGAGAAATCGGCGTTTGAGCTTTGACTGGCGGGGCGAAGTCCTAGCTTCGAGCTGAGTGTCAGCGCGGCGGGGTTCCCGCCCCCGGGCGCGAAAAAACTTCCGCGTCCGCTGGTTCCATAAGCAGCCTCGCACGCCGAAATTTTTCAATGGCCCTAAGGTCTTAGACGGCGGCCCCAGTTCCAAGCCAAACTACCCCTGTCAAACCAAAGGGGGATATTATGCGTTTGATCTCAAAGCTCACTGTTGCCGCGATTTTATTCGGAAGCATCTCAGCCCAGGCTGAGGCTGTTCGGTGCTCATTCACCGAACCATTCATTCAAGTCACGGTCGATGCGGCCGCGAAAACTGTGACTTATCTAGATGCGATCGAAAACAAGACCACGGTTCACGCAATTCTAGAGAACACTCAACAAGATGGCGTCACCCGCATTGTTTGGGGCCCTGGCGAAGAAGAGAATACGGTTCTCGAATTCCACCGCGATCCGAGCGGCGGCAGCGATGGGATGTCGGATTTCCTATTTCCCTACACCGGCGAAATGTGGACCGGCGACACGGATCGCCTGGTGGGTGGCTGCGACACGGAATCCGAGCCCGCGGTAAATCCTTACGAGGCTCCATTCCCCGGTTGCTATGAGGTTCTAGTGGATATCTTTGAGGACGGCGCTTCCCTGTACTCCGCGATCGGACAAAAGATCGTCGGACCGTTGACCGCTGATCCGAAGACAAAGAGCCTCGGACTGTTCCTTGAGTCAGCGCTGATCACAAAAGGCTATATGGGCCTGAGTCTTGATGTCTGCCGCAGCATCGATGAGGCAGTGAAGTAGTATGAAAAACCTTTTTATTACTTTGATTTTGATTTCCGCTCCCACAGCTTGGAGCTTGGAAAATGTTCCAGACGTGTGGTGCACACTGGCCTATTATCAGCGCGCAGCTCATTGGGAAGACGATCTTGATCTTGTGACCCGAGAGTTTCCCGTGCCGACGCATGGGATCTCCGACGAGCTTAAGGGCTTTCGCACGGACGCGCGCCTGATCAGCGTGTGTGCCGAAGGCCTCGTCGAGCCTTGTCGTGAAGAATACCATCTGCGGCTCCGACTGAGCAAAAATGAATCGGCCACTGAGGCTGTAAGTGCGGTGACCCCTTCGGCCGGACCTTGGAGCTTGAATCTCAAGTCCGGCCGATTTGAGGAAGCCACACTCCGTTGTCAGTTGGTTGGAAAGTAACGAGTGCTTCGCTCGACTGGGTCAGCACCCAGTCGACAAGGCGCAAAGAGGTGGACCAATCTTCCTTGCGCATACAGGGGATGGCGAGCCTGAGTCGTTGAGCCAAGCCATCATTCTTCAATTGTGACATGGGACGGGCCCCGACGAGAGAGCCCGTCTCAATTCGAGACGGCTAGTTGACCTGAAGGCACTCGTAGCGGTGCAAAAGTTCGTTTAACTGCTGGATAAGGGGCTGACCCTCGATGAGCAAAATGGCCGGGTCCAAGTTGTCGCCGCCTTTGAACGGGTGCTCGCCTAGCAGCCGTTGGGAAGTGGAAATAACCTTCAAATAGGAGTTACCCGCGTCCACCATTATGGAGTCCCGATCTTCTCGAACCAAATACGCCGACTCCAGATTGGCGATGAGCTGGTCGCGTTCCGATGGTGTGAGCACGAAGTCGCAGTTCCAGGAGAATAAATCGTCTCTCCCGGTCTTCGTGAGAATTGTGGGATGACCGAGCGAGATGCCGATGGAGTAGTGGGTGTATGGCGCAGGTGGTGGATACCCGCCCACATTCTCGAACTTGATCCCCATCACGGTCGAAGTCGGATAAATTCCCAGAATTTTTCTGGCGGCGAGCGGCTGTGGTTCTTTGTCTTCTGTTTGCTTTGTGGAAACGGCTTGGCCGCACCCGATCGATGCGATCAGTGCCGCCGTTAAAATTGAAGTCCAAAAGGTTCGATTCATATTTTCCTCCCCGATACCTTAACTTGTAACCAGATTAGAAGAGGCCGTGGGGAGCTCGAATTGACAAATCTGACACGAATCTAAGCCGCGGACTTAACTCGGTAAGCTGTCTTTTTTCCGCTGCCCTCGCGGATCAGTTTGCCGTTGTCCACCAGCTGATTGATCCGGCGGATCGCGGAGGAAAGAGAAATATCCAAGGCCACCGCCAGGTCGCGGGCTTGAAATCGATTGCCCGAAAATCGGGTGAGCACCGGTTCCGCTTCCAACTCGGTCCTTGTTGATCGCTGGGAATCGAGTCGCCAATTTTTAACCAGAGCACAGGGCTTTTTAAATTCAATGCAAAGAGTGCCTCCGAATCCGGCGATGTGGATCGGAACGCGCGCCTGTTCGAGTTGCTTACGTAAACGTGAAACGGTTTGATGCACTTTAACTGGAGTGTGAACGGGATGATAAAGTTCGCCGGGATAAAGCCAGGCTGAGATCTGAGCGAGACTCTGCGGGCGGTAAAAATCCCGGCACAGCAGAAGCCAAAGGCGGTGTGGGGTTTGGCCGCGTTCCACGATTTCGCGCCCTCTCGAATCCGTTCCCAATTGCACGTCATAGGAGTCAGCCGCGATAGCCCGCGGTTCGCCCGACCAGGCATAAGCGTCAGCGGGAAGCGGACAAGCGGGGTAAGAGAGTTCGAGCCGTCGGCGAAAAATCTCGGTCGGAGACCCACAATAAAGGTAAGCGAACGTCTCATCCATATTCAGGCGCTTGAGCAGTTGAAAATCCAGGTCGCGTGCGACTTCCCATTCGCGTTTGGCCAATGCGGTCGTTCTCAGCTTGTTGAGTTCGTCGGCCATTTCATCGGGGCGTGGGCTCTTTAAAAACTCGAGTACCAAGCGCCATTTTTGAGCGTAAAGATGCTCCGCCGTAACCGCGGTTTGCAGCAGCCGTGAAGCTTCATTCAGGGCCACGTCGGCCGCAGTGAAATTTTCCTGGGCGAGAGCCAGCTGGGCGGAGAGTTCATGCAGGCTTCCGAGTAGAAAGCCGGCATTCAATCCGGCGGCAGCGGCCTTCGCTTGTGATAACAGCTCCGCGGCCTCCTTATCATGGCGGCAAAAAACCAGCGCGGCGGCCAAATTGACTTTCGCGATCAAGGCCTGATAGGGCCGGTCCGAACCGATGTGAACGAGATAGTTTCTGAGGAGAGGTATCGTTTCTTCATACCGCCACTCGGGAGTGAGGGCGAACGTCGTATAGAGCAAAGAATCGGGGTGCGTCGCGGGATTGAGTTCCGTCAGGATCGAACGGGCTTCGCTAAGGGCTCCGACCTTAATCAGAAGGTAAGCGTACTCGAGCCTATCTTCAGGCGTGGCACCGTCTCGCAACCGGGGCTGGCGAACGTAAGGATTCAACAGGCGCAGCCCTTTTTGATACAGTCCCGTGCGCGAAAGTAGATTCGCGAAGCGCGCGAAATCGGAGCGCTTGAGATCAGATGGCGAGATCTTGTTTAACGTAAGGCGGGCCTGACTCTGCCGCCCCGATCTGATCATGTCATCAATTGCCGCTAAATCCTTGGAACTCAAGGTCTTCATCGCTTCAATTATATCAATCCCAGGTCGCCCACATATACGACATTATGGAAATGTACCGGAATGAGGTAAGATTTAGAGGGAAGAGTTATGGGATTGATTTTTTCACGTCTCAAAAAGAGAAAGGCCACTCCGTTGGCTGCGCTGACGGTGATCGCATTGGCGATGATCATCACTATGCAGAACTGTTCCGGAGCGATTGATTCCAGCGACTCCGTCGCACAAAACAGTGGTAACGGTGGGAGCTACGGCGGTGGGAACTGGCGCGGATTCTCCTGTGAGGGCGAGGTAAAGCCAGGAGGCGGCACAATCCAGGTCTCTCTGAGCAAAGACGAATCGGAAGGTCTTAAACTACAGGTCTTCACGTCCGGAACTAATGCAACCGCAGAATTCCCCGTAACAAGCGTGACGAGCTTAGGCCTTCAAACTCAGTATTCGGGAGCCGGAGTTTTTGTGGTAGTGGACCCAAACGCCAACACCGGATTGATTCAGATTGAATCTAACGGAGTGCCCGTAACCTACGGGCTCACCTGTCTTTAATCTACTTCTTTTGCTCATTTGTTTGAATAGAATCGCGAATCATGGGCTTCAAGAATTTATTGCGGGGAGCCTCGCCAAAAAATCCACTCAATCGGTTATGAAGAGCCGGATCGTTCACCAGGGCGCCGAGTGTACCTTGGCCCTTGTCGATCTTTTTCATCACGCTCGCCGTGGGTGTGATCGCTTCCGTACGTAAGAGGCGAAAGGTTTCTCTCCCTTCAACTAAGAACGCCGACAGATTTTCTGTGGTCGTCACAAGGTTGCTCATCAGCTTGGCGCTCTTGCCGTCACTATTCATATTGGCGAAAAGTTGGCGTACTTCTTTTATGACTTCGATAATCTGCCCGAACTCGGCTCCCTTCGATGAAATCAAATCGAGTAGGTCGGGGGTTCGGTCCGTCTCCAGAATGGCGCCGTCGTTCAGCGCGGGGGCGTCAGGCGGGCCGGGCTCGATATAAATGTATTTATCGCCGAGTGCGCCCTGAGTTTTCACTGAAGCTTTTGAACCTTGGGTAATGCGTTCGCGCATGGCGTATTCGATATTCATATGAACCTGCACTTCAGTTGAGCCGGGAACGAACGTGATGTCGGTCACATTGCCCACCGGAACTCCGACCACGCTCACAACTGAACCGCGACCGAGGCCCTGAACCTGCACCAAGCGAACCTTCAACTCGTACGTCTTCTTTAAGAAAAATTTATCCCCGCCGAGCAAGATCACGGAGAGGAAGAACAGAACCAGGCCGATAAAGGCGAAAATTCCCACTTTAATTTCATGTCTCAGCGAACTTTCCACTTTATCCTCCGGCCGTGCCTTCAATGAACTGATTCAACAAACTGTCCTGCCGCGTGGCCAACTCCTCGACTCGGGCCTCATCGGCGACTCGGCCGTCCGCCAATAAGCAAAAGCGATCGCAGACCGCGACCGCGGTGGGCATGTCGTGAGTGACGAACACCGAGGTCACGCCCTTCTTCTTTAGCGCAAGAACGATTTCACGGATCTTTAAAGTATTGTAAGGATCCAAGCCGGCTGTGGGTTCATCATAGAGAATGACTCGGGGGCGAATCATCATGGCACGGGCCAGTCCCACGCGTTTCTGCATTCCCCCCGACAGTTCGGCCGGAAGCTTTTTTAGAGCATCGCCAAGGCCAAACTCATCCAGCTGATCCTTCACGCGTTGGCGAATTTCGCTCTCCTCGAGCTTTTCATGTTCTCGCAACGGATAAGCCAAATTCTCATACACGGTCATCGAGTCGAACAGGGCGCCGTTTTGAAAAACGTAGGCCACCTTTTTCCGAATGGGAGTCAGTTGACGCTCTTTCAGTTTCGAAATTTCCTCGCCCTCAATCCAAATTTCGCCGCTGTCGCCTTTTTCTAGGCCAATCAGGCTGCGCAGGATAACCGATTTGCCGATTCCGCTGCCCCCGACAAGACCGAGGCATTCGCCCTTCTGTACGCTGAAGGTGACATTCTTATGCACCGGGCGGCCATCGAAGCTTTTAGAGAAGCTTTTGACGTCGATTATAGCCATTGTTCGATCACCCAGTAGAACTTAGTCAGAAAGTAATCTCCGACTAGAATGCTGATCGAAGAGACAACTACAGCCATCGTCGTGGCGTTGCCCACTCCTTTGGTCCCACCCTTTACAGTAAGGCCGAAGTAGCAGGCGGTGACGGCGATCACGCCGGCAAAGACGGGAGTTTTCATAAAACCAGACAAGAAGTCGGGGAGGTAAAGTGTGGTTAAAACCTTTTGCACGAAGAAAACCGGGTCCACACCGAGATCGTTGACGCAAACAAGGAGGGCCCCGCCGATGCCGATAAAATTCGCTACTACGGAGAGAATCGGTATTCCGATGATGCAAGCTAAGACCCGCGGGATCACGATTTTTTTGATCGGCGAAGTTCCCAACGCGCGGATAGCATCGATCTGCTGGGTGACCACCATCGAGCCAATCTCGGACGCCATACCGGCGCCGACCCGCGCGGCGAGCATCAAGCAAGTGAAGACGGGGCCCATTTCGCGCAGAATGGAAATCGACACGATTTTAGGGACGTAGAGCTTGCCACCGAATTTTTCTAAACCGAGACCGAATTGGAGTGCCATCACCATCCCGGTCGAACCGGCGGTCACCATGACGAGAGGCAGTGACATGACGCCGACTTGATAGAGTTGCTCGACGACAAGCTTGAAATAGAGCGGCGGTCGAAAGAGTTCGCTTATGACTTGGCGAAAGAGGATAGTCGAGCCGCCGAAGTGGCGTAAAAAGGCGGCGTGCGAAGCCTTCATGGTGCCCGAAACCCTTCAATAAACTTGGTGAAGGCGGCCCGGTCGTCGCTGAAAGAACGCTGAACCCCCACGTAAGTCAGGATGTAAATGCAGTGATTGCGTTTGAACGCGAGGAGGTCGATTTCGCTGGGTACGCCGTCGACCTTTCCGCTGGCGTAAACGCGATGACCTTCGCGGCCTTGAACCGTCGGCGATTCCTGCGAATTCACTTTCAGATCCGACAGCCCAGACAGGATTCCACCCACGATCTGCTCAAGCGAAGGATCGGTTGGGTCCGCGCAATCGGAGATGAACGAGATGACGTTGCCGTTTGCGGAATTCTTCCAGGCGGCGTCGACTTCCTTGCGGTCCTCGCGTGTGAACGGGCGCTTGGGTTCGGTAAAGACGACGCCCTCGGCTTTTTTGCCGAGGCCGTCGCTGGCCATCTTGACGGTTACGCAACCGTTGAGAAGCACGCTGACAATGATGAAGTACAAAGAAGTGAATCGCATGTTGTTGACCCCGACCCTTAACATTCTTTCGGAATATAGGACAACTCCCTTGAAGGTCGTGTCATTGAATTGGCTTCTCTTTCGAGAATCTGACGAAACCGCACTCGACAAAGGTGCTGGGTCCAGTCGTTAAGTGTGCAAAAAGCCACAGAAACGAGCCATGGCACCGTTTCTGCTTTGATTGACTGCGGATGATTCCATTATTGACCGCTCTCTTACTCTGGTCGGGTCCGTCTCACGCGCAGCAGGCGCGGTACACCAAGCCTTTGGTGCAGGCGGACATCTCGCGCATTTCGGACACCGCCCATGTTGAATTTCGTGGATTAAAAACCTGGTCCTACGATCTGCAAAAGGACGGAAATAAGAAAATAACACTTTCCTTACCTCCACTTGACGAGGCCAGCATTGGCAAGCTGAAGGGCTTTAGCGATCCGCTCGTCGCATCGGTCGACGTGAACAAAGCCGGGCCCGACGGCACGCATGTGATCACTTTCAATTTGGCGCAGTCCGCGGTGGAATCGTTCGACTATCTGACCGACGATCCCTCTCTGCTGATTGTCGATTTCTACAAGAAGGTCGAATCGGAAAAGAAATCGCCGGTCGCAGAAGTTAAAGGCGAAAAACCCGGGAGGACGGCGGCCAAATCTAAGCTCGCGACTAAAGGTACAAAAAGTCCGGGGGGCTACACCGAACTGCCCAAAGCAAATCGCCGCCCAGCGGGAGACGAATTTATCTCGGTGCCGCCTGTGGCCAAGCCGGGGACGAACGTCAATCTCCATTTCGGAATCTTCGACGGAAGCGACGACAACTATGACCGCTTTCGCATCAAGGACTATGAGATTCGAGAGGAATCGATTATCGGCTCGCGGAACAATATTTATCTCCCGTTTCCGATGCTGAAAATGAAAGTTTCGCAGCTCGACAAACTTCTCGAACAGCAGCCTGAGTATGTGATTAACAGCAAGGACAGTCGAGAGAACAAGGAGGCCCGGCTTCTGCTCACCTTGTTCCAGCGCAAGCGCTTTGCCGTCTATCTGAAAACGTACGATTACTTCGTCAATAAGTATCCCGAATCCGAGTATCTCGAAATTTTTAAAAACATAACGGCCTTCGTTTACTTGGATCGCTGGCGCAAAGAGAACGCCTCACTCGATTTTGAAAAGGCCCGTGCCCTCTACGGAGAACTCGTGCAAAAGTTTCCGGGCAGTCCGTTGCGCGAGTACAATTATTTGACTCTCGGCTTCGCGCAAATGGAGCGCGGAGAAGCCCTAACGACTCTGCAAACGTTTGAGGGTTTTCTTAAAACCTATCCGAAATCGCCTGAAATTCCTCTCGTGCGCAAGGCTCTGAGTGAGGCCTATATGATTCTTCGCAAGTACGAGGAGGCCACGAAAGAGTTGGAAACCATTATTAAGGACTTCCCTCGCACCGAGCATGCCCAGGAGGCCCGCTATCGACTGGGCGATGTCGAGTTCGCCAAGGGGGATTACAGCGGCGCCATCCGCACGTATGAAGCGGCCATCAAAGAGTTGCCCGCGCAAGAAAAGGTCTACCCGAACGCCAGTTACAACATGGCCGAGGCCCGGTTTTGGCAAAAAGATTTTAAAAAGTCGCTCGATAACTACGTCCAGTTCGTCAATTACTTCCCCACCCATGAACATGGCGGCTATGCCCTGACGCGGATTGGGGAATTGCTCGGCACTTTGGGAGCCGATCCGCGACGGGTGATGGGCGCATTTTTAGAAAGCTATTTCCGTTTTCCAGAACATCCCGGCGCCAAGGTTGCGCGGATGCGAATGTTGAGTCAGCAGATGCGCGGCATGAAGCCGAATGAGCTGAAAAAGGCACTGGATGAAATCAACGAATCGGCAAAAAAGCTGGATCTTCCGGGAATAGAAGAATTCACGACGTTGATGGTCTCCGAGGGCTTGACCAATCGTGGACAGTACCGTGACGCTCTTCAGAATCTAATCTCGTTCTTCCAGAAAAATCCGAGCTCGGTGAACGTGGGTTCCTTTAAATCTAGAATTTTGCGGAATATATCGAATGAGCTAAAGACCTCCGTGGACAGCGGTGAGTTTATGAAGGCGCTCGGTTTTTATTCGCAGTATTCGGGGACTTGGCTCAAGAACACCGACCGCATCGATGTGCCCTATCTAGTCGGCGGCGCTTATGAAAACGCGGGCGCATATGACGAAGCCGAGCGGATATACCGGGGAGCTCTCAATCAACGTCAGGCAATTGTAGGCACCGGTATCGAAAAAGAAAAGAAGGTCCAGGAGCACCTGCCGTCAGTGGCCACATTGAACCTGCGTCTGGCTTCGGTGCTCGCGCAAGAGCGCAATTATATTGAAGCCTATCAGCACCTAAAGACCATCGGGAACGGATCCGATCTGTCGCCGCAAGAGAATATCGAACGCGTGCAGCTCAGCGCCCGCATCGCCGAGCAGAGAAACGATTTCACCAAGGCGAAAGAGGCGCTTCTTGAACTCGCTAAACGTTGGCAGGGCGACCCGGCCTTGGTGGCACCCGTCCACTTACAGCTCGCTCAGACCTTTTTGAAAATGGACGATCCCAAGCAGGCGGAACTCTATGCTGAAAAGGCCCTGCAAAGTGAGGGCGGCGAAACCAAGGTCGCCGACAAGGTGATTGCCGACGCGCTCAGCGTAAAAGGCGATGCCCTTTTCAAACAGAAAAAAGAAATGGCGGCGGTCGAGAGCTATCAAACGCTTCTTGAGCGGTTCGAAGAAAAGATGCCTCTCGGGAGCACGCGCTACAAAGTGGGCCAAATTTTGTTTGATCGCGGCGATTACCAGGGCGCCAATGACGTGTGGAAACGTTTGGAAGGCACGCCGAACGACTTTTTGTGGAAGATCGGCAAAGAAAAGCTCGAGGACGGCAAGTGGAAGGGTGATTACAACAAGTACATCAACCGTATTCCGGCTATGGCCACGGGCAAAGCGAAGGTTAAGGAGGCGCGGTGATTCAAACTGTAGATGCCAAGATGCGCAAGGTATATGAGGTGGCCGAAAACATCGCCACCAGTCGGGCCGCCGTGTTGATCACGGGCGAGAGCGGTACGGGCAAGGAGCTGTTGGCCCGTTATATTCACGCCAAAAGTCCGCGGGCCCTACGTCGATTCGTAGCCTTGAATTGCGCCGCGGTCCCCGAAGGTCTCCTGGAGAGCGAACTTTTTGGCTTTG
This sequence comes from Bdellovibrionales bacterium, assembly GCA_022842925.1. Classification (GTDB taxonomy): domain Bacteria; phylum Bdellovibrionota; class Bdellovibrionia; order Bdellovibrionales; family UBA1609; genus JALHOQ01. The sequence continues at coordinate 11,954 of JALHOQ010000079.1, forward strand.
AAAAAGGAGCTTTCACCGGCGCCGATCAACGCAAGACGGGAAAATTTGAGCAAGCCCATGACAGCACATTTCTGATGGATGAAATCAGCGAGATGCCGCTCACACTGCAAGCTAAACTTCTTCGCGTACTGCAAGAGGGTGAGGTCGAGCGACTCGGCGGCCGTGAGCCGATTCGGGTCAACGTTCGCATCATCGCCACCACTAACCGCAGTTTGGAAGAAATGGTAAAAAAGGGCGAGTTTCGCGAGGATCTTTACTATCGCTTGAACGTAATACCTTTGCAGGTGCCCGCGCTGCGTTCTCGCATGCAGGACATCGAGTTTCTCGCCCATCATTTTGTCGCGACGTCTTGTGCCGAGAATCAGCTGCCGGCTCGTAAACTAAGCCCCGAGGCGGTTGAGAAACTGAAGCGGTATCCGTGGCCAGGCAACGTGCGCGAATTGCAAAACGTAGTCGAGCGCAGCGTCCTGTTGGCTTCTGGCTCCGAAATTGGAGCGGACCAGATTTTGCTTTCTGAGATCACGCCCCCGGAAAGGAGCCTGTCGCCGGGGATGACTGTGAGCGAAGCAGAGAGGCTTTTGATTATGAAAACTCTCGAATTCACCGGGCAGAACCGGACCAAAGCCGCTGAGATGCTCGGAATCAGTATCCGCACGCTGAGGAACAAACTGCACGAATACAAGGAGGTCGTACCGCATGTCGATGGATAAAATTTTCGACCGGACCACGGACGCGCTCGGCTCGAGCTTAAAGCTGCGCTCACTCCGGCACAATGTGACCTCCAGCAATATCGCCAATGCCGAGACCCCGGGCTACAAGGCCAAAGTCGTCGACTTTGAAGACGCTCTTTCGCGCGCGATTGACATGGAGGGTGCGGCAACCAATGGCGTCGCCTCGCCCGACCACTTCGCAATGGGTCCTGGCGCAATTTCACGTGCCCGCGCTGATGTTTATGACAATCCCGAAGTGAACGTGACCAACGACCAGAACACGGTCGACCTCGAAAGGGAAATGGCCACCTTGCAGGAGAACTCGATTCTCTATAAGGCGGCTCTACAGCTGATCAACAAAAAGCTCGGCGCTCTTAAATACGCCGCCACCGAAGGAGGCCGTTAATGTCGGACTTCGGCACGGGTTTAAGAATATCGGCCTCAGGCCTCTCGGCCCAACGTCTGCGCCAGAATACGATTTCGAGCAACATCGCCAACATCAACACCACGCGGACTCCGGAAGGCGGTCCCTACCGTCGCAAGGACGTGGTGTTCGAGGCCATGCCGGATGCCCGCAACTTCGGGGAATTGGTGACCATGCCTCCGAACGACAACTTTCAGCGCGTGCAAGTGACCGACGTGCATGTCGACGAGAAGGGCGTGGATATGCGCCACGAGCCCGACCATCCAGACGCCAACGAAGAGGGATATGTCGCTTATCCCAAAATCAATTTGATGGAAGAAATGGCCAATATGATACAGGCGACCCGAGGCTACGAGGCCAACGTCTCGGCGATACAGGCATCGAAGGATATGGCCTTAAGTGCATTGGAGATCGGCAGATAACTTTTTTCCTCTCGAGTAGGCAAAAAGTTCTGCTAAACTTAAAACAAGCCGGGAAACGGATTTCGCGGCGAGAGGCAGAAAAACCATGGACGGTTTGACCATCTCAAATTCAGACGCCCTTCTGGAGCGCGGACAGACTCTTAAGGAGATCCGCAACTCCAACATCGCCATTCCGAATCCCAAAGCGGAAGCCACCGGTCAAACCGGCGCGAAGTCCTTCGCGGACACTCTGAAAGACGCCGTTCAAAGCGTGAATACCGCGCAGAAAGAAGCCGATGTTAAGGCGCAACAGCTCGCCACCGGCAAGACCCACGATATCGCCGATGTTATGATCACGACTGAAAAAGCGGACATCGCCTTAAAGCTGATGATGTCGGTTCGCAATAAGATCATTGAAGCCTATCAAGAAATCATGAAGATGCAGGTGTGATGTAAATGAATACGCTGCTGAGTCACCTAATCGCCCAGTTCCGCCAGTTCTACAAGAACCTGACTCCGGTCAAGCGCTTGTCGATGATGGCTGCCACTACGGTCGCGGTTGTGGGCTTGGCGTTTATGGGAGCCATGTTAACGGGAACCAATCATGTGGTTCTGTTCTCTAACGTGGCACCGGATCAGCTGCCGCAGATCGTGGATCAGCTGCAACGTCGGGGCGTCCCGTTCCGGCTGTCTGATAACGGCAGCACGATTCTGATTTCGAAAGAACTTTTGCACTCCACGCAAATGGCCATCATGACCGAACTGGGTGGCGCTAAAGTCGGTCAGATCGGCCTGGAACTGTTTGATAAGCAGGACTTCGGAACCACCTCCTACGCGCAGAAAATCAATTTCCAGCGCGCGCTCCAGGGTGAACTGATGCGCTCGATTAATACGCTGAGCGCGGTCAAACAATCCAAGGTCATTCTCGCCATGCCGGCCAAGAAAACGTTTCTAGAGGAAGGTGGCGAGACGACGGCTTCCGTCGTTCTCGAACTTCATCCTGGTAAGACTTTGAGCGCGGAGCAGGTGCGCGGAATCACCTTTCTCGTTTCGAGCGCCGTGGAAAATTTGGAGCCCGAGCGGGTGACCGTAGTGGACTCACGCGGAAAAGTGATGAGCAAGCAGCAGTCGGGTGAGGGCGCGATGAGCGCCGAACTCCTCGATATGAAAACCAAACAACAGGAGCAGATCGAGGGTCGAATCGAAGAGGTGCTAGCCAAAGTCGTGGGATCGGGCAAAGTGATCGCGAAGGTCGATGCCACCTTAAACTTGAAATCGAGTGTGATGACCGAAGAAGAGGTCAACCCCGATGCCACCGCATTGAAGTCGCAGCAGACCGAAGAAGAGATGTTGGACGGCGCTCGCAACAATCCCACAGGGATCCCAGGCGCCAGGGCCAACCTGCCCGGCGCCGAAGACAATACCGGCACCGTCGGTTTTCGCCAGAACGTACGTAAGGAACTCAAGACTTCGAATTTCGAAGTTCCTAAAACCGTGCGGAATACTAAAGAGGGCGCCGGCGGGCTGGAGCGTCTGAGCGTGGCCGTACTGGTCGACGGCGTG
>JALHOQ010000080.1 GCA_022842925.1 Bdellovibrionales bacterium
AGCTGACTTTGACCTCAACTCTAATAGAGGAAATGGAAAATTCTTGGGGTGAGTTGCTCTATCAGATGCGTTTGCGGCGGGAGGAAACAGGCCTTCGAATCGTCGAGATTCAGCCGGGATCACTTTTCGCCCGCGCTGGTTTTACGCAAGGCGACCTGATCACCGACAAGGCCCTCGAGGGAATACGCGAAATCGATGTGAACAACGAGCAATTGACTGAGCGGTTTTTGCAAATTCTCAGGCACGTCACGTATTAAAAATAAGATCCCCGGATTTCACACCCGTTCGCCGCGCGTGGCGGCTCGCCGCTCAAGGCGCGCGCGGCGCCTCGTCCATAGTCAGAAAACCCTTCTCGGCACGGATGGCGAAATTTTTGGCTTTGCCATCGACCGAGCCGGTGAGAAGCGCGATCAGTTCACGTTCGCGTTGCCAATTGCCGCGGCCGCGCCACGGCTTGCCAGTCTCGGCGTCCACGGCGGCAAAAGATTGAATCTCGCCTCCGGCCTTTTTTATTTCGATCTTTGCGCGAATTTCTCTCCACTTCCGAATTCCACCGTTCACAAATAGGTGTTCCTTTACCTGGGGATAGTATCGCCACCCACTGCCAATCTCGAGACTCTCCATGCGACCTTCAACGGCAAAGGCACCCGGCTGGTATTTGGCATGCGCAACCACCTTCTCCCCAGTCCAACCCGAGCCTTGCATAATCGGCGATTCCAGGACGCCCTTCCATTCGCTCACTTCGCCGTCTTCTACACGCCCGTTTCCAGTGAGTTTGAGCTCCGACCAAGTGCCCCCAGTCAACAAATTCTGAATACCGGGGCTAAAGGAGATATTGCCAATGTTCACCGTAAAAGTTCCGCTCTTCCAGTCGTCGTTCAAAGTGGCTTCGATAGCGCCTTTAAAGTTTCCTTCACTCATCTCCAGTTGATCGATTTTGGCGGCGATCAAACCCTCCACCCGTTGCGCCACTGTGTGGATCCGACGAATCTGCTGCTTGCCGCGCACACTCTGGTTAGAAAAAACGACCTCGGCGCCGTCTAGATATCCATCCAGACTCCATGAATTCTTGTTCAGATATTCGATCTGTCCCGACCAGACACCCAGACGGGCGATCACCGCCGGTAAAATTTGTTTGTTAAACGCCTCCACCAGCGGTTGCACCTGCAAGTTCTGAACTCGCAACTGGATCGGTTTTTTAAAGCGCTCAGTTTGCAAAGGGTAAAGGTCCGCCTCCTCCATTTGCACGCCGCCGTAAGACCCTTCCATCTTGCAGTCGCGCATTCTCACCGGCGCTTCTGCTGGCGCAGCCAGGGAGCCTTCCCAGCCGGCTTGGCAAGTTAGCCAGGCCGATCGGATCTGCACTTCCTTATCCATTACCCCAATTAAATATAATTCGTTTAAAACTTCTTTCAATGGCAGCTGACTGAGTTCAAGACGGCTCATGGCCGAATGGGTATCCGAATCCCAACTGCCTTTCCAAAGAACGCGACCTTCTTTGAATTCCGAATGCACCTGGAACTGCACCACCGAGTTCTCGCCATGGACCTCGATATCCAGAAAGTGGTTCAAAGTACCAAAAGGCAGACTCTTCTGCACATCGACGACGGCGTGGCCGTTAAATTCACCGCCGAAATCGAACTCGGCTTCTTTGATATAAACTTTCCAAGTCGGCTCATGTTCAAATGTGATCGCGACGTCCTTGAGCTCCATGGAGCCCAGATTCCGGCCCACTTGGCGCCAGTCAAAGCGGGGCGGATTCCATAAATGCTTGGGCGGTTCGGGCGCGGCGGATTTAACTTCCAGTACCGCGTCAGGAGCGGCGGACTGGAGTTTTTCACCGGGCGCGGGAGTGGCCGTCGGGCAGGCCTTGTAGTTGAGGTGGGCTTTGCCGTGGCTCAGCTCGACATTGCCCAGTCGTACGTCACCCTTGCGCAAGGCCCATAAGCTAATCGGCAACACCACGGAGGGCGCCTCCACAGTCACACCGATTTTTCCGCAGTTTTCGCGCTTGAACTTAAGTTGCGAAATCTTGAGGCCAAGGCCGGGCCAAATTCCACTGGACAGGAGAACTTCGGTCGAGCCAATGCGGATATCGTCTTGAGGATAGCGACTCCGCAATTCGCTTAAAATTCTCTGATGGACGCGATCGGAGCCGAGCAACGTGCGCACGGCCCCGCCGATAAAAGTCGCAATAATCAAACCCAACACGAAAAGCGCAAAGCCGTGCGAAGAAACTTCCAGGTTCGATTTTCCACGAAGAATTCTCAAAGTAGCGCCCCGGCTGTACTTAAGCCGCGTGGTCGCGGCTTATTTAAAATAAAAGTTCAGAACTTCGAATTCCTTTTCGCCCTTTGGGCTGCGGAACTCAATAATATCGCCTTTTTTCTTGCCGATCAGCGAGCGGGCTAGGGGTGAGTACACAGAAACTTTGCCCATCTTCACGTCTGATTCATCCTCACCGACAATCTGGTACTTCACCTTCTCGTCGTTCTCGAGGTCCTGCAATTCCACCGTGGCGCCGAAAATAATCTTACTGGACTCGAGTTGAGTCGGGTCCACCACTTCGGCATTTACCAATTTGCCCTGAATATCAGCGATTCGGCCTTCGATTAAAGCTTGGCGGTCTTTAGCCGCGTCGTAGTCGGCATTTTCAGAAATATCGCCATGGCCGCGAGCCTCTTCAATGGCCTTGATCACAGCGGGCCGATCCTCGTGCACCAGCTGGCGCAACTCCGCCTCAAGTTTGGCTTTCCCTGCTAAAGTCATAGGTTGTCGATCACTCATTTTCATCTCCTGAAAAACGAAGCTTGCGATCTTATTGGAATCTTTGACGCAGTCAACCAAAACATTTCACTGCAGCCATCTTGAACGCACGCCGATACAATAGAGTTAACATATGGGAACCCCAAGTCTTTCAGCTCTCAATGTAGACTCACTCGTACGCCGTATCAAGTCGGCGGAGAGCATTCTTTTGACCACGCACAAGCAGTGCGATGGCGATGGCTTGGGCGCGTTACTAGCGTTGTACCACGGCCTCAAAAAGACGGGAAAGAAAGTCCGCGTGCTGATGGTCGATGCGGTACCTAAAAAATACCACTTCTTGCAGCCTGAAAAACATGTGGAGATTTTTGAAGCTCCCCACTCACCGATTCTCCCCACCGACTTGGTTTTGATTTTCGACACGAACGATCGCAGGCTGGTCGACCCCTTGTTCAGCGCGCTTCAGCCCCACTGCCGCGACATCCTGTTTGTCGACCATCACCCGGTTCTGAACCAGGGTCCCGAACCGACCGCCGGTTCGTATATCGAAACTCGCGCCGCCAGCACTGGTGAAATTTCGTATTTCATTCTGAAAGGTCTCTCGATTCGTTTTGACGAAAAGATCGCTCAGGCCCTCTACACCAGCATTTGCTTCGACACGCAGTTATTCAAGTTCGTGAAAAATTCCGTAAACTCGCACCTGATCGCCGCCGAACTTCTGCTCCATCTCAATCATGCGGAAGAAATTCATCGCCATCTCTTCTCGACCCACACCATCGACAAGGTCGGATACCTGGCCAAAGTTCTCGGGCAGATCGAATTTCACGGCAACGGGCGCGTGGCCATACTCAAACTCCACGCGAAAGATATGGTCGACCACAATATGGATATGGACGATTCACGAGACCTGATCGACATGATCATGAATGTGAACTCACTTCAAGCCGCTGCGGTTTTTCGTGAAGACGCAAAAAATGAATACAAACTCTCATTGCGTAGCAAGGGCCGCATCGAAGTGTTGGGAATCGCCGAAAGCTTTCACGGCGGCGGCCATATGTTCGCTGCCGGTGCCTACATCCGGGGAGCTTACGCCGACATCAAAATCAAAGTCGTGCAGATGATTCTGCACCGCCTCGACTCTACCGATGGCATCAGCGGTCAAAAAAGATAAATCGAAGAGATTGATCTGCCTGTGCAACGCCGTTGCCCAGTCGGACATCGAGGCCGCCATCCAGCGCGGCTGCAATACTTTAGGCAAGATTTTTGACGCCACCACGGCTGGAGTCGGGGCCTGCGGAGGCAGTTGCCAGCCGATTCTGCGAAAGATGCTGGACTCGCATTTGTCGAATGGCGAATTTGCCGAGGACCCGCGACCACCGTCTCGTCGTAAATCCGCGAAAAGATGACGATTCCACACCCCTTCAGTACCATGGTAAACAAGGGGAATCGTTCTTGCCTATTCGTGCCGCCTTTATCATCTTCTGTTTCGCCACGTCTGCAGAAGCGCAGTTTCTCTCCGCCGAAATTTTCGATGATGGCGCAATCGCACCGCCGGTTCTCCGTCGGCTTGAGAAGCTCGAGCAAGAGATTGAAACTTTAAAGACTGCACCGGCGCCGGCCCAGCCATCCGAACCCCCACCGCCTCCACCGCCCCAATCGCCCGCGCCGGCCGCCACCCGCCCGACGCCGACCTTTGCGCCGTTCGCGCTGACCTTCGCTTTGCCGCCACAAGAACGTCTCACGGAAAAACCATGGCAGCCCGTCGATCCCGGTCAGACCTATACCGGTCTCGGCCCATCCGCTGCAAAAATCTATTTCAGCAAAGACAATGTCACCTGGGGCATGAGTGCGGATTTCTTCTCGTTCGTTGACCGGCGCGGTCTCGACTCTTCGGGCGAACCTAATGTCGATCGCACCAACGTGGCCGCCTTATCGCCCACTTTGGCCACCCGCCTTCACCGACGCCTTCTATTCAACTCCCAATTCCTGTTCGAGAACGGGGGCAGTGAAAGCAGCAATACCGTGACTCTGCAGAAAGGCCAGGCCGTCGTCCTGCAGGCCTATATAGACTGGCTGGGTACGGAGAAGATGGACTACGGCCTACGCATTGGGCACCAGCTCATCCCGGTCGGGACCGTCAACACCAGCCAAGAATCGCTCACCTATTTCGGGGTCTTAAAACCAGAGCTGGAGCGCGAAATCGTTCCCTCCACCTGGCATGAGAACGGCGTTTCGTTTTGGGTCCGACGCCCGCAGGCGGAGTTCCAGATCGGCATCTTCAACTCACTGAATGCCGAGGGTTTCCGTGGCTCAAGCTTTCTCGCGGGCGGACGCTCGCATGGGCAAGACGCTCCAGCCGATGATCTGATGGGCACCGCGCGAATTCTGCTGAAGTGGCGCCTGGCCGAGCTAGGGGCATCCATCGCGGCCGGCCAAAGCGCCCAGCGCACCGTCGCCTACCGCCATGGCACCTTTGGCGTAGGCGAGATGCACCTTCGTCTCAAGCCCTCCCCGCGAGTCGAATTCTTTCTGCAAGCGGCGCAAGGTCATCTCGTGGATGCAGACTCAATCTCAGTTGTGAACTCAACTGTGATGGGTGAAAAGGCCCGCGGCGCTTCCGGACATGTGGCTGTAAATTTCTGGAAAAGAGGCGAACAAAGTCTATGGTTCTACGGGCGTCATTCCAAGTTCGACCTTCATGACCGCGTTCCAGGTGGCATGGCGCGCGACAACTCATTGAACAAAACTCAATCCACACTCGGCTTCAGCTATCTTCCACTACCGAATTGCGTGGTGTCCGTCGATTACGCCTTCAAAAAGAGTTCGGCCCGCGACGAGGAAGACGAGCTCAACCTCGGCGCCAGCATTTCATTTTAATCTAAATTGGGAATTCACAAATAAATTCAGAACCGACACCGGGCGTGCTCTTGACGTGAACTTCACCGCCATGGCGCTGAACAATATGTTTCACCAGCGACAATCCAATTCCCGTTCCACCCGTGGCGCGGGAGCGCGCCTCATCCACCCGATAAAAGCGCTCAAACAGTCGGGCTTGATGTTTGGGGGCGATGCCAGGGCCGTCGTCTTTCACATGCAGCTCAACCTTCGCAGCGCTCGGCTTGCTCCAAAGGATTTCAATATTCTTTCCCTCTGGCACGTAGCGGACGGCGTTCTCGAGGAGATTGCGCAGGACTTGCTCCAACCGCTTCCCGTCGGCCTGCATTTCTCCAAACTCGTAGTGCAAATGAATCTTATGCGACTGAGCGTTCAATTGTCTCAGCACGGCTTCAGTAATATCCTGCACGTTCACGGTTTCAATTTTAAGTTCTTTGCCGGATTCCAAAGACGAGAGATCAAGAAGGTCTTCCACCAAACTCTTTAGTCGCGAAACATTCAGGCTCAGAATTTTTAAAAACTCCGACGCGTGCTCGAGACGGCCTTTTTCAAGATCCGCCTTTAACGTCTGCAGGTATCCATTGACCGTGGTCAGCGGCGTGCGCAACTCGTGTGAAACATTGCCCACAAATTCGATGCGGATTCTTTCGGCCGCTTTCATTTCTGAAATGTCGTGAAAAATTCCAACCACACCATAAATTTCCTGATTGTGCTTTTTCGCTAGAGGTGCGATCGAGAGCAGAAAGTCACGGGGTTGCTTGTCCGCTTCCACTTCCTCTTGCACTTCGCGACGCAAAGGCTTGCCCGTTGTCATGGCTTCCGAATAGGCCGCGATAATATCGGGTGAGCGCAACAACTCACTCAAAGTCACCTCGCCCGGATCGCCTTTGGGTGAAAATAAATAGGCAAACTGGGGATTGTAGAACAGAACCCGACTCTCACCGTCGATCGCCAGCACGGCTTCAGGAGAGGCCGACATAATCGCTCGCAGCTCAGTCTTTTCGCGCGAAAGGCGAATGGTTTTGACTCGCAGGTCCCGACCAAGACGGTTGAGCGCCCGCTCCATTTCATACCACTCGCCTGGCTCGTCAAAGGCCATGGCTTCAGGGTCGACCTCATCGTCCCCAAAAGGGAACTCGCGCATCCGCCGCGTCTTTTCTATTATGCGGCCAAGAGGAAGCAGAAGGCGCCTAGCTGTCCATAAGGAGACGGGTACAAACGTTAGAAACCCCAAAGCTAGAGCGATCAACATCGTGGCCCTATCGCTAGGAAAGGCGTAGGCCAAAACCGCACTCAGCGCGAGATAAAGAACTCCCGCCGCCACCACTTGTTGCGTGACAAACCAGCGGAACAAGCGCCAGGGAAAAAAAGTCCAACTCTTCATTTTTCTAGTTTTGCGGGAGGTAGCGAACGCGGTAGCCGACTCCGCGAATAGTTTCGATCATATCGCCGTAGGGTCCGAGCTTTTTGCGCAATCCAAAAACATGGGTATCGACCGTCCGGCCGACCACATTTACGTTTTCTCCCTGGATTTGCTCGATTAGGGACTCGCGCGATAAAACCTTACCTTGATTGGCAAGCAAAGTCTCAAGCAAGCGGAACTCCGAACGCGTCAGATCCAACCTTTGGTTCTGCAAAGTCACTTCGTAGCTGTGCGTGTCCATAACCAGCTCTCCGAGCGACAACAGTCCGGAGGCGGAGGACGGCGCGACCGACCGAGAGTGCAGCCAATCCTGGCGGCGCAAAAGCGCGTTCACCCGCGCCATCAACACGAGCGTGTCGAAGGGCTTATTTACATAATCATCGGCGCCGGCATCAAGGCCTGTCGCCACATGCTCCGGCTCCGCTTTGGCGGTCACAAAAAGCACGGGCGTTGTTGTAACCAAACCCCTTTTGCGCAACCAACGGCAGAGTTCCAAACCACTCAACGATGGCAACATCCAATCCAAAATCACCAAATCGTATGTCTTATTCGATAAAACCTGGCGCCCCTGCTCGCCATCGGCCAACTCATCGACGTCAAAACCTTCGCGGCGAAGATGCATCACGATGAGTTGGCGGATCTCCATCTCATCTTCGACCACCAGCACTCGTTTTCGAGTTTCGGGTTTCAAGACGGCATTCCCACTATGAGTTAACGATTGAAGAGTGACCATGGCGCACATCGTTTCCTGTTGCGAGATATATAACCTCTTCCGCGATATTGGTCGCGTGGTCGGCCAGTCTCTCGAGATTCTTTGCGATCATAATGAATGTCAGACCTAAATCGATTTGGTCTTCGCCTGTTTTCATTTTCAATTTCATTTCTTCGATCAACGAATCTTTTAATTCATCAATCTGGTCATCGTATTCGAGAACCTTTTGCGAAAGGTCCACGTCCCGTCGTGAAAATGCATCAAGGACCCATTGCACCATCTGGCGCACGCCGGTGATCATCTGATGAATTTGCGGAGGCAACTGGCTGTTCGGCCACAGGCCGTGAAAATCGCGAACTCCATGCACGATGTTCACGGATTGATCGCCCATACGTTCAAGGTCCGTATTGATCTTAGTGATGGCGATCACGAGGCGCAGATCTTTGGCAACTGGAGCTTGTTTGGCCAAAACCGCGATACAGGCCTCATCGATCAGGATTTGAAGATCATTGATTCGAGATTCGTACCGATGGACTTCCTCCATGGCTTTGCGATCCTCGCCGGTGATGGCCTTACAGGCGTGCTCAAGGGCTTTTTCCACGCAACCGCCCATTTGCAGAGCCAGATCTTTCAGGGCCTGAAGTTCCGAATCGATGTGACGAACCATTGAAATCCCCCCCGGGCTATCATCAATAGTGTAGAAGGGAAAATTCGATTCATCCATGCGAAACATTTATCAGCCTGGAGCGGCAAAAGGCAACCCGCCAGATGTCATATTTTGGTCAGTATCGCCTACTTAAGCAGCGTTTTGAAGCTGGGGACGTACCACCGGAGTTCGCCCCGCCCGTAGGACCACTCCAGCTCCAACCAAGCGCCTTTTTTGAAACTTTGCTGAAAGCCAAGCAGCCGCCCCGAAGCCAGAGGGAGCCAATCCCCATGGCTGCAAAGAAGGGTCAACGCCACCTTTGATTCCATCCATTCCTGCAAAAATAAGTTTATTCGAGCCTCAAATGCCTTCAGGCTCTCTTTTTCGCTCTGTTCAGCGAGTCCGGGGTGGCGATCCACTTCTTGGTTGATCGTCTTGGCGATTGGCTCAAGCGTCTCCACACAACGCAGTTTCGGACTCGACACTAACCACAGGCCACCCGCTAGGTCCGTCTTTGAAAATCGTTCAGAGAAAAACCTTCTGAGCGCCTTGGCCTGTTCGCGGCCCTTTTCATTCAAACCATTATCCAGTTCCCGTTTGCTGGTGTCGCGGTGGGCGTGGCGGATGAGGATCAAGGTTTTTTGCATGTCGATTCGCTCCTGTGATAAAGGATGACCTATGACTCGATTGAGCGTCAATGTGAACAAGCTCGCCACTCTCCGCAACTCCCGGGGCAAGAACCGGCCCGATGTGACCGAGTTCGCGGAAAAGATTCTGACCTACGGGGTAGCCGGCATCACCGTCCACCCCCGCCCGGACGGCCGTCACATTCGGCCTGCGGACGTCGCCGAGCTGCACAACCTGATCCGCCGCTGGAATGCCTCTCATCCGACGCCGGTGGAATTGAACATCGAGGGATTTCCCTCCCCCGAATATCTCGGCCTCCTCAGCCAATTTCCGTCCGCTCAAGCCACACTCGTGCCCGATCCGCCCGACGCCCTCACTTCCAATGCCGGTTGGGACTTGGAGCGCCACGAGGATTTTTTACGCGCCACCGTGACCGAAATTCGCAAAACCGGAGCTCGCATTTCGCTGTTTGTCGACCCTTTTCAGTTCACGCCCGGACAAGAGACAGCTTTGAGCCGCATCGGCGCCGACCGTATTGAGTTGTATACCGAACGCTATGCCGACGCCTTTTCAACCCCTGAGCGCCCGGCTGTCACGGCCCGCTACAAGGCCGCGGCCGCGGCCGCCCGTGCACAGGGAGTCGGCGTCAACGCGGGCCACGATTTGTCCCAAGAGAATTTATTGTTTTTGGTTCAGGAAATTCCGTGGATCGAAGAAGTTTCCATCGGCCATGCCCTTTTCTGTGAGGCCATCGAGCAGGGTCTGGCCGTTACGGTTCGTCAATACCTACACATACTCGACCTTCAGCTTTCGCCGCCGGCGATGAGTCTTCCCGATGATGCAAATCTTCACTCTTCACGCGCTTAAAGACAATTTTGTCTATGTATTGGCCAAAAATGGGGAAGCGGCTGTCATCGATCCGGGAGAAGCCGCTCCCGTCCGCAAGTTCCTTGATCATAAACGGCTGAAACTCAAAGCAATCCTGTGCACGCATCATCACCAAGACCATATTGGAGGCGTGGAGACCTTATCCCGTGACGGCCAAATTGAAGTTTGGGCGTCCAAAGCAGATAGAGAAAGAGTTCCGGCCATCACCCGGATCGTGGAGGAAGGGGCGGCACTGCAGCTTTTTGGAGAAGACATCCGCATACTCGAGATCCCCGGCCACACGCTCGGTCAAATCGCCTACTATCTGCCTACAGCCGACGCGCTCTTTCCTGGTGACACCCTGTTCTCAGGCGGTTGCGGACGCCTGTTTGAAGGAACACCGGAGCAAATGTTCGCCAGCTTACAAAAGATCAAGCGCCTCCCCGCTTCGACTCGGATTTACTTTGGCCATGAGTACACCCTGAGAAACCTGGAGTTTATCAAACATGAATTGGGTCAGGTGCCAGAAGACATTTTTGAATACGAGCAGGCCTGTAAGCGCAAGCTTCACGATGGCGAGCCGACCTCACCCACGACTCTGGCTCAGGAAATAAAAATCAATCCGTTCATTTACAGTGGCGACGTGAGCGAATTCAGGAAGTGGCGTGAGGCGCGGGATCTTTGGTAGGATACTTCGCTCGGTTCTTTTCCATCTTCTCTCGCATGCATTTAGACAAATCGAATTTATATAGTTGAGCGAAGCGAAGCACAAAGTAGAGCGAATCGGCGAGCTCGTCCGCCATCTTCTGGCGCGACTCCTCGCCGTGCATCAGGTCGCCCAGCTCCCTTTCGCGAACGAAGCGGAAAATTTCTAACAGTTCGCTAGCCTCGGTCACCAGGCCTATGGCCAGGTCTTTTGGCGAATGGTAAGGATCCCATCCGCGCTCCTCGCAAAAAGTTCGGACCATGGTTTTCAGCTCGTCTAAGGTCGTGGAATTGTCGTTTTCAGCCATAACTTTGGTCTAGCATTTCTCGTCGCCGATGGTCCAGTCCTTCCCCGTCTAGGCTCGTCCCCATATCTAAATAATCCGAAAAGATTCCTGGAGGATTTTTATGAAACGCAACGTTCGGCGACTCGCTTTGGCCCTTGTGATCTCCACCACATGCTTCACAGCGACTGTGATGTGGTACGAATCCGGTAAGACGATCGACCGCGGCACGCAAATCGCCGTGGCTCAGCTCGGCGAAACCAGCAACGAAGTGCAGCGCAAACCCGTCAAACGCGTGATTTGGGAAAACGTCGGCAAGGACGAGGAACTTTACGCCGGCGAGGCGATCCGCACCTCCGCTAACGCCGAAGCGCAGATTTTGGTCACGAAGAGCGGCACGCGAATTCGTCTCGAACCCGACTCGCTGATCGTGCTCGAGGAAAATGACAAGGGTTTGTCCCTGGATTTTCTGCAAGGAAACATGCAGGTCGCGGGCGCCGGCGATTTAACCGTTAAAACTGGAACCGGTGAAATCAAACTCAAGTCCGCCGACATGAGCCTCAGCAAGGACCAGAGCGGTCAGGTGAATTTGGAAATGTTCAAAGGTGAAGCCGAGCTTCAACAGGGCGCTCAGAAAGTGGCCATCGACAAGAACAAGACGGCGACATTCAGCGAAAAAGGTTTAAGCGTTGCAAAGGACCGCTTGCACGTGCTGTCACCTCTTCCCGGTACGGCCATCCTGCTGAACCTGAGCAAGGGCGAGCGCGTGGAAGTTTCGTGGCAGCCTCTTCCCGCGGGCTACACCGTGGCCCTGTCTACGGGCCGCACTCGGGCGCAAATGGGTCGCATCTCCTCGGCTCCTGGCGAAGCGGGCAAGATTGCGTTCGCGGCCAAACCCGGAAGGCAATTTCTTCGTCTGACCGCCGAAAGTGCCGAACCCAACCTGCCTCAGCTCGCAGCGGTAACGGTCCCCTTTTCCGTCGATCCGAAAACTCCGCCCTCGCTGATCGAACCCGCGGCCAAGTCGGCCCAGCTCAAGCGCAGTCCACAGGATCCAATCGCCTTCAAGTGGCTCAATCGCCACACCTTTCAATCTCAGGTCCTTGAAATTGCGAGCGATGCCTCGTTCAAGCAAGTGCCGGTTAAGCAGGATCTAAGTGGAGAAGAAAATTCCTTTATCGCGGATCTTCCAGACGGCGCGTACTTTTGGCGTGTGACCGGTTTTTTAAATCTGAACGGCAAGACCGAGGCGCTCTCGAGCCCTCCCTTCGCCTTCACTGTTGTTTCCAACTGGGAAGCCAAGCCTCCAGTGCTGACATTCCCAGCCGCCGGGCAACGCTTGAGCTATGTCGAGATTCGGCGCGCGATGGGCGTGAATCTGAAATGGCAAACACCCCAAGGCGTGAAGCGCTTTAAGGTGATGGTTGAGAAGAAACAGGCTTCAGGCAACAAATCCGTTCTGGAAAAAATAGTCGAAGCTCCTGGAACGAAACTGCTCGATCCCTCACCCGGAACTTACGTGTGGAAGGTCGCCAGCCTTGATCCTAAAGACGACAGCGAAAAGGTGTCGGAAGTCGCGGAGTTCACGATCGACGAACTGCCGCCTATCGAATGGGCCGAGGGCCATCCCAATAACGAATACCAATACAACACACCCACGCCGTCTCTCAGCGCCCAGTGGAAGTCGCTCAGCCCAGCGCCCCACTCCTATCGCTACCGGGTGGTTGCCGAGGGCCAAAATATTCAAGATGGCAAGTGGCAGACGACAAAGCAAAATCTTTTTGACGTCCCGCTACCCGCGGAAGGCCGTTACCTCGCCTCGGTCGAAGCGCTAAATGGTAAGGCCGAAGCCATTGCCGCCAGCGAAACGCGAATGTTCACGATCAAGGCCAAGCCGCTCTTGCCGGCCCCCCAGTGGGCGGACAACGCGCCTGAAACTTTGAAAGCCGACGGCAAAGGCAATCTCAGCCTGGGCTGGGAGGAAGTGGAAGGAGCCAAAAACTATCTTTTGATCCTAGAGGACGAAGAGGGTCAGGTCGTTGACCAGCGCAGCGTCCGGCGCAACACGGCCTCGCTGTCGAAACTGAAACCGGGCGACTACAAGGTTAAACTCAAAGCGGTGGACACCTATCAGCGTCCGGGCATGCAGGGCGAACCCAAAAAGCTGACCGTTCCGAATCTCAGCAATATTCGCGCGCCTAAAATTAAATCGATGAAGGTGAAATAGATTTGATCGTTTGTTGCCGCTTTCTCATTCCGCTGCTCCTGCTCGGGATCACATCCGCGATGTGGCCGAGTTTGGCTTTGGCGGCCGAGCCAAAAGTGCGGCGCAACGTCGAGATCGAATTTGAAACGGTGGAGGGCGCTTCACTTTATGAAGTTCAAGTCATCCGCAAAGACGATCGCGCGCGTAAACCATTATTATTCAAAACCAAAAATCCGATGTGGCAGGCCAATATCAAGCCCGGCATCTACGAAATGCAAGTGCGCGCGTACGACGACCGCGACGTACCGGGCGACTGGTCGCCGCCGACCGAAATCCAAGTGCGCCTACCCGCGATCATCGTCAAAGAGCCGCAGCCGGAGGCCAAGGTGCAGGCCCGCGACAGCAAGGAACACAATGTAAAACTGGAGTGGGAACCCATACCCGGCGCGCGCAGCTACAAAGTGACACTCAAAGGCGAGAAAGACGCCTTCCTCATCGAGAAGGAAGTCAGTGAACCGCGCTTGGAAACGGCCGTGCCATCAGGTCATAAGGTCCAGTGGAATGTCGCCGCCATTGACGATCGAGGCGAGGAGGGAGAACAGATTTCCGAGCCATATAAGTTCGAGCTCGTTGGCCCACCTCTCGAGAAGCCCCAAATTTCCAAGCCCATATCCAAATTCGTGCGCGAACTGGAGTGGCAGTCTCCGAAGCACTCCACCTTCTACTCGTATAACCTGACTTACTATAACGCCAAGAAAAAGACCTGGGTGCCCGTTGCCGCCAAAGCGGATGCCAAAGAAAGCAAACTGAAGATGGATGTGACCAAGCCCAGCGGCCGGTACCGACTCACCGTGCAGGCCCATGGCGAGCACCGCAATCCTTCTGAAAAATCGCAAATGGATTTCCTTATGCAGGGTGGGTTTAAGGATGAGGCCGAATTTGAAAACGCGATTCTGCGCGACTCCGTTTCTAAACCCACAAACTTCTACGCAATCGCCAGCTACCTCTTGACCGAGGTCACTTATGCTTATGCCAATGCCGACGGTGGATATCGCGCCACATTTGAGGCTATTGGCGGCACTGGGCGGCTCGGAATGGGATATCAGGAACCACGTTCGACGTGGGGTGGATTCCTGCTCGTCGACTATTCCGGCTTCATTATTCAGGGTCAAAGTTTTCGCTTCGCCTCGGCCGAGGCCCATGTCACCAAAAAGCTCGAGTTCGGACAAGGGGGCCTACTTCTATTCGCCAGCGGACTCTTCTCCAAAGAGCTCCCCATTGTGGATGGGAATGTCGTGGAGGGCTTCACGGGCGTAGGCTCCGTCCGCGGAACCGGCCCTCACGTCGGCTTCAGCTATTGGCATCCGCTGACCGATCGTCTCGGCGTGCAGATCAACGCCCGCGGGTACTATACATTGTTCGGATCGGCCTCGGGCGGCCGTAAATCCGAAGCGAGTCTGTCTATGCAGTACGGGCTGCTGGGCAGCTACAGGCTCGGTCGCTCGTGGATGGGCTATGCCGGTTATGCTTACCGCAAAGACGAAGCGAACTTCGCCACGGATTCAGGAAATCCAGCGAGCTTCGCCCAGCCGGGGAACGTGAATTCTATTACCCTCGAAGGTCACTATTTAAATCTTGTGCTGGAGTGGAGCTTCTGAACTTAGAAGGGTAAAGGAAGGTTGGCAAATATGCCGTCACGTCCGCATCATGAGATCCCGGGCGTATCCGTAACTAACCCGCGACTTTAACTTTATCGACGTCCCCGGCTTCGTAATCCGAAAACTCAGTCTGCACCATAACGGGGTTCTTAGCGTCATCGTAGTAGCC
>JALHOQ010000081.1 GCA_022842925.1 Bdellovibrionales bacterium
CTCAACGATGCCCACTCCGCATTTCATCAACAGACCGATCTTGTTCTTAAGGACATGCTAAGAGATTCAGTTATTCAGCGATTTGAGTTCTGCGTGGAATTAGCGTGGAAGACTTCGATGAAAAAGCTGGGTCTCCCTCTGACTGCCCCTAAGCCAGCAGTCCGCGAAATGGCTCGTGCCGGAATACTCGAAAATGTCGACGCTTGGTTTAACTTCATCGACGCCCGAAACAAGAGCTCACACACCTACGATCAGAAAATCGCCCAGGAAGTTTTGTCTGTGATTCCCGATTTTCTAACCGAGGCACAGGACCTGCTAAATCGATTGGCATGAAATTCGGACTCACCCAGACTCAGTTTGAGATTCTAGATCGAACCGCTATCCAACCCCTCAAAAAGGCTGGTGGCCAAGTATGGATTTTTGGATCCCGCGCTCGCGGCGATCACAAAACCTTCTCCGATATCGATCTTTTATTTTCGTTTCCCGAGAAGGCCCCAGCCGGACTACTCGGGCTCATCTCTGAAGCACTGGAAGAGTCCCGACTACCCTTTAAGGTCGATTTAGTAAACGAAAGCGAGCTAGCCGATTCCTATCGCGAGGGCGTCTTGGACGAACGCCAGGCCTTATAACAAACCGCCCCGAACATTGCCCGGCGTCTTCCTGGTCACTTGAAAACGTTTGTGATGGGCTGAAACTCAGTTTAATGACGGTCGGCAATCCCGTTAGAAGGATTCCCTTGATGACCTGATATGAGGGTTGAGATATGTTGATGCGAATCATGAGTGAAGAAACTGACGGAACCTCGATCACGCTCACAAGAGACGAAGCCCTCGTTCTATTTGATTTTCTTGCGCGCTTTAGATTCGATCAGGAGCTCAAAATCATTGATCAAGCTGAGGAGAGGGCACTTTGGAATGTACATTGTTTGTTAGAAAAAGAACTTCTCGAGCCGCTTAAAGAAGAGTATCGCGAATTAGTCACCCAAGCCCGAGACCGCCTGCGAGACCAGCTAGATTGATTGACCATCAATCACTTCAATCCTTAGCAGGCGTCGATCGCAAAAACGCTGACCACTTTGCTTTTGAGAGATCTTAGATCGCATCTTCAAAAGACATGGCTTCCTGATTGGCAGCCTCGTTCACCACTCCCACTCCTCAAGGAGAGATCAGGCCACGGCCTGATCTCTCGATGAGTCCTGTGTCAGCACGGCCTAGCGGCGAGCACTCAAAACCTCCTCCAACTTATCAAATGAACCCGTCCAGCCCCCGGTCATCCCGGCGCGGCCCTTAATAAAGGTCTCCATCTCCTCCTGACTACATTCGCCATGGGGTTCCCAAGTGACGGTGACTCGCGTCTGACCCGACCCCTCTTCGATAAAGCTCACTACGGTCAGCATGGTTTCGGGCCAGGTAGGCGCCAATGGGTGGCGCGACACTTGGCCCTTCTCGTTGCAAAACTGCTGGGTATAAACGATTCGATCGGGCGCCAAGATCTCGAGATACTTCGCGCGGCCATACATTCGGATCTGACCGTTAAACATGGCATACATGGAACTGCCGCCCGTGCGGATGTCGGCTTGCAGGAATTCCATCGCAAACCCCGTCGGCGGCAACCACTGGGCCAGATGTTCCGGCTTGGTCCACATATCAAAAAGCACCTTCAGCGGAGCGGCAAAGGATCGGTTGATAATGAACTGCTCCTTCCCGCTTCTCTCCTTGGCCAAGAATTCGCCGAGACGGTCCCAGGTCGATTCGCCACCGGCCTTTTTAATAAACTTTCGAATCTCCTCGGCCGCCTCAGGGGAGGCGAGGGCCATGGTCATCTCCATTTTTGTTCGGCCTTTGATTTCTTCAAACGTCACCGTCACGCGAAAAAGCGGCGGACGCTCGTCGTTGCCGCCATGATCGTAAACCAGGCGGGAATACTTTTCGACCTCATGGTAAATGGCTTTGTTCTCGTAATTCGTTCCGTCCGGGCCGTGCATCGTATAGGCCCAGTGGCCGCCGGGCCTAAGATCTTTGCTATGCGTGGTTAGAGTAAAACCCCGGGGTCCCCACCATTGAGCCACTTGTTTCGGATCGGTCCAGGCTTCCCATACGACTTTCACGGGCGCTTCATAAATTCGGGAGAGGTAAAGTTCATTCGGTAGGTTTTTTGCGGACATTTTTCTTTCCTTTCGCGAGCTTTTTGGCGGTGACGGTTTTTAAGTATTCATCGAGGCGATCAAAGCTGGCCTCCCAAAACTCGCGGTACTGTTCCATCCAGTTGTTGGCGTCTTTTAAAGGAACGCCATTTATTTTACAGGGGCGCCATTGCGCGTCCCGGGTTTTGGTGATCAGGCCCGCCTTTTCTAAAACCTTTAAATGTTTGGTTACGGCCGGAAGGCTCATCTCCTTTAAAAAGGGACCGGCCAAGTCGGACACACTCGCCTCCCCTTTTGCGAGCCGCGCCAGCATCGCCCGCCGGGTCGGATCAGCCAGAGCAGCAAAGGTTTGGCTTAACGGATCGCGCATTAATTAACCTTTCGTTTAATTAACTATATAGTTAAATATAATCGGGACATAGGAATTCGTCAAGAATTAGCGCCGTTGGCGTGTCAGAATGAGTTCAGCCTCAGTTCCGAATCTCGTCTAAACTTCCGACAACCCTTACTTTTTTCAGTTCCCTTGGGTCTTTTGTGGAATTTGCTGCGCTCCGAGACTAAAATCCGCGCCCATGCGAAGCATACTTGCAGCCATCTTAATCGCGTTCTCCGGCTCGGCGACCGCGGATCCATTGACCAAGAGTCAAATCTACCACGTTTGCGAGTATCTTCTCGCCACGCCGACGGCCGATCTTCACGGCCCCCAAGATCCCAGGGCGCTGGAAACCGTTTTACGCGAGCTCTTTTCGATAAAAGACCTTGGCTCAACTTCCGCACAGCCTTTACCTTTGCATAACCTACGTGTTCGACGCTTTGTGCGCGATTGGGCTCGACTGCTGGAATCACATAAAGACCCGCAAGTTCGCGCCCTCGGTCAGGGGCTGATCAAGTGGGAATTGAATCCTGTCTCTCGAACCGTCGTAATCGGCAATGACGTTCCGGACGCACTGGCAGAGCATGCGCGAGCTCACATTGAAAACGAACTCGACAAACTTCCGCCGCACCTTTTGAATACATCCACACTTCTGGGCCGAACCTTGTTTATCACTTTTGGCACTATCACTCAGTCTCCACTGATGGCGGTTTACAAGGGTGTCGTACCCAGGGGATGGAACCTTGCATGGGATGCGATTCCGGGAGCCGGCGGAGGGCGAGAGGGCGCAGTGGTCGACGTGGAGCGGTTGGTGGCTGGACCGAACTCACATCACTGCGCGAACCTTACCCTTCATGAGGTCCTTCACAATATTGACCACGCCTGTGGAGACGTGACTGGAAAGGCCCTTTCCGAACAGCCAGGTTTCTTGCGCCGATGGCGTGAAACCGACTTCAAACCTGAGGATGATTACATGAAATCCTATCCGGAGGAAACGTTCGCCGAGTTCGGCGGCTGGTTTTATCACTCGCCCCAATCGCGAGAGCAACTACGCGATCTCTATCCACAATGGTACGCCTATTTTCAACAGCTCTCGTGCCTCTCACGAATTTGACCGTCTCAAACCGAGAATTTAAAATATTTCAGAACGAATCGCCCGCTTGATCCGTCATCATTAATGGATGGGTGGGTATCTGGGTTTAAAAGCAATTAAATTGGGTCTGTTGCTATTCGCGGTTCTATTGAATCCGGCCGCTAGAGGCGCTGACATCGATGACGTCGAAGTGGAAGCCGAAGAGGTCATGTCCGACGGCGAGGCCGCGGCCGACGTGGTCCGCACGCGCAAGCTGCATTTGGAACAAGAACAAAAAGAAGCCCGCGAAAGCGGGCGCGAGGCCGTCCGGATGAAAGCTCAGGCCGCGGCTAAGCGCCGCGCCGCTGAGCCCGAAATCGGGGCCCTAGGCAGCAAGATTCGAGCGGCCTCCTCACGCAAAGAACAGGCTCTTAGGGAAAAGGCCACCAACGAAAAAATCATCGCTGATCTGGAGAAAAAGCTCGCCGAGAAAAAGGCCGCCTTAGACAAGGCGAAGGGTGAAGCCGAAGCCGCCAAGGAATTCGTGGCCGAACAGCGTATGAAAATCTCCGCTCTCAAAAAAGATATCACCTCAGCGACCGCCGACACTGCCCGACTGCAAAAAGATATTCAAGAATATAATCGGCAGAAAAAGATCGCCGCCACGGAACAGGCGCTGCTCGAGGCTCGCATGAAACACGCCCGCGTAAAGTTTAAACGTACGAAAGAAGTCAGCCATCAGGCTGAACATTCAGCCGAGCAGCAAAAACGTTCAACACGAAATGCCCGCGAAAATCTCGATTGGGCCAAAGGCCAGGTGGAGCGCAAGCGCCAACCTAAGGCCACCCGCCGACAGGCCCATAACGAGAACGGCGACATGCGCTGAAGTCCTCGCGAGAATTCGCCGATCTAAAAGCATGAACGCCACACTGCCCAAGCTCTTAGTCCAGGACGTCATGGTCACCCGGGTGTTTCGCATCACGCCCGACATGAAGCTCTGGGAAGTCGCCGAACTTTTTATTAAAAAGCATATTAGCGGCTCGCCCGTAGTTGATCAAAACGACCATGTGATTTCAGTTCTAGGAGAAGGCGATACACTCAGACTGGCCGCCGAACATGGCCTGGATGTGACTGTGGCCGAATGCCTGCCGCATATGCCGAGCTTAGACAAAATGGTGACCATAAAAAAAGAGGCGACCTTCCTCGAGGCCTATCGCCTGTTTCTAAAACACCGAGTGCACCGCATTCCCATCATCGATGGCAATGGAAAGCTGCACGGACTGCTCACGCGGAGCCAGGTGCTCACGCTCTTTGTCGAATCCCATTACGGTAAGAAAATCCAGAACCAACCGGCCTAATACAAAAGAGAATTCTAGCGGCCGAACTTTTTCTCGTTCACAATATCGTAATGTACACTCAGCTCCATCACGCCTGGGATTCCCTGGTGCAAATTTCCGTCGGGATGCTCCTGATTTTCGTGGGACTTGTGGGCCGAAAGCTCTGGCTGAAAGAAAAGTGGACATTTCACGCCCATTTGCGCGTACCAAATTTAATCCAAGCTTTCGTTCAAAGCTCCATTCTTATTTTCATGAGCCTGTACTCGCCCTATGTCACACAATACGCCCCGCTGATTCTCGCGCAAATCGCGTTCGCATTTGGCGTGGATTTTCTGGTTTCCATTGCCCGGTATCGAAGTTATCGCTTTGGCTTTTCGGTTCTACCCATCGTATTGAGCACCAATCTTTTTATTTGGTTTCAGCCGCGTCTGATCGCATTGCAGTTTGTGATGGTGATGCTCGGAGTTTTGAGCAAGCACTATATTCAACACACCTTAAACGGGCAACGATCTCATGTGTTTAACCCGTCTGGGATCGGGATGTTCGCGGGCGCCCTCTTTCTCCTCTTTATGGGCAACGAGTACTCGTGGTTCAACTATCTGACGGGATCCTACAATGTAGCCCGACCAGATATTTTCTTGTGGATTCTGCTGATGGGCTGCATATCGCAAATCACCGGTGGAATTTTTCTAATTTCCCTCGGTGCGGCGCTGACACTATTCACGCTTTGCAACCTGACCGAGATTCTGATCGGTGTCCCTATGACAAATCAGTGGATCGATCCGGCCGTCCTAGTCGGCATTACCCTGCTCATCACCGACCCCACGACGACCCCGAAAACGCCATGGGGCCGCTTTCTATTTGGTTGCACCTATGGCATCGGAATTCTCGTCAGCTATGGAATGCTGTCCTACTTTCGCTCGCCGGGATACTTCGCCAAAATTCTTCCCGTACCGTTTTTAAACCTACTCGCCCCTTCGTTCGATCGCATCCCAGCGCTTTTCCATCTCCGCGGGCGGGAACAATGGGTCGAAAAGACCTGGGTGCAGGCCGCGGTTTATATTCTGGTTCTTTTGATTCTCTTGCCGAGCGCGAACCGACCGCGCCAGCCCTCGCTACTCGGCTCGCTCGGGGGAACAAGATGGTCCGTGGCCAATCGCCGCTAAGGCGAAATTCTTTTCACCAACTGATGCGCGCCGAGATTCCAATCGAGGCTCGGCTGCAAAAGGCGCGGCGCCGCTAGGGTCTTATCTCGGCCTTCGCGGAAGGCGATAAACTCGGCCCGGCTGGTGCCGAGCTTTAAATGAATATTGTTTTCTTTCTGATCCTGCAGGCTGGATTGATAAGCCAGCGCCCGGCCGCCGGGCTTGTAGTCGTGACCAACATAAACCTGATAGTGATCGGGAAACGAATAGAGTCGGCCCCAGACCGAATCATAGAGTTGACCCGCATTACCGCCCGGAAAGTCGCAGCGGCCCACGCCTGAGTCGGGCATCATCAAGGCATCGCCCGTGAATAGCATTTCGTCGATCTTAAACGTGGTGCACGCTGGTGTATGTCCGGGAGTGAATATCGCCTGCACACGCATAGTTCCGGCGCTGATTTCTTCGCCGTCCTTTAGCCATCGCACCTCACCCACATCCAAGTCCGAGCTCGTCCACGAATAGACTTTTTTAAAGGTGCGAAAGACTTCACCCATCTTCTCGTTCATGGCCCAGCGACAGCCGTTCACGGCGGAGCAGATTTCACGCGCACCGGTCAAATGATCGGCGTGAACATGGGTGTCGATCACCCAATGCGGTTGCAAATCCTTTTCGCGCACAAAGTGCAGCAGCTTTTCGATCGATTTGCGGCTCGTCATCTGGGTCGCGGGGTCGTAGTCCACAATCGGGTCGATCACCACGGCGTCGCGACTATAAGGATCCCAAACGACGTACGTGAGAGTCGCCGTCGGCTCGTCATAAAAAGCCTGAACTTCTGCCCGTTTCATATATTACTTTACGATCTGACGGAAAAGCGCGATCTCGTCGATAAGATCGAGCACTTTGTCCTTGGCCTCGTCGATATGCTCGGCCATGGTTTTGATCTGCTTCACGCGCACGTTGTCTTTTTTCAGCTTCTTTAAAGCCGTGCGCGCGCCTTCAATGGAAAAGCGATCGCGATAGAGGAGCTTTTTAATCAATAATAGGTTTTCAACGTCCTTGCGCTCGTACATGCGCTGATTGTGCTTGGACTTTTTAGGCTTCAGAACTTCAAATTCGGTTTCCCAATAGCGCAGAACATACGCCTTAACGCCCACGATATCGGCGACCTCGCCGATCTTGAACGCCAGCTTATCGGGAATTCGCGAAAGTTCGGACTCCAATTCCGGATCCACCTCGACCTGTACGGTCGCGGGAGCGGTCATCGAAGGCGCGTATCGTTTCTCGGCCTCACTATTCAATTCGACTTCTTCGATCAATCGTTAATCCTCGTCGTCGTCGTCTTCTTGGACCAAGCTGGGGTCTTCACCGTTCAGCAGCGCTTTCAAAACTTGGCTGGGTCGAAAAGTCAGTACACGGCGGGCGCTAATCGTAATTTGATCACCCGTTTGCGGGTTGCGGCCGATGCGCTCCTTCTTACCCCGAACGAGAAAATTGCCGAAGCCGGAAATCTTAACCTTCTCGCCTCGGCACAGCTGGTCTTTCAATTGATCAAAAACCATTTCAACCAATTCGGAGGCTTCCTTCTTGGAGAAGCCGATCTTTTGATACACCTTTTCGATGATGTCGGCTTTGGTCATGGTGGATCGACTCGAATTCTGCCCCGGCATGGATTACCCCTTTTAGCTCCAGGCCTCAGGCTAACAAGTCGTTGATAACTTTCAATAATTTTTCATCGAGGCACGTGACTCAGCGCACCTTAACTGAGAGCTTTTTCTCCACTCCGCTCACGATCTGAGCCTGGAGAGCCGTGAGTCGCTCCTCGGTGAGCGTAGCCTCATGATCTTGAAAAATCATGCGGTAGGCCACGGACACGTGATCGGGAGGAAGATTGCCGCCCTGAAACACATCGAAGACTTCGATCGACTGCAGCAGCGGACCCGCGGCTTTTTTGATTTCAGTCGCCACATCCTGCGAGCGCACAGAGTTCGGCAACACAAAGGCGAGGTCACGCTCCACTGAAGGAAATTTCGCCACGGGTTTAAACTTGACCGTGCGCGGTTGCCCGCGGCCAAGAGCGCGCACATCGATTTCAGCCACGGCCACCGGGACGCGCACCTTGTGCTCGACCAACCACTCCGGATGGAGACTCGCCAAATACCCCATGTTCCGCCCTTCCACAAAGAGCGAAGCACTTTGCGCCGGATGCAAGAGCTTCGGCGCGGAGGCCCATGTGTTCCATTGCAATGACTGAATCAAAAGCTTATCGAGAACACCCTGTAGACGGGCTTTAAGATCAAAAAACACCCGGGTGTCACCGGCATTTTTGTCCCACGGCCCCTGGGGAATACCCCACGCAACCGCTGCCAACCGAGCCTCTTGCTGGTATCCATCCGGCCCGCGCCGAAAGACAAAGCCGAGTTCAAACAGGCGGCCATGGCCGTTGCCATGCCGGTAATTTTGCAGAAGGTTTTTTAACAGTCCGGGAATCAGCGAAACTCGCATGACATCAAGTTCGTCACTTAGCGGATTCTTGAGCTGCACGGCCTGCGGGTCCATTTCCAACCCGGCTCCCCGAAAAGCCTCGACTGGCCCCAACACCTGCTTCTGATACTGACTCCCGATAAAGCCATAGTTCACGCACTGAGAGAGCCCGGCTCCGCGCATAAGCTCGCACAAGCGCTGTTCAAAAACATAGTCCTTGTTGGGCGCAAGCGGTGCATAAGTCATGTTGGGGAGATGTTCGGGAATTTTATCGTATCCCGTCAGTCGGCCGTACTCCTCGACAAAGTCGACCTCCTGGTCGAGGTCCATGCGATACGATGGAGGTACCACTTGGTAGACGCCATCTTTGCCGGCTTTAATCTCTGCACCGAGTCGCTTCAGCCAGCTTTCCAGGTCTTTCGCTTCGACTTTGTAGCCGAGTCGCTGCCCGACGTACTCGGCTGAGACCGCGATCGGCTTGCGCTCCGCCACCTTGGCGCGCAGATCCCAGTGGTCTTGAGCCACCTCACCGCCGGCCACTTGCTGGATCAGACTCACCGCGCGCTCGAGCGCCAATACGACTCCCGAGGGGTCGGTGCCACGCGAGAATCGATATGCGGAATCGGTTTGCAAGCCATGACGGCGGGCCGTGCGGCGCACGCTGTCCATGGCGAAGTGGGCCGACTCGATAAAGAGGTCGCGGGTCTTCTCTGTGACGCCCGAATTGAGACCGCCAATCGCACCGGCGATACAAACCGCCCGCTCCTGATCGCGGATCGTCAACTCATCCCCGGCTAGAGTCATATCGGTGCCATCGAGAGTTTTAAACTTCTCACCGGGCTTGGCCTTATCTACGACAATCTTCGCACCTTTAAGCGCGGAAATATCAAAGGCATGTAGCGGCTGGCCAAGGTCCATCATAATAAAATTCGTAATATCCACTACGTTATTGATCGAATTCAGCCCCACACTCTCAAGCCGCCGCTTCAACCAAGTCGGGCTCTCACTCACTTTCACGCCCTTCACCACTCGGCCGGCGTAACGGGAACAGAGTTCGGGTGCGCCGACTTCCAAACCCACGGTTTTCTGGGTCACTACCGAGGCCGAAGTTTTGACCTCAAGCTTGGGCGCTTTCAATTTCCGGTCGAGTAAGCACGCCAATTCGCGCGCGAGCCCCAAATGGGAAAGGCAGTCGGCGCGGTTGGGCGTCACGTTAATTTCAAAAATGACATCGTCGAGGCCGTAATATTCGGCGAACATCTGTCCGACCGGGGCATCCTTGGGCAGGATCATAATGCCGGGCGATTCCTTGGCCAGCCCCAACTCCACTTCCGAGGCCAACATACCTTGGCTCTCGACGTCGCGAATCTTGGACTTTTTGATTTCAAAGTCCCCGGGCAAAACAGCGCCGGGCAAGGTGGCCACAACCTTATCGCCCTCTTTATGATTTTTTGCGCCACACACGATTTGCCGTAAGGCACCATCGCCCACATCAACCTGGCAAACGGTCAAGCGATCCGCGTTCGGATGCTTTTTCAACTCCACAATATAGGCGACCACAACATGCTTGAACTGCTCGGCGGGATTCTCCACCGCCTCCACTTCCAAACCTGCGTCGGTCAGAAGTCGAGCCAGCTCGGCCGGCTTGGCCTTGTAGTCTTCAATATCGATATGGTCGTTCAACCAGCTTAGAGAAATTTTCATAGATTGAACTGCCTTAAGAAACGCAAATCGTTTTCATAAAACAAACGAATGTCATCAATTCCATATTTAATGATCGCCATTCGCTCGAGTCCAAAGCCAAAGGCAAAACCCTGCCAGGTATTCGGCTCCAGCTTGACGGCTTCAAACACGCGCGGATTGACCAACCCGCAGCCCCCGATTTCAATCCACCCGCTCTGCTTGCACATGCGACAACCCTTGCCGCTACACATCGGGCATGAACAATCGAATTCAGCCGAAGGCTCAGTAAACGGAAAAAAGCTGGGACGAAAGCGCACCTTGACCGAACTCCCGAACATCTCACCCAGAAGAAATGTGATCGTGCCCTTTAGTTCGGCCATTGAAACTTTTTTGTCGACCAGCAGACCTTCGATTTGATGGAAATTAGGCGAGTGCGAAATATCGCTATCACAGCGAAACACCGAGCCCGGAGCCAGACAGCGAAAGGGCGGTTTTTCACTTAGCATGGCGTGAATTTGCACTGGCGAGGTATGAGTCCGAAGCACATGATCGTCGTCGATATAAAACGTGTCTTGCATGTCCCGCGACGGATGATCGGGCGGGATATTTAAGGCTTCGAAATTGTACCAATCCTTCTCGATTTGGGGACCCGTTCGAACCGTGTAACCCAGACGAGAAAGGATCTGCACCACTTCATCTTGAATCAAGTAGATCGGATGCTTGGCACCAGCGGCGAGCTGCACTCCCGGAAGACTGACGTCGATCCGCTCCTTCTAGTCCTTAGTGAGGAGTTCCTGACGCTGCAGCTCGTGTTCGCGCTCGGCATAGGCCTTTTCAAAGTCCTCTTTGACCCGGTTGACCTCTTTGCCAAACAGCGGCTTTTGCTCCTTGGGCAGCTTGGCCATTTCGCGCATGATCTCGCTTAAGAAGCCCTGTTTACCGGCAAACGCCACCTTCACATCGTAAAGCTTTTGTAAATCAGCGGCGGCTTTCAGCTGCTGAAGGGCGTGTGCGAGTTTTTCATTTAGATTTTCGGTCAAGTCGCTTGGAACCATGAGTCGAACAATGTACAAGAGGCCATGATGAAGCGCAAGGACCTCGAGATCTCGAGCCGGCAAAATGCCAAGTTCAAGCTGTGGCAAAGCCTGCTGGAAGCGAAGGGCATTAAAAGCGAGGGCCTGTGTCTGGTGAGCGGAGCCAAGGTCGTGGCGGAACTCATTGCGGCGGGCCAGATTGAAGAGCTGATTCTTCCCCCGAAATCCAAAGCGCCCGAGGCCGATATTCCCGTGATTCAGCTAACAGGCGAACTGTTTAACGAGCTCGATGTTATCGGCACCAAAGCGCCGCTCGCGGTCGCGCGAGTGACTCGACTGAAGAACTGGACCGGCGGAGCGGCTGAGGGCCTCGATTTAATCCTTGCCCTAAGCGATCCCAGCAATCTCGGGGCGCTGCTGCGCTCCTGCGAAGCCTTCGGCGTCACCCGCGTTATTTTAACCAAGGAATGTGCCTCGCCATTTTTACCACGCGCCATTCGCGCCTCGGCCGGCTCCGTCTTTCGACTGCCGCTCTTTGTGGGCCCCGCGCTTAAAGAAATCCCGCTCGAATCGGCCTTCGGCTTAGACCTAAATGGTCCGGATATTTCTGCAGTCGATTGGCCGACGCGGATGTACCTGGTGCTCGGCGAAGAAGGCCAGGGGCTGCCGGAAGAGTTGGCGGTTCAGCGCGTGCGCATCCCCATGGCGCGATCGATCGAGAGTTTAAATGCGATGGCAGCGGCGTCCATCGCCCTTTTCAGTTACCGGCAAAAGCATCCCCTCTAACTTTTGCCGCACCACCGCTATCGATGCGGTAGCTTGATTGCGTCAAGAGGCATGAATTTGTACGATCGGCCCATGCTTGTTTTCGTGACAACTCTTTTTCTAACGGCCGCGAGTGCACAATCAAAAGATCAGCCCGAATGGTACGTGTGCCAGAAAGATTCCGACTGCGGAATTGCCAAGTCGATTTGCGACCTGCCAAAAGCGGTGAATAAAAAGTATTCCAAGGCGCTGGCGAAACACGTCCGGGCCTTGCCCGCCGAATGCACCTCTAAGCCAATCGTGATCCAGCCCGAGCGGGCGGCCTGTATGAATTCGTACTGCCAGTTGATCCTCAAAACTGAATAGAGCGCTTGGCCCAGCGTCTCAAAATGAGACGTCAACTCCTCTCACAACCGTTGACCTAAAACGTCATCCGGCGGTCCAGAGGAGAATTAAACCCCTCCCCAGCCCTGGCACCACTTGCAATTCGATATAACCAATATGAAAACACAGATCAAAGCCCTATCCATTATAGCTCTGACCGCGATGCTGACCATCGCGTGCAGCAAAAAGAACTCCAACGGCAGCGCGGCCACACCCCCGGGCGCCGGCGGCAACAATACGACCAACGTGATTCTTTCCGTGCACTACTACAAAGGTGGCTTTTTTGTTCCGCCCACCGTGCCGAATTGGTCGCGCGACCTGAACATTGACTTCACGAACTACACGACCGGCTATCTTGTGACTTCCGAGCACACTGACTCGCTCTGCTTCAAAGCCAACGGGCGCCTCACTTCAGCTGAATCCACACTGTTCTTGGATTTGGTCAGCCAACTCCAGCTTTTTGTTTCGACCGGCCCCGTAATTGCCGATGCGGGTGTGGAGTACATAGAGTTCACGCTTCAAGACGGCAGCAAGCGCAAATACCACCTGCTCGACGCCGAAGTTCCGGCCGGCGAATATTACGCCGGCAATCCAGATGACGTGATCGACTTTTTACGTGATCTCGATGATTCCCTACCGGTGGCTTGTCAGTAATCAGCCGTTGCCGATGATTTTGCTCATGTCGACTCCTTCTCGAGTAGAGGAAAGAGCTGAATCGTTAAAGCGTAAACCTCGTCTTTAGCGGCCCCTTGCGAAAGCCGGGCCGTCTTACGCTGAAATTCGCGGATCAGATTTTTTAATTCAGGAATCGCCGACTTCGCAATTGCGAATGTTTGGCTCGAGTATTCCCGTTCCTCCGCCGCCACCTCATCAACTGCAACAATGGCTTTGGTCAAAAGCTGCTTATGGTGTTCGCGAACCGCGCGCGAGGGAGCTCCGCTCTGCATTTCCAGATCGACTGAAGTCTGTTCCCAGCGGGGCGTATCGGTTTTAAGCAGTCCCAACTCAGTCAATCGGGCCACGGCGTCCTTCACAATTTCCACCGGCAGATCGAGACGCGAAGCCATGTAGTTCACATCGGGCCGAAAGGTCGTGATCTCGGTCATCTCGAGAATCGCCATATGGTACCAATCGCGAATAATAGAAAACTTTTCGAGCCCCAGTTCCGCCATGCGGTCCCGGCGGATATGCTCCAAGGCTGAAACCGCTTGCTGCCGGGCCACGCGCGACCGAGCGTGCTGCGACTCCACCAGCGCTAAAAAGAGTTGGCGGTCATCCTCGCGCATCGCCAGCTTGTCGGCTATCGTCTCCGCTTTCGCAACTGAGATTCCGCATAAACCTCTTAGATTTTGTGAAAGTTTGGAGGCCGGCATCCCGAGGTCACGGGCGAAAGCTCTTAAAGAATAGTTGGGATTGCGTGCTCGCCGCGCTTTGAACTCTTCCAGTAAAAAATCTTGATACTGCAAGCCCGTCACATCTTCATGAGTACCACGCTCACTCGAAGAATAGCAAATTTAACGCTTGCTGTGCGGAAGCGGGCGCAACGTCGCCACCAAGAGTGGCTGTAACGATACGGGTGGATTACCCCTCCATAAACTCAATACATAACCGCCACCGCCACTGCCTGTTGGCTTAGCAGCAATCGCTCCCGCCTCACGCAAGGTGCGAATGTGCGACGCTAAATCACCGTTACATAGGCCCCACTGCTCGAAGCATGCACACGCTTGTTCAAGAGAATCTTTAAGGAGAGCGAATCCGACAGATTCTGTAGCAACCAAGGCGCGCTCAGCTGTTTCGACACTCTCGCGCATTTGCCCGTCCAGTTTTTGAGCCAAGTCCGGGTCTGATTCAAAGAGTCGCTTCACTTTCGCTACGCACTCCGACGTCATTCCCCGCTGACCGCTATAAGAAAGGTAAAGATTCGGCCACCAGTCATGCCGAATCACACTCTGCTCACCATTGCGCACGAAACGAATGCCCTGACCCGACAACGAAACGGCCAAATCCACCCCGCTGCTTTCGCCATGAAAAAGATCCTCTAAGCGCCGAGCAAACTCGTAAATTTGATCATCACTAATCCACCCTTGAGCATGACACCAACGCGAAATGGCGCCGCACAATGCGGCCGAGGCCCCAAGTCCGGTTCCTACAGGTAACGTGCTGTGCAACACAAACGAGCCCAAAAGCGGCTGGGGAATTCCCAACTGTTTCATGGCATTCTCAATTACGCCGTGAAACAAGAGCTTGAGGTCGGCCCCGTGCTCACCTTCAAAACGGACGTCCAGGGTTTGCGTACCGGGCCGAAAATCCAAGCGAATGTGGCGGCCTAAAAGAGGAAAAGCCAGGGCTGGACACCCGCGCAGAACGGCATGCTCGCCGGCCAAGATCCATTTGCCATAAGTTTCAGTCGAAAAGGACTTGAGCGGACTCATTCCCAACTCCTTAAACATTTAAACCCGTCGAGCCAAGCTGAAGCTCCGCGCAGCTGGTCCTTGCGGAAGAGAAGGTGAATATT
>JALHOQ010000082.1:0-13793 GCA_022842925.1 Bdellovibrionales bacterium
CCGACCGTCATCGAACGCCACTTGAATCAAGCCTCGGCCGCCGAGCCCGGTTTGGTTCCCTCTCTTCAAGCCATCCCCCGCAAACAGTATCAGTCTTCGATGGGACCCGAGCTTGGGCGACAATCCGGATACGTGCTGTATAAATCAGAACGCGCACAAAGCTCAGTTGAGGCCTTCGACGGCGTCCATCTTCCCGTGGTCAAATTTCCAGGTCGAGCCGCTCTCGGTGTCGTAACCGGCGATATCGAAGTCGTGTTTAAAACAGTTCCGGACAACCTTCCCGACTTTGCCCGACGCTTGAATCTTGAACTCGCTGCAGAAATGCGAAACATCAAAACCGCTTTTTTCACGGCCAAGTCCTACCCCGCCGATCTAACCCGTTTCGTATCCCGCTTGCTTGAGCAGCCCGAGGTCAAAAGTGCGGAAATTTCGATTGTCTTCGGCTCGAGGCGTGCCAGATGAAACGACTCTTGCTGCTGATCTCTCTGGTACTTTCGGGTTGCCTGGTCGGCAATGACGGATTCCAATCCGAAATCGACAGTGTCCAAGTCGAACCGCCCTGCATTCCCGGAAAGTGCACCGAGACCCCGACCGCCGATAAAACCGCCCGTCAGGGCATTCCCTTTGAGTTCACGTTCACTACGACAAATACCGGCAGCTACTACTACCTCAAAAACAAACCGCCCTGGGTAGCAATAGATTCCACTGCAAAAAAGATCTCGGGCACACCAACCGACGGCGGCAGCTATTCGGGCTTGAAAATCATGGTCCACGACATGGTCACAACCGATGTGATCGGACCCTTCGCGCTCACCGCGCTCGCCGATCCTCTCGCCAACTCAGCCTGGCATTTGTCGAATTCAGGTCAAACCAGTTTTTCGATTCGCGCCGGAACAAGCGGAGAAGATCCCAAAATCGCCGCCGCCATCGCCAAAGGCTTCACCGGTTCTGGGATTCGGATCGCCGTCTCCGACACCGGTGTTGAAATCGGCCACGAGGACTTGACCGCCAATATTCTCGCCGGCGAATCGCGCGACTACTCTTTGGCGTTCCCCTACACCGGCGACCCCACGCCGACCGATCCCGACGAAGGGCACGGCACAGCCGTAGCCGGACTGATCGCCGCGCGCGGATGGAACAGCATCGGCACTCGCGGCGTGGCACCGGAAGCCGGGCTCGCCGGTTTCTATTTTCTTGGTGCCGCGATAACCATTCCGAAGCTGATTCATCAGGCGACGGGCACATTCGATATTTTCAATCAGAGCTGGGGTTATCCATCCTGTTCCTATGTCCCAACGGTGAGCACCTACCTCGCGCAAATCAAAGACCAGGCCCTAAATGGGCGCGGCGGCAAGGGAGCCCTCTTTCTGAAGTCGGCCGGCAATTCCTTTGTTGGTGATCTTTACGAATGTCTGGCTATCCCGCCCGGACAGATGCCCTATATGGGCAACTCCGGCTTCGATGGCGATAACACCAATCCCTACACGCTGATCATCGGCGCTGTAAACGCGAAAGGCGAACGCTCGAGCTATAGCACTCCGGGAAGCAACCTGTGGATTTCCGCGCCGGGGGGAGAATATGGCGATGATGACCCAGCCATGATTACAACGGACATGGAAGGTTGCAGCCACGGTCTTGCGGTCAGCAGCGCCACCGCCAATGCGTTCGAGAAAGGCCAAAGCGCACTCAACTCCAGTTGCAACTACACGAGCACTATGAACGGGACATCCAGCGCGGCACCTGTCGCCGCTGGCGTGATCGCGCTGATGCTCGAAGCCAATCCAGCCCTTACTTGGCGCGATGTGAAACACATCCTGGCCAGCTCGGCGACCGTCGTGCAATCGGGCGTCGGCAACACGACTCATCCATTCAACTACGGCCTAACGGGGCATGTTTACGAACGGGGATGGATCACAAATACGGCCGGCTTCAAGTTCCATAATTGGTTCGGCTTCGGTCGAATCCACGCCGACCAAGCAGTGACAATGGCCGCCAGCTATGGCGCGAGCCTACCCACACTGAAAGTCACGGTCGACAAGGACAACGAAACCTACTACCTGTCGGGAGCTCTGAATGTCGCCGTGCCCGATCGCTCCGCCACGGGCGCCTCGACCACGCTCAATGTCTTGCACAACCTCGTCACTGAAGCCGTGCTGATCAAGGTCTCCGTCAGCCACACTCGCCCCTCCGACTTGGGGCTCGAACTCACATCACCCAGCGGAACCAAGAGTTATTTAACCAACATCAATAGCTTTATGGCCGACACCTCCTTCACCGATGTCGTCCTGATGTCGAACGCCTTTTACGGAGAGTCGAGCCGCGGCACCTGGACACTGAAAGTGGTGGATGGGTTAAACGGTGTGACCGGCTCTATCACGAACTTTAATTTGAAGATCTTTGGCCATGTCACTGCAACCCCAGCCGAGGCGGTGGCGCCCGGTCCGCCGGCTTCTATCAACGTCCCGGCCATGGCTCCTACACTCACAACCACTCCGACTGTGACTTGGACCGCGAGCCCTGCCGGCGATGTCATGCGCTACGAGTTTTCTGTCGGCACGAGTTCAGGTGCCACTGATATTCTGGAGTGGCAATCGGCTGGAGCGACCCTCACGGCGTCTGAGACCGGCCTCAGTTTCGCCTCAGGCAATACATATCATTTCAATGTCCGCGCCGTGGATACATCCGAAAACCTGAGCACCTCAGTCAGCGGCAGCTTTACGGCTCCCTAATTAACGGAATTAATTTTTGCAGGTATTTTTCGAGAATGGCATCGTATTCGCCCACTTCGGCGATCACCGTTTTCGCGTGCACCTTCGAGGGTTGAACAAAAGCATCATGCATCGGCTTCACATGTTTATAGTACTGGCTGCGCACACCCTCTGGCGTGCGGCCGCGCTCGTGGACGTCGCGTTCCAGTCGCCGGCGATACCGAAGCTCCTCGGGCGTATCAAAAAATATCAAATCATCAAAAATCTCGCGCACCGGCGCGGAGTGGAAGATCAAAATTCCATCGACCAATACGACCGGCTTCGGTTCCACGGTCAGAGTCTCAGTCCCACGCGAATGGGTGGTGAAGTCATAGATGGGAATCTCCGTTGCCTGTCCCTCTTTCAGCGCTCTTAAGCATTCCGCTAGTTTTTGGAAATCGATGCTGTCCGGATGATCGAAATTCACCGATCCGCCATCAAAATCGAAACGAGCCGACTGGTCAAAATAAAAGTTATCCTGAAAAATCAGTTCACAGGCGTGACGCCCGAGCTGCTCTTTGAGAGCCGTGGCGAAATAGGTTTTGCCCGATCCGCTCCCGCCGGCGACACCGATCAAATAAGGCCTATTTAGTTTGATAGAGACGGTCACCCGCGTCCCCAAGTCCCGGCACTAGATACCCGAGTTCGTTCATTTGGTTCTCGACATTCAAAGTGTAGATCTCCACGTCAGGATGGGTTTCGCCGATCTTTTGCACCGCGACCTCACTCACGAGAATCGTGAGAATTTTGATTCGACCGACTTCGTAACTCTTCAAGCGGTCGATGGCTGCAATCGCCGTATCGGCGGTCGCAACGAGAGGGTCACATAGTATGGCCATCCTCCCCTGCACATCGCTAGGCATCTTAAAGTAATATTCGACCGTGGAATGAATAAATTTGTCTCGGTAAATCCCGATAAATCCCGTGGACGCGAATGGGATCATGCTGAGTACGGCGTCCAGCATTCCATTGCCCGCCCGCATAATAGACACGACGACCGGAGCGTTTCGGATGCGATCGACTTTGGTTTTCGCGAGAGGAGTTTCAATTTCCACTTTGCGAAGGTCACTCCACCCACGCATGACTTCAAAAGCTAAAATTCGGCTGATCTCTTTGACCAGTTCGCGAAATTCCGCCGAGGACGTATTCTTGTCACGCAAATAGCCGAGTTTATGTCGCAGAAGTGGATGGTCGAGAACCACGAGATTCTTAAAATCCGCCTGGGCCATCAAAACACCGTCCCGTCGCTTTCGACTCGAAGCGGGGGCCCGCCGCCCTTTCGCCGTTCCCCTGCCATTTGCCTTCCGGCCCACCATGTGCCCCCTTCTAAAACTTTGGCCAGAGGAAAATCTTCTTCGCTCTTGCCCAGTACTTCTCTCACTTCATCCGCGATACGATCGAGGAGATACACGGTGAGGGCCCGCCACTCAATCACCAAATCCGAATCTGGGCGCCATTCCCCCTCGGCCTCCTCCGGCTTGGCCAGCGAGATTAATCCAGAGTCGATGATCAGGCCTCCGTTACGATACTCGGCCAAACCGGTCAATTTTTCTACGTAAGGGACATTGAGCCCAGCCTCACGCATGGGTTCGATCAAGGAATAGGTCATCCATTGCGAGAGCTTATGAAATGGCACCAGAGATTCGAATGGATCGCCGCCATTTAATTTGGAGTGACGCCAAACGTCTCCGAGATTCTGGCCGCGCGTCGTCAGCCGGCCGGGCCAAATTCCACCAAAGCCTTGGATTACGGCTAAAAGGATATCGGGCGCGGGGATCGTGCGGCCGTAGCGCTGAAGAAGATAGTCGACAATATTTCCCGGTCGGCCGTCGCGAAAGCGCGTGCGGTCGGATACGGCGCGGGCGAGGGAATTGATCAATCCCACCCGCCCTTCCACACCGAGTAGCGGATTGGAACTCGAGACCTGAAAATGTTTTTTAAAATCCGCCACGCTGAACTTGTTCAACCCGTCCGCGTCAGCGCGAAGCGACTTGCCATCACTGCTGAATGCGCCGCTGAGAAACATGTAGAAGCTCGCGACTCCCAGTCCTTCCGATCGCGTAAAGGATTTTTGCGAACTGTCCTCGAAAAAAGACCAATCGGCACCAGCACCCGCGTCGAGCAAGACCGAGGTGATAACCAGATCCAGCTGTGAGCGAAGCCGCTCCATCGCATCCGCATTTTGCAGTTTGCCGTCCATGCGCCAAACGCGATCGATACCGCCCGCCCGAAAGTGTCCCCAACGCGAATGAAAAGGAATTCGCAGATCGGGATACTTTTCGCGTATCACGGCTAAAACATAATCGACGGTCGGCTTGAACTGATCGTGATGATAGACAAAGTGTCCCCGTCCGGAGTTGATGTATTCAAAAACCTGCCCGGCGCGATCGCGCACGGAGACCGGTGAAAACAAATAGTCGAGATGAAACTGGGTCAGTTGGATTTCACTCATCGATTCGCCGTCCTCTCACTTTTTTCAACTCCTCACGAGGCTTGACCGGCTTACGGGTAAAGTACCCGGCCGCCTTTTTCGCCTCAATCTCGACCATAGCGTCCTTGGGAATCAGCTCTTCGGGAATCGAAATCCGATTCTCCACCGCGATACCGCTGTTCACTATAGCGTCGTACTTCATATTGCTCATCGAGTGAAGATTGTGAATTTTTTGAATGCCGAAGAAGTGCAGCGTGTCCGGCATAAACTCTTGGAAGCGGGCGTCTTCGGTACCGGCCACGCATTCGGTACGGTGAAAATAAGTCTCGGCCGTATCGCCGCCCTCTTGGCGCTTGCGGGCATTGTAGACGAGGAATTTGGTGACTTCCCCCAGCGCGCGGCCCTCTTTGCGATAGTAAGCGATCAGACCCACACCGCCGTTTTGCGCTTGGCGGGCGGCATCTTCAATCCCATACATAAGATAGGGCCGACAGGTGCAAATGTCGGAACCGAAAACGTCCGAGCCATTGCATTCGTCGTGCACACGGGCCGTGAGCGGGACGGACTTGTCACAGAGTTCGAGCGGGTTGCCAAAAATATAAACCGTGGTACTTCCGATCGGCGGCAACCAAACCTTCAGGTCGGGTCGCGTAATAAAGTCGGGATACATGCCCCCCGTCTCTTGGAAAAGAATTTTTCGCAACTCTCCCTCGTCCACCTTGAGTCGCGCGGCCATTCCCGGCAAATACCAAACTGGTTCAATTGCCACCTTGGTCACCCGCACATCGCGATTCGACCTCACGATTTTTCCGTCCACCTTCAAGCGACCCGCATCGATCGCCTGCTCGATCTCAGGAATTTGCAAATGGGCCTGAGTCACCGCGATCGAGGGGCGAATATCGTACCCTTGCGCATAAAGAGCTTTGAAATGAATGGCGGGATCGAGACCCCACGGATCCAACGTCACGATTTTGGTTGGGTCGAACCACTGCGGGAAAGGACCGAGCTTGACCGGGCTCTGCGTATTTTTGAGATCGGGCCGGTGGAGTGAAGGAAATTTTCCGCTGGCGATCGAGAGGGCGCGGTAAACCGTGTAGCTGCCGCTATGGGCACCGATGGCGTTGCGCGCTTTCGCGTCGGTGAGAGAGGCGACAACCGGTCCGCGGGCCTGTGGAGTTTTGGCGCCCCACTGAATCGGTAGGGTCTCGCGATATTTGAGATTCGAGTGTGACGCTAGAATCATATGACTCGAGCGGGGCTTGGATTTCTTTACGACATCCAAGTTGAGTCGCTTTGCTTTTCCCATTTCGTCGTGACCTTCTTTATGTTGGACCAGAAATCCAAAGAGTGGTGACCGGTGATATCGCCGTGACCGAACTTAGAGGCATTGACTCCACCAAAAGAGAACGGCTCGCGGGGCACCGGCACACCAACGTTGATCCCGACCATTCCGGTCGAGGCCTCGCGCGCTACCCGCTCGGCCAGAGGGCCGCTGGTTGTGAATACACTGCAGGCATTGCCGTAATCCACACTGTTCTCGATGCTCATGGCCTCGGTTAAATCGCGGCAGCGGACAATACTTAAAATCGGACCGAACAATTCGACCGTAGCGGCTTCGCTTCCCGGCTGAACCTGATCGAGTATGGTGGGCCCGAGCCAATTCCCGTCGCCCATTCGTGGGGGTGCCTTGGCTTTGCGCCCATCGAGCAGAATGCGGGCGCCGGCTTTTTCGGCCCGGCCAATCGCGTCTCGCAAAAACGCCGCTTGCTCCCGCGTGATCAGAGCGCCCATGTCTTGGCCTAACTCCAGCGCGGACGCTCGCGCCACGATTTTCTCAATATGGTGATCGACCTGTCCTACCGCCAGTAAGACCGAAGCGGCCATGCAGCGTTGCCCGGCGCAGCCGGTGAAGGAATCGGAAATTCCGGTCCCACTCAGCTCCGGGTTGGCGTCGGGCAAGAGCACGATATGATTCTTTGCTCCGCCCAGCGCCAGTGCTCGCTTGCCCTGGTGAGTCGCCCTTTGATAAACAAGTTTTGCTACTTTAGTTGAACCAACAAAGCCAATGGCCTTCACTATCGGA
Source organism: Bdellovibrionales bacterium (assembly GCA_022842925.1). GTDB lineage: Bacteria > Bdellovibrionota > Bdellovibrionia > Bdellovibrionales > UBA1609 > JALHOQ01. The sequence goes on from JALHOQ010000082.1 coordinate 7,262, forward strand.
TGATCGATGATCGCATTCACCGTATCGGCGCCCCCGTGCAAAATCGTCATCACGCCGGGAGGTAAACCGGCTTCAGCTAGAGCGTCGGCAATCTTGCGCGCGGTGAGCGGCGTCTTATCCGAAGGCTTCCACACATAGGCGTTCCCCAGCGCGAGCGCGATCGGAATCGTCCACATCGGCACCATGGCGGGAAAATTGAACGGCGTAATGTTGGCCACCACGCCCAGCGCTTCGCGCCGGTACTCGCACGAAACCCCTCGCGAAATCTCCAGCCGGCCGCCCAGATCCAAGTTTTGGATACTGAGCGCGAATTCCAAAACTTCAATGCCCTTCAACAAACCGGCCCGACCCTCTGCAAAGGTTTTGCCGCTTTCGGAACTTTTAAGGCGTGATATTTCATCGAGCTCACGCAGCAGAATTTGCCGGAAGTCGAAGAGGACCTTGCTGCGCTCTTTTATGGGCAACCGGGCCCAATCCCGCTGAGCCACAGCCGCGCGCTCGATGGCCTGCTGAATTTGTCGTGAGGAGGGAACACTATATTCCCCGATTTTCTGTCCCGTATGCGGAGAGTGAACCGGCACTTGACCCGCTTCTCCCGCCACCCATTCGCCCCCGATATAGCAATGGCAAGTGAACACCTATCCCCCTAATATCTAAAGAAAAACGATAGATCACTCGACGGCCCTTGGGAAGGCCATAACGCTTAGGGATACGAGTTTAAAGAACTAAAGACCGACCAGGGTCGGGATCAGCTTATTCGCCGCAGTGTTATCGCCCACCTGGGAATAGCCATTGTAACCCCAACAGAATACACGATTCTGATTGGTACGAGCGCAAGAATGGGATTGACCGTTGCCCGTGTCGGCGTGGCCGCCTCCGGCGACATGCACGAAGGACTCGCCCGTATTCAGAGTCACGCTGATCGGATTGGCCGAGGGCGCGGTCAACTGCACCGAGGTGTTATTTCCGAGCTGTCCGTAGCCGTTGTACCCCCAGCAGTGCAACCCACTGGTCTTGATCGCGCAGGTGTTGAGCGTGGCGGAAACAATGTGCTGAACACCCATATCGAATCCATTGATCAAGTTGGGTGCACTTGAATTGGCCGTATTGCCAAGACCGAGCTGCCCGTTCCCGTTATAGCCCCAACAGTAAAGCGCCCCATTCCCTTTCGTAGCGCAAGTCGTGTAACCCGTGGCGGAAACCGCGATCACACCCGATTCAAACCCTGTAATCGGTGTCAGCCCGGACACGGGATTTCGAGCGTTGCTGGTCACGGTGTTCCCGATGCCGAGCTCGCCATACTGATTGAAACCCCAACAATAGAGACCGCCGTTACGAACGGCGCAGGTGTGATGCGTTCCCGCAGCCACTGCGGTCACACCGGTGGTGAAATTCTGCACGGCCAGCGGAACCTGTTGTGTGGTCCCATTGTTATGCCCCGTTTGCGCATAGGTGTTGTCACCCCAACAGTATAGACCTCCGCTCTTGATGGCACAGGCGTGGGAGTAACCCGCCGATACGGCCTGCACGCCCGAACCCATATCAAATACCATCTTCGGAAAGGTGGCGTTGCCCATCGTTCCATCACCCAGCTGATAGTTCCCGTTGTGACCCCAGCAGTAAAGCGCACCCTGCTTAATGGCACATGTAAACAAACGGCCGGCCGCAACGGCGCTCACGCCCGAATCCATGGACGCCACAAGCCCCGGCGTGGAACGGTTCGCGGCATTGCCGACGCCGAGCTGCCCTTGAGCGTTGTAACCCCAACAATAGAGAGCGTCGTTCTTTGTGGCACAAGTGTGAAACTGACCCGCCGAAAGGAGTCCGACGTTCGAGCTTCTTTGGATGTTTGCAAGCGCTCCCATTCCTCCGGAGGTGAAGGAGACATAGGCCGACGATTCGGGCGCGACGTTGCCCGCAAAAGTCACCTGCACGCGAAAACGCTTGCCGGCAAAATCCGTTCCCGCCGTGGCGAGAGTGTTAATGGCGATTTGAAAGTTGGTCTGCCCTGGCGCGAGATCAATTGAACTGTCGACGGCCTGGTAGTGCACTCCCGCCCCTGCGCTATCATCGAAGGTTTTGTAGGAAACCAGCACCGAGTTTGCGAGGGCTTTATCGAGTACGACCACCACATTGGCCACTTGCCCAGGGCTAACCGAGACATCCGAAACCGCAACACCGGCGGCATAGGACGAAAAATTTCCGCCGCCACCGGATGAGGTGGGAGAATCTAAACTGGAACAGTTTTGAAATGCGCTCATCAGCGCAAAGGCCGCCACCGTGGCGCTGGCAAAAGCCCATACACGCCGGGACACAACCCCGTTGGTTCGCATTCTTTCCCCCTACCGCAGAACAGGACCCCAAAATCTCATTAGAGCACGGGCCGCGACTAAAGCTAAAGCATTCCCCCTTGCCCTTCTCATTTTGGAACGCTACAACCGGTCTACCAAAAGGGGATGGTTTGCACGCGATTTCATTGCTGATTTTTTTGTTATTTTCATTCGCCGCCGGCGCCTGCCCCGAAGAGAAGGCGAAGGCTCGGGTACGGGAAGAGGCGGAAAGCTTGAACGGTCAAATTGAAGCCTTTGTCCGCTTGCCAAATGGCCGCTCAGAGGGCCTGATCCGGTCTTATATTCAACATTGGAACGGTTCCATCACCCAAGAGTTGTTCCTTATTGAAGTCGATCGCGATTGTCTCGTATCTATTTGGAAGAAGTGATTTTTATCTCCTTTTGAGACACGAACTTTTAGGCGATTTTTAAACTTCGACAGTCGCCAATCCGCTGACGACTGTTTAGCACCCCGCCATTTTCATTCCACGCTCCAATTGCGGGCCCGCCGGTTGCAAATCGAAAGGGCGGGGGTCTGACATGGGCATTTCACGCAAGATGCATAACTTTATGAAGAAGACGGGCTTGAGCTTGGCCGCTTTAGGCTTGATTGTCTCCTTTCAGAACTGCGCCGAACAGAAGTTCTCTTCTGGGGGCGGTGGCAGCGCCAATAGTGTGGGCGGCCCGGTGAATTTAGGCAATAGTGATGACGACGCCTCGGGCGTGTTAACTCAGACCGGTGGGCCCAACTGCCGCGACGAACTTAAGGCCCTTACCACGCCTGTGCGCATGGTGTTCGTGGTCGACGTTTCGGGTTCCAATTCAGGCAACAACGGCACCGATCCGCAGAAAGCGGTTCGCGCCGGCTCGATTCAACGCTTCTACAATTCCTACGCGGCCAAGAGCAACTTCTCGTGGACGTTCATTACCTTTGCCAACAGCAGCGCCAACACATTGATAGCCAATGCCAACTCGGCCGCCATGCAAGGGGCGATCAATAACTTTAATGGAATCAACGACAACGGCAACACACCCTATGTGGCGGCTTTAGATAAAACTGAGGAAAGCATCGTAAACGACAGCGCCCGTCCGGTCGGCGTAAAGTACATCGTGGTCTTCTTCTCCGATGGTATGCCGAACCCATCCGTTAATAACAGCGTTCTGTCCGCCGGCGTAACGGACATCAAGAAGGCCTCCGGCCTCGCCAACGATCCGGTCAGCTTCAATACTGTTTATTATGGTCAGAACAACCAAGGTGCCCACGATCGCCTCCAAATGATGGCACAGGTCGGCGGCGGCAATTTCCTCGACACCAACGTCAACCCGACCGGGAATGCCTTCTTAATCAGCGATCTGGTTATTGTCCCCGGCGTTGTTTGCCAATAATCAAAGCAAAGGTCTAGGACTGAGTCCTAGACATCCTTTTTTACTTTATAAATAAGTTCATGACTATAAACATGGATTCATGGCACATTCCCCTTTAGGCGATGATGACCGGAATTTCCGCGAATCTCAGACGAGCTATTGCAAACTGGGGATCGACGATTTCGTTAGCGGTCGAAAAATCAAATTCAGCATTTATGTAAGACTAATGAACGATCGTTACGTTAAAGTCGCCCATAAGGGCGAAGACATTTCAATTGACCGCCTCCGAGCCTACAAGAAGAAGGGCCTCGCCTTTCTTTACCTGAGCCAGGACGATTTTAATGCCTACGTCGGCTTTAATCTCGAATTTTCTGATCTACGTAAGGAGGGCGACCAAGAAGGCCGAGCCCGGAAACTGGCTCTTATGCAGGCGAGCGCCGAAATCCTCTTTAAAAAAATTCGCCACGAGGGAGTCGACCCCTACGTGTTTGAAGCAGCAGCAACCTTTGTCGAAGCCAGCCTGGGAGCGTTGACGGACGACCGGGTAGCGCTCGATATGCTGGTGGCCCTTCAGAACCACAGCGATTTCGTATTCACCCATTGCCTCGGCGTGAGCGTGTATTCGGTGATGATCAGCCAACGCATCAAGTGGAGTTTACCGACAAACAAGTTCAAACTCGCTCTGGGCGGACTCCTACATGACATAGGTGAGAAGGAGCTGAACCAGCACATGCTGTCGCAGTCCAAGTACGATTGGTCCGATGAGGATTGGAAAGCCTACGAGAGTCATGTGCTCCTCGGCTATGAAATGCTAAAAGAAATAAAGTCGATACCAGAAGACGTGCGTCAGATTGTCAAACAGCACCACGAAAATTGCGCGGCAAAGGGCTTTCCGTTTCAGACAAAGAAGATCGCTATCCACCCCATGGCCAAACTCATCGCGGTAGCGGATGAATTCTGCTACAAGGTTCTCAAGACACCCGACTCAGATGGAATGCTCCCTGTTGAAGCCATTCAGGAACTGACGGAGCGAAGCTCAGACCTTTTTGATAAGGAATACCTCGGCGCGCTGGAGGAGATTTTCAAAGTTCCACGGACCTGATGTCAATCAGAGCCCGCCAAGATTCCTTATCCTGATAAATCTTGGCGAGGATCCCGGCTTCAAAATTCCAAGCTCGGGTGGTTTCCAGCAATTCTTTTTTGTCGAGGTTCAATTCCCACCGGGCCAACCGGGTCGCCGCCGGTCCGGTTTGAATCGACATAAAGAGAACGATCCGGGCTTTGTCGGTGGACGGATGCACGAAAGCCAGTCTCTGGACATTCTTCACCAACACGGGAAATGTATCGAAGCCAAGGGCCGCACTCTTAAAAACCGGCGCGGCCTTATCGCTGAATCCGGCGCGATCATAAAGCGCAACATAGCTTTCCAGACCCGACTTTGTATTCGCCACCACGTTGATCAGTAAGAGTTCGCGCTCCCCCATTTTGACCGGAGTGCAATCCTGAGCGGAAATCGAACCCTGCAAGACGTACTGACTCACGAACCCGAGCGCTTGGAGGTGTTTTTTTTCCGGCGCTGAACAATCGCTTTGAATCTGGGCATCCGCCCAACCGCAGCTCAGGGAGAGAAGCCACAAAAAAGGCCATCTCATTTCGACGCCTCCCGCGTTCCACGCAGACACGCCCAGCATTGGGCGGCCTCGTTCTCTGGAATCTTATTCAGCTCAATCGCTCGCTTTAAAGAACCAATATAACTCCCGTCGTGCGAAAACGCCGCCATCATGGGTGTCACCCCTCGGTAACTGGGCGGGCGCGGCGGAATCGTTTTCAGCGCGTGCTGAAGATGATCTTGCAAAGGTTTGTAGGTCTGGGCGTGCGACTCTAAAATCATATCTAAATAGGCGAAGAACGATTCCTCGCGAGTGGCGAAGCTCATCCATTTTCCCACCTGCCCGGCCGCCTTATCGGCGCTGCAGGTGGCCTTGTAGCTGAACTTATGCGGACCGATCTGCACTTCTCCGCTCAAAACGGTTTTCGGCTGCCAGCACGTCAGCTTAAAAATATTCTTATGTTTTTTGAAGGCGGTTGAGGTGCCCCACTCTGAACTGAGCGCGGCCTGGGCGATCGTGACTGTCATCGGCAATCCGGTCCAGCCTTGAACAAAGAAAGCGAATGGCTTCATCCAGGTGACGAATTTTTCCTGGCGAACATCAAAGGCCCGATCAAATTCGTCATCCGAGATGGCGGCGAAACTGCGGTCTCCACCCGCGCAGACCTCGACGCCGGAAGCCTGACAAGATAATGTGGGTGCGGCCTGCGCCATCCCACCTGCCGCGAAAAACAACAGCCCGATCCACTTTCGCATCATGATTTTAAGTTTGCGGGGAAGAGTCGACATTTGGCAACCCTGTGCTATCCTAACGTCATGGGCCAAAATCGCATCTTCTCGCTTCTGCTTCTGGCCGTCGCACTTTCATTTTGTATATTTGCCGTCCAGAGCGGCGATGTTTTTATGTACCTTGCCCTGGCGCGGGATTTTATCTTCTCGGGCGAATGGAGTCGCCGCAGCGATCCTTACCTCTATTCTCTTTCCAATGCCGAGCTTGTGTGGACGCATGAATATTTGTCTTATGTCCTGTTCGCCGCTTTTTACCATGCCCTGGGAATTCCCGGTTTAATCTTTCTTAAAATTTGCGCTTGGGGCGCGATTTTTATAATCACGCTGGCCGCCGGACCACGCGAGAAAAACTCATCCTGGCTTTGGATCGCGATGTTCCTGCTCGCCGTTTTGGCCGGCTCATTCCGCTTTATCGAGCGCTCCAGTATGTTTTCCGATC
>JALHOQ010000082.1:13803-14914 GCA_022842925.1 Bdellovibrionales bacterium
GTTCTGTGTCTGGCTCTGCACCTATCTCTTGAGTCAAGAACGGGTGGACCGGAAGATGGTCTTGACCCTCACTGGAGCTTTTTGGCTTTGGGCCCAGCTTCATCCGGGCTTTGCTCTGGGCCTGTTTATGCTGGGCGTGTGGATTGCGGAGCGGATCTTTCTTTCGCGAACCGTGACTCTCCGCCAGAGCGCATGGCTGCTTCTGCCCGTCGCGGCGCTCGCCGTTCACCCTGATGGAGTTCACGGCCTACTTTACCCGTTTCAGTTTGCGTTTAGCGAAGCCACAGTTTTTAAGAAGTTCAATTTCGAATGGATGCCGTCCTATAGCCGGCTATTCCGCTTCGCGCCCGAGACTCTGGCCTTCTGGCTCCTCGCCCTCTGCTCCCTCGTCGTTCTTTACCGCGCCAAAGGCTGGCGCAGTTTGCGGGGAATTTATACGCTTGCCTTTATTGCCATCGCGACGCAGACGGTGCGGTTCGTGCCCTGGGTGTCTTTTGCCTTGCTCATCTGCCTGAAACCCTGGGCGGAGCTGAAATACGTTCAGCCCCGCCGCTGGCAATCGGCGATTCTGGGTGTCTTTCTTGCCCTGCTCGCGACCAAGAATCTGGTTTACGGTTACACGGCTTCGAGCGGCGAGCGTCTACCCAAATGGGATCTCGACCCCAAGTTCTTCCCGGTTCGGACAGAAGAATTCTTACGTGAGAAACGAATCCAAGGTCAGCTCTACAATACCCATGACTTCGGCTCCTACCTCGTGTGGAAAAAACAGCTGCCGATCTTTCACCACGGTTTTGTAACAGATATGCGTTTTTATGAAGAGGACGTGATCGGAGTATTTAAATCGCAACAGCGGTTTCTGGAATTGGCCAGCAAATACGGCTGGACCATGCTTCTGGTCGAAAAACATGGGGCCTATAAATACTTTTGGCAGATCCTGTCCCCCCTCACCCAATGGAAAATCGTCGCGGAAGACGAGTCCTCCTACTTGATTTACCTGCTCCCGAACTGATAGCTTCGCCGGTCTGGAGGTGCAGCTATGGGCAGCACGGAATCGATCATATTGGCTGGTGGTTGTTTTTGGGGCGTTGAAGAGTTGATTCGCCAGGTGCCT
>JALHOQ010000083.1 GCA_022842925.1 Bdellovibrionales bacterium
AGGACCTGACCGCCGATGAACAGAAGAAGAGCTAAGACGATACAGACGATGATGATCATGCGAATAAAATTGCCCAACGAGAACCCGGCGTCCTCGCCGACTCCGGCGTCTTTTACCAATTTCTTTTGTTTCAGTTTGATGGCGCCACGAACTCCGCCCTCATCTTTTTTGGCGGCACTGGCGAGGGCTCGGGGAAGTTGTCGCTCGCGCTGATCCTGAAAGGCGAATTTTTTGTCCAGTTTCGATTTGGGCAACTGTGTGTTCGGCCGTTGATAATAGGTGTAACCGCCGCCATAACCGCTGGCACTGGTGTTGCCGGTGGAGCCCGTACTCCCTTCGATTTTGCGACCCGCCCGAGTCGGTGTTCCCGGTCCGGAACGGCCGAATCCGCCGCCGCCTCCACTGTTGTAACGGACGGGCGATCCGCCGCCTCCACCACCGCGCTCGCTGGCGCCGCGGCCGGGGCCGCCCTGATCTTTCTCTCCTGCTTGTTGGTCGCCGCCGCTGCGCGGTCGACCGCCGGCCCATGTGAACGGTGTGAAAAACTGCTCGCAAATTCCCGAGTCGCCGGGACTGCCGCCGATCGACGGCAAATCGCCGGTTTCAAGCAGGCAGGTTAGATAGTCGCCAAAATAATTGTTGGCCCAGGTCTTAAAGGCGCTGTTGAGCTGGTAAAGCAGGCCGATAATGATGAAGACACCCACCACGAGCACCAAAACGTACTCGATCGTTCCCTGGCCGCGTTCCGAGCGGAGGAGGGCCGGGCCCGCCGGGCAACATATAGGAGGCGTGGTCTTGTTGTCTCGATTTGAGAACTCCACCTTATCTTATCGGCATCGCCGAGGCGGATCTGTTGTCTCACAGTGAGACTCGGACCTCGACAACATTTATATACCCTGCGTGATCTGCTACGCTCTAGTTATCCACCCGTATTCTCTCAATTAATCAACGCTAAACTCCGATAAAAGGTCTAGGGAGAAAATTATGAAATCCATTTCAGCAGAGTTTAAAAGGCTTTTGAACGATGAGTCCGGCCAAGGCGCGACAGAATACGTGTTGCTCGTGGTTGTGGTCGTAGCTCTCGTCGGACTTTTCCGAAAGCAGATAACGGAAGCTCTTGGTTCGCGACTCAGTCAGCTCGCGACAGAAATCACCGGCTTCACCGGCGACGGCAATTAACGCCGTTTCGGGGTCGCGGTTTAGAGGGGAGTCATAGATGACCACAGAGCTCGTGCTCTTGTTGGCATTATACGTCTTTATAATCATGGGCGCTTTTCTTGGGGATATGGGACCAGTTGAAACATTCCGCAAGTCTGCGCCGCGTTTGGCCGCTCGCGTGGAGCGCAACATCTCCACCGGAGACGGTTTTCGCCAATCGCAGGACGGGCAGGGCGTGAACTGGGTTCGGCCCGAAGGCGCATCAGGAGGTCTCCAGTAATGGAAATGATCGCGGTGGCGACATTCGCATTGGTGGCCGGGATGGTGGACGACTTGCGCTCGCGCAAGATTCACAACAATCTGGTATTGCCTTTGCTGATTCTCGTCTTCATCGCCAATTTCTATTTTCGGGGATTCGATGGATTTTTGATCGGCGCCGGTGCAATGATCCTGGCGCTGGTCGCGACAATTCCGCTGTTCGCCCTCGGCATTTGGGGTGGCGGCGACGTGAAACTCTTCGCCGTTTTCGCATTGGCCGTCGAGCCCATCAGCATGGGCTACACGCTCCTCTACAGTTTCGTGTGGGGTGCGATCTTTGGACTCACCCGTTCCGCGCTTCAACGACAGCTTCTGACACTTGTTCGCAACACCTATAAACTCGCCCGCCGCCAACCCGTGCAGATGAATGAGTTGCAAAAGATTCCGTTCAGCTTTGCTCTCTTACTCGGCTGGTTCACTCAGCTCACTCTACTTCGCGTGGGAGGTCTTTTGTGATTTCCCGTCTGAAGTTACTCGCCAATCAGTCTGGCCAGCAGGTTACGGAGGCGATTTTAATCATGGTCGTCTTTATGGCTTTCACCGTAGCTGTCGCCCAGTTTTTTAAAGGCCAGGAAGTTTTAAAGAGATTGGTCACCGGTCCCTGGACAAATCTGGCCGGAATGCTCCAAAACGGAGTTTGGCAACCTGCGAATAGAGGCGCGGTTTCGCATCCGAACGGTCACTCCCGGCATATTTCGATTCAAGGGGAGTCAGCGCGATGAGGAACCAGCGGGGTTTGCTTACAGTCGACTTTCTTTTTTCGATGGTTCTGATTCTAGGTCTGTCAGGGCTGTTGTTTGTGATGACTTTTACCCTAAGCGTTGCATCGGTCACGCAGTATGTGACATTCGCTTCGGCGCGGATTTATGCCGCCGGTCACTTGAATCAGAGCATCCAAAAAGATCTCGCAAACCAAAAGTATAACGAACTGATCAATCATCCGGTTTTAAAGCCGTTATATAAAAATGGTTGGTATAGCGTGGGCGATCAGCTCGGCGTGGGCAACCACACCGAAATCATTCCCGAGTTTCAGCAAGCCACACAGGGGCCGAATAAATTTTGGGGTGCAGGCACCTACTTTACGGCGCGTGTCTTGGCCTTCCAAATTCCCGGATTCGGCAGCACGACACCCGATGACGATGGTTCTGGCGACGGTTTCCAAACCTACTTAGGCAGTTACTTGGGTCGCGACCCTTCTACGGAAGAGTGCCTCGCTTTTACCGCGGACCGGTGGCGGGCTATTCGCGCATTACCGGCTTCGGGAGGAGCTAGCTACAGCACAGGGACTGGTGCGACGGGGTATTACCCTATAGCGGACGACGGGTGCTGACATGAAACGCTGGCTGAAGAAATCTAAAATCGGCAATGAGAAGGGGCTCGCCATCCTTGAGACGGTGCCTCTAATTGTGGTTTTCGTGCTCCTGTTTAGCTTTGGTATGGGTTTTTTCGGCGTCGTGCACACGGCCACCTTGCACTCGATCGCCGCTCGTGCCTATTCTTTCGAAACCTATCGTCAGCGCACCAACCTATATTACTTTCGCGAAGACGGCTCGGGTCTCGACCGTCCATTTAGCTTCACCCGCAAAGGTTGGCGCTACCAGGCGATACAGCACGAAAGTGACACGCGGGAGCGCTTCGTCTCGACCACGCGGCCGATCACAATCGGCAAGGGCGCCGACGCGGGCGACACAAACATAGACACGCACAATCTTGGTATTTACTCGATGCAGGACCGGAACCAACGTTATTCGGCCAATCCCGTATGGGTGATGGTCGGCTACGGAATATGTTTAAACGCCTCTTGTGGCGGAACGAACTGAGGAGCGGCACGTGAACAACAACGAAACCAGGACATTATGGATCAGCGTCTTCTCGGCGCTGTTTGCCGTCTTCCTCCTTTATACTTACACGCAAGAAAAGAGCGCGGAGCTAACGAAGAAATTTGGTGCGAAACAGCGCGTGGTTGTGGCCGCACAGGACATCAATGAAATGGAAACGGTCGATGAAACCATGCTGCAGATCGAGGAAAAGCCCGTGGATTTTGTGGAGCCGCAAGCTTTCACAGACCCGGAACTTGTGGTCGGGCAGTATGCTCTTGCGCCGATAAAAAAAGGCGAGCAGATTTTGCAGAGCAAGGTCATTAAAGCCGGACCGATCACCGGTCTTGCCCTTCAGGTCTCGCCCAGCAAACGAGCGATCGCCATTCCCGTCAACGAAACCAATGCCGTAGCCAAGCTGATCAATCCCGGCGACCGCATCGACATTGTCACCGCTCTCGACGTCGGTAAGGGTCTGAATCAGCGGCGCGAAGTGAAGACCCTGATGCAAGACGTGGTCGTTTTGGCCACCGGCGTGCGCATCGTTAACGAACTGCCCCTCACTATCGAAAGGGTGGGCAAGGACGAGTACATCAAGCCGCTTCGCGGAGACCTGAATTTTCAAACGATTACGGTTGAGGCCTCACCTGAGGAGAGTCAGGACTTGATCTATCTTCTCTCAACCGCACCTGGCTCGATTTTTCTAACACTGCGCCATCCATCGGATCACACGCGCAAGCGCATGCCGGAATCGACCATTGAATCTTTGCTCGGAAAAGTATCGCAGGATCTGCTGAACAGACGGCAACCGGCTGCGGCTCCGCCGCCGCCACCGCCGCCAGCTCCGGCTCCCAAGCCGAAGAAGAAACCCTTTATCGATATGTGATGTAGATATGAAGATGAAAGACTGGCGCTCAACATTTTTAACTCTCTTGGTGGCCCTCGCGGTCCCGTCGGCGTTGGCCCAAGACGAGGGCTTCGCTCCGACTGAGGAAGAAGTGATTGAGACCGCAAACAAGCCCGTAACCAAGGGCTACATCAATTTGTCCATCGGTGTTTACACCGACGAAAAACTAGAAGACGTGCCCAAAGACATCACGCCTGAGCATTTAGCTGGAACCTTTCGTAAGTTCACCCGAGTGCAATGGAACCCCACGACCAAAACTCTGCGCTTCGATCCGCGAACGGCGGGTGTTGGAACCCTGATCATCAAACATCCTAAAACCGGCGCGGTACTGCATGAGTTCACCGTGGACGTGCGCAAGACCGATTTACAAAAAGTTGCGCGCGAAATGCAGGCGCTTCTGCAAGGAATCGAAGGGATTCAAGTCAAGATTCTCAACAACAAAGTCATTATCGACGGTCAGATCCTGCTCCCGTCGGATATGAAACGTATTCACTCAGTGGTGAAACAGTACGGACCGCAAGCCACGTCGCTCGTAATCTTGAGTCCCATCGCGACAAACAAAATCGCGCAGTTTATCGAGAAGAAAATCGGCAACCCCGAAATCCGTGTTAACGCGGTAAATGGAAAGTTCATCCTGGAGGGATTTGCAAACTCCATGGATGACAAGAACAAGGCCGAGATCGTGGCTAAGATGTATGTTCCCGACGTCGTCGTGGACGAGGCTGTGGCCGACAAAAAAGTTCTCGAACGCAAAGTCGACGTGGTGATCAACCTGATTCAGGTGCGTCCCCCTCCCGAAGGTGAGCCGCCCAAGATCGTGCAAATGGTCGTACATTATGTCGAGCTGCAAAAGGATTATACTAAGTCTTTCCGCTTCCAGTGGCTCCCTGATATTGGTGACAGTTCCTCACTGGAATTTTCGACCGGTGGCCGATCGCCAGGTGGCCTGACCGCCACGATCACAGGCACCGTAGCCAATCTTATACCAAAACTGAATTGGGCCAAGCAGCACGGCTTCGCTCGGGTTCTGCAAAGTTCAAGCGTGACCGTGGAAGACGGAAAGCAGGGTGTAATCAACTCGATCACTCGCTTACCCTATCAGGTGGTGAATGCCCAGGGCCAGCCATCGACCAATTTCGAAGAGACGGGGATTCGCACCAACATCACTCCCCAGATCATGGGTCAGCGCTCCGACAGCGTGAAGCTTGCGCTCAATTTCGCGGTGAAGAGCCTGCTCAGCTACTCGGACCAAGGTCCATTGACGGCCAGCCGTGAAATCCAAACGGTGTTGCATGTGCGCAGCGGTCAAAGCGCTGCTGTGGGCGGCTTGATCACCAACGATAGCGGCACCAACTACAATAAGCTCCCGGCCGGAGCTTCTCGCAATCCGATCGTTTCTCTTTATGCCTCTAAGGACTTTCGTCGGAACCAGAGCCAATTCGTGGTATTCGTCACTCCCCTGATTAAGAGCTCCGCTTCAGCCGGCGCTGACAAGATTAAGAAGAAGTTTAGGCTCGATCAGAACTAAGATCCAGTAACTCGAATCTCCAGTAATTCCGATACGATTGCTGGAGGACTACGAGGTTTGGCGATCCATGAAAGCTCACATTTAATTGCGGTGATCGGCGGCAAAGGCGGCGTGGGTAAGTCCGTCTTTGCGGCCAACCTGGCATATGCCTTTCTCAAGGAGATGAAGCAGAAGACTCTGCTTATCGACTGCGACCCGAAGAGCTGCGGGGATCAGAACTTTATTACCGGCATCCGTCCGACGAAAACCGTCATGGACCTCGCATCGTTTGCGGGCGCGGTCACCACTCAGTCCATCGGCACATTGGTCGCCGCGCATCCGACCGGAATGAACTATATTGGCGCCGTGATGGGCCCCGATCAATTGTTCAACGTGCAGGTCGATCTCCTACGCAAGCAAATCGGGGCGATTAGCCAATATTATAAATACGTTGTCATTGATCTCGGCAGTGAACTCGGACCCGTGCAAACTGGGATTATCGAAGATGCGACGGCCATCATGGTCGTGACCACGCCGGAAGTGTTGGTAGTGAATCAGACTCGACGCTTGGTCAATGACCTGCTGTCAATGTCGGTGCCGGCGGACTTTATTCAGGTTGTACTCAACAAGGTAAGTCGCAGTGGTTTGGATCAGAATGCCATAAGCCAAAGTCTTCGGCGGCCCATTCTTTCGGGCATTCCGCAAGATGACTTTGCGGCCGTGCAAGCGCTCCAGCGCTCTTCTCCTTTTGTAGTTTCCAATCCGGCCTCTCCTGCGTCCGCGGCGTACCACGATGTGGTCCGCCGGCTTACGGGCGGGGTATTGCAGAAGCTTAAGGCGCTTTCAAAGCCCAAAATCTCCTCCCTTCAAAAAGAGCTGCCGGGAGCTGCGGGTGGCCAGAGTGCGGCCAAAGATGCCTCCATGCCCAGCATGCTCGACCCCAAGTCGCGCAAGAATGCGAGTCGCAAGTGTGGATTCGGACCGCTCACTCTTCTGAAAATGCAGGTCCATAGCGGACTGATTAAAGAAATGGATTTGAAAAAAGACATTATGAACACCGACGGCGATCCGGTAAAAGCCCGTGATCTCAAGAACCGTACTCAACGGGTGATTTCAGAACTGACCGACCGCTTGTCGCCGGGACTGAGCCGTGAGGACCGGGCCAAGGTGATCAAGGAAACTCTCGACGAAGCTCTTGGACTTGGCCCCCTTGAAGAGCTGCTGGCCGACCCGACCGTTACAGAAATCATGGTGAACGGTTGCGATATGATCTATGTGGAAAAAAGCGGCAAGCTGACACTTTCAAGCGTCACCTTCACCTCCAACCAACAGTTGCGCAACGTGATCGAGCGGATCGTGTCGCCCCTGGGTCGCCGAATCGACGAACGTACACCGTACGTGGACGCGCGGTTGCCGGATGGGAGCCGGGTCAACGCGATCATCGAACCTTTATCGATCGACGGTCCCGCCTTGACGATTCGAAAGTTCCCAACCGAGCGCATCACCGACCGAGACTATGTGGAGCGCTTCGGTTCGATGACCCGCCCGATGATGGACTTCCTAAAGATCTGCGTGGAGCAAGGACTGAATATCGTGATCTCGGGTGGTACCGGCTCCGGTAAGACGACCTTGCTGAACGTGATGTCGAGTTTTATTCCAGTCAACGAACGGATCGTAACGGTCGAGGATGCGGCAGAATTGCAGCTGAAGCAGGAACATGTCGTGCGACTCGAAACGCGACCGGCGAACCTCGAGGGCACGGGTGAAGTCAGTATTCGCGATTTAATCAAAAACTCTCTGCGTATGCGTCCCGATCGCATCGTGGTCGGCGAGTGCCGCGACGGAGCGGCGCTCGACATGCTCGCGGCCATGAACACAGGTCACGACGGGTCTATGACCACCGTTCACGCCAACACGCCTCGCGAAGCGATCGCCCGTCTTGAAACTCTGTGTTTAATGGCGGGGATGGACCTGCCGGCCAAGGCGATTCGCGAACAAATCGCGGGCGCGGTCAATTTGATCATTCAGATTTCACGCTTGAGCGATGGCTCCCGTAAACTGATGAGCATTACGGAAGTGGTCGGCATGCAGGGTGAGACCGTCACGCTTCAAGAAATCTTTCGCTTTAAAGAAGAAGGCTTTGATAAGAATCGCAAAATTGTCGGCCAGTTTCAGGCGTTGGGTCTTATCCCTACCTTTATCGAAGAGTTCGAGCAGAAGGGCGTGAGTATTCCCCGCAACTTGTTTATGACGGCCGAGCAAACGACTAAGAAACCCACTCACAGCTCTGGACCCGCGGCGCCCAATATTCCGCGAATCGGCGTGCCCAAAAAACCAACCGGAACAGGCGGTGGGTCATGATGAGTTTTATAATCGGCAACGAGATCATTTTCATACCGTTGTTCGGCATTACGGTTTTCATTTTCGCCTATTTCACCTCCGACCGTCTGATCGACTTTTTGCATCGCAAGACCCTCGGCAGCCGCGAGGAAGTTTTAGGGCTGATGGATCGGATGTTCATCGACACGGACCGCAAGAAGGTTACGTACTCGATGATGGCGATGAGCTTCGGACCAGCGTCCATCGTATTTTTGGTGACATGGCCGAACGTTTTCTTCGGTGCCTTTCTCGGTACGGTTTTAATGATAGCGGGCTGGCAGGCCCCTAAGATTATCATCACCAACCTCTGGGAGAAACGATGCAGCCGACTGGTCGATCAGATGGTCGACGGTATGACGATTATGTCGAACGGGATTAAGGCCGGTCAGAGTTTGACCCAATCGATGGAACGCGTTGTGGAGAATATGAGCGGGCCTCTGCCGCAGGAGTTCGGCCTGATTCTGAACAAAGTCCGCCTAGGTATGTCGGTCGAAGATGCACTCAACGAGTTCGGCGACCGGATCCCGCGACAAGACGTGCAGATGTTTGTGACGGCGGTCGTGATCTTAAAAGAGACCGGCGGTAATATGGCAGAGACATTTCAGACCATCACCACCACGGTGCGTGAGCGGCAAAAAGTGGAAAAGAAAATCGAAGCGATGACGGCCCAGGGGAATATGCAGGCCATCATTGTTACTTTAGTCCCGTTGATCCTGCTTGGCGTGTTTTTATTACTGGATCCGCCCTACGTAATGCCGCTGTTCACCACGCCTTTGGGATGGGTTTGTCTCACGCTCGTCGTCACGTTGCAGATTATAGGTCTGGTCGTAATGCGAAAAATTGTTACCATAAAGGTATGACTATGCGCACGTTTATTGTCCTCACACTCCTTGCACTCCCGGCTCATGCGATCGTCGACATGAAGAGCGCCAACTATTCGGAAAGCTGGACAGACTTAGTCGTTCCGGGCGTGGGTTACGATTTGCGAGTCAACCGGACATACAACAGTCGTTCCCTGTTCAATGGTATGTTCGGGTTCGGCTGGTGCTCGGACTACGAAACAAAAATCGAAGTGACAACAGAGAGCAATCTGCGCCTCACCGAGTGCGGCGGCGGAATGGAAATCACCTACACTCCGAAAAATTTTAATCCGTCCAAGATCGACGGCACCGTCAGTCAGATTATTGCCGAAGTTAAGCGCCGTCGACCCGATCTGAAATCGGACTACGTGGAGAGTCTCGAAAAGGAACTGAAAAACAATGATTTTATGCGAGAAGAGTTCGGCCGCCGCATGAATATCCGCGGGAAGATCGAGGACGGTGTGGCTTATCTGGCCAACGGCCGCGAAGCGGAGAATATCACCGTCAACAAGGGTGTATATAAGAGAACCTTGGCCGATGGAACGTATCAGCTTTTTGACCAGGCGAACGGTCGAATGACGGCCATGTACGACAAAAACCAGAACCATCTCAAACTGGTCTGGGATAAAGAAGTTCTACAATCTGTGTCCGACAACCTAGGCCGTAAGTTAAATTTCAAGTTCAACGCCATGACCAAAAAGGTTTCCGAAATCGTCGGACCGAACGGTCTGGTTGCCAAATATTCGATTAAGGGCGACGACCTTCTGGAGGCTACGGATTCGCGACGGCAAAAGTTCCGCTACACCTATGACGACGTCCACAACATGACCCGCATCGATTTGCCCGACGGCAAGTACAAAGCTCTAACGTACAACAAAGATAAAGACTGGGTGCTGACGTTCCGAAATACCAAGGGCTGCATTGAATCCTACGACTATCAGGTCAGCAAGGACGATCCGAAAAATCATTTCTGGTCGAATGTAGTCAAGCGCTGCGGCGACAAAGTCACCAATCAAAGCAAGTACGAATTTTTCCATCGATCCCGGTCGGACAAGTCAGGCGTGTACCTGCATCGAGTTCGCACGGAGATCAACTCGAGCGTGACGGACATTGTCTACCACGAGGTCTTCGGCAAGCCGATCTCGATTTTGAAAGACAATGAAAAAACGGAGTATACATATTTTGAAAACGGTTTCGTGAAGACTAAAAAAGAGCCGGGCAAGATGATGGCCTTTGAATACCGAAACACCTGCAATAAGGTTTCGCAGGTGACTCTGCAGCTCTTTGACGGGGACGCCGATCGAAAACCCAGCCAATCGAAAGCCGACAAACTGGTCAAGACCGTCAAAACGAAATTTACGTACGAGGCCCGGAAATGCAATTTGTTAACGGCTGAGAATACCGATGGCCAAACGGTCGCGCTAAAATATGATCCTCAGGGCCGCATTTCAAAAATCGAAGATCAGACGAAAAAAGTGGTCGAAATCAAGTACGAGGGCAAGTTTGGTAAACCCTCGGTCGTGAGTCGCCAAGGCCTGGGCACAATTCAGGTCAGCTATAGACCGGATGGCGAGATCGCGAAAGTGGAGAGTAAAGAGGGGCCTACCGTGGCCGTTCAGGTGGCCAGCATCTTCAATAATCTACTTGATATCATTGCTCCCGCCACGAGCGAGGCGCCGCTATGATTTGGGCGGCCATTTTGAGTCTGATGATGTCGTTTCCGGCTTCTGGGGAGGATGAAGAGCGGGCCTTAGAGGCCGGTGAAGTCATGCAGGAGGGTTGCTTGCAGGGGACCTGCTTTAGGATGGTCAATACCACCCCGCTGACCCAGAACAGGGCTGCGCTTGCTAAAGAAGCCGAAGTTATTATGGAGACGCGGGAGCCGCTTAAATCCTCAGACTCGGGTAAATCCAAGACGGAGAAGTGACTGTCTCAAAATGAGACAAGGCCCAAGCGCGGCAGCCACCTGCTCACGATTTAGACGTCTACGAGTCCCGCCGATAAATTAATTAGACCTGAGATTAGGCATGGGTTTCGCTAAATAAGGGTTAGATAGACCCTGGACCCTTAAAAGGATTGATTATGAAAGCCGTCCGATTCGCAGTTTTGACCGTCCTATTCGTAAGCGCCACCAGCGCTTTCGCGGGATTATCCTCAGGTAAGGAAAACTGCCAGGCTCAGGCCAACGGTTCCTTTAACGATAAACAAAAGCACCAGCGCGCCGCCGAGGCTCTTCGAGTGGTCGACGGTGCCGCCAAAGCCCTGCCCAAGCCCCAGCGCCAAGATTCAAAAGCCATCAGTGAAAAGGGTTCTTAAAATTTTTTTGTAAGGAATCGTAGCTTTCGCGAATCAGTTTGGCAGCACCCTTAGCGGCCGAATTGAGCGGCGCCACCATGGGAGATGTGTGGACCCAAGCCAGCGCGTGGCTTTCAATCGACCTCTGCCCAACTTCAATTTGCATCAACGTGACTAAGGCCAGTGTAAGCACCAGCGTTTTAATAAAGAAAAACAAGTCACTCATGGACCCACCTCCTTGTGACCGGCTTCAGCCGCACTTCTAACAGCAGCAAGCACTTCCTCGGACTTAAATGGTTTGGAGATATAGTTGCAGCATCCCGATTCAAGTGCGCGCATGACCATATTGTTTTGATCGAGCGTTGAGCAGGCGATGATCTTCGTATCGGGAAGATCCTTCAAGATTTCGATGGTCGCCTCGATACCGCTCATTTTGGGCATCACGATATCCATCAAAACGATTTGGGGTCGAAGGCGGCCGACAATGGAGACAGCTTCGGTTCCATCTTGGGCTTCACCGACCACTTCTATCTCGGTCATTTCAAAGATGTGCCGAAGCACTTCACGGATGAACGGGGCGTCATCCACTATAACTAGTTTTATGCCCATGTTCATATTATAGTGACATCTTTGCCTCTACCCAAAGGGTTTCTAAGCGTTCGCTATGACAGGGTTCAAAGAAAAACTAATTTTGACCTTGTCCCAGCTCGAAGGCCTGCACGCGTACTCTGCTATCGTCGGGTTGCTCCTGATCTGTGGTCTGGGTGTGCCAATTCCAGAAGATATTACTTTGATCGCGGCCGGCATCTTATCGGCGCTGGGTTCGATTTCGCTTTGGGGGGCAATGGTCGCGGGATTCTTTGGCGTCCTTCTGGGCGACGCGATTCTTTATACGATCGGCCGAGTTTATGGCCGCCGCGCCTTTCAGTTGCCGATTATCCGTTCGATTATGACGCCCCGTCGGATCTCTCTGGCGGAGCGCAAGATCATGCGTAACTCTCACTTTATTTGTTTTACAGCTCGATTTCTTCCAGGTCTGCGTTCGCCGATTTTTTTGATGTCGGGAATCATGGGCGTACGGCCTTTGGTGTTTTATGGCTTGGATGGTTTTGCGGCTTTGATTAGCGTTCCGATTTGGGTTTATCTCGGGCATTGGGTGGGACAAAATATCGACACCGCTCTGGCCATGGCACAAAAGGTTCAGCTCTCCTTCGCCGGCCTGATCGCCGCAATCATCATTTCTTATTTAGTGTATCGAAGAGTGGCCAAGCGTCGCCGGGCTCAGCGCTTGATTCAGCGCATGCAGACTCAAGATCCCCATTTAAATCCGAAATAGAAAATGACCATTGTATTGGTCACATTGACGCCATCGGGAGTTACGCCGATGTGTGGATCCTGCCGCGAGGCGGACCCATCAAACAAATTGCGCTCGACGAGATACTGGCCCCTCCAGAACACTTGATTTCGGCGGTCAAGAGTCCATTGGCCACCCACGGCTAGGCCGAGAGCATTGGTTTCGTTCTTAACGCCCGAACGAGCTTCCACGCCCGTGCTTCGCTCATGGTGTTTGAGACGGGGTCGGATATCGAGTTGGAAGAGATGGGAGTAGATGTTGGACGTCGGCACTTCGCCTTCGAGCGCGAGACTGAGTCCCGAGGATTTGCGGCCGATCGAGGTTGTGGATTCTTTTGAAATCTTGTTGATCCCGTCATGGTAGTCAATGCCCCAACTCAGCTGCGGGGCCTTACGGGAGGCGCCGAAGTACTTGCGAAATCGGATGCCGGCTTCGAAATTCTGCAGGTCGGTCGGCACTTCATTCACTCCCCCGCTCCGTTGGCTGGCGCTTACGCTAGAAAAAAATTTGCTTTGCACTCCGAAAAATGGAGTCAGCCACATATTCATTCCGAGACCGATGCCGGGTCCGTTCGAATGATAGCGGCGATACGAGTAGCCCGAGGACGAGCCGTTGTAATAGTAGCCGGGCGCGATTGAGATACTGATGGTATTGGCGCGTGGGTCTTCTGGATGAATCGCCTTTCTGTAATCGTCGATGTCTTGGGTGCTTCCTCCCAGAATCAGTTCTTTGACCTGCATGGTGACAGGTGTTGGCTCCGCCGGAGTCTGAACCAGGGGACTCGGAGCCGGTTCTTCTTTAATTGGCTCGGGGGCGGTCTTTGGCGGAACTACCGGCGCCGTGATGGGAGCCACAATCGGCGGCTGGGGCGGCGGCTCGGTCTTCACCTTGGGTTCGGATTTCTTCACCGTCACGGACGTCTTTACGGAACGCGAAGGTACTGGTGAAGGGATGAGAGTCCCGGGTTTTTCTTCCAGGTCATCGTCGTCTTTGCGCGACTCGGGTTGGCGAACGCGATAGCGGGAGCTGTCGAGATTTTGCACCTTGGGGGGCTTTCCTCCGGAGCGGATCAGAACCGTCGATGTGGAGTCGGATTGCGCGAACGCAAATGGCCCACAAAGACTCAGACTAAGGAATAGATATGCCCGTACCATGACTAAAGTAGGATCGGCTTTTGGCGAGCCAGACTTTATGCCATTGACCTCATTTGGAAGCCGCTTACACTAAGAAGTGGAGAATCTCTCTGTGAATCACGTCACTCTCATTCGCAATTTAGTCCCGCCATTTACCGCACTGCTTCTTCTTGCGTTTTCTGTCGTACATTCCAACAGGACCTTAGCCCAGGCGCCCGCGAATGCGGAAAGCGTGAAGGGCACCTATCGGAGTGATGTAGACGACCTGCTGACCGTGCTGAAGGTCTCGGTTCTTCCTTTTACCGACAATCTTCAGGGAATTTACGCCCGGCCGATGGAAGCGCACTTAATTTCAGTGATCGAGAAGATGCATCGTTGGGATTACGTGCCCGCCACCCCAACCGGCCCCATCCTTTCGCCTGAGGAGCTCGAATCGTCTCCTGAGAAAGCTTTGCAGGTGAGCCAAGGTCTAGGTGCTGATGCCTTTTTCGCCGTGCGAATGACCAAGGGTCCGAATGGCGTGATGATACATATGAGCCTGTTTCTTACTAAAGACGGCAAGCTCCTCGCTCAGGCCATTCTAAAAGACTACAAGCAGTTCAATATCGACGCGCTAAAAGAACAGATGCAGGTTCTGCTCACCGAAATCGTCAACCGGCTCCCGTATTCGGGACGAGTTCTGAGTCGCGAAGGAAACCGGGTTACGATTAATTTGGGCGCGCGCGATGGAATTCAGAATCAGCAAATGCTGAGTGTGGTGCAGATTATTCAGGCCCAAAGGCACCCCAAATTCAATTTTATTGTCAGAACCGAAAAGGAGATTTTCGGGAAGATCAAAGTTCTCAAGGTGGATGAGACCTTAAGTTTCGGTGTCGTTGTGAGCGAGAAAGAAAGAGGAGCCATTCAAAAGAACTCAAAAATCGGCGCGATCGACTTTGTAACTTATGGAAATCGGACCTCCCTATCCCTTACGCCTTCTCCCGAGGAGGCGCTTGCACAGCGTGAGGACAGTGAGATTGCTTTTGGCCAGGACGCGCGGCCTTGGCTCCCGACAAACGCGCCCACGTTTGGCCAATTGGGCGGGCAACTGGGGTTGGGCCGTTTCAGCGGCAATCGGGATTCCACCGCTGCCGGATCGGCCGAGGCAACGAA
>JALHOQ010000084.1:0-8415 GCA_022842925.1 Bdellovibrionales bacterium
GTAGCTTGCGAACAATGACATTTCGTTTAGCCATACGGCGACTCGCGATGGCCAAAGCGACTGTCAAGGCCACAGGCAGACCCTCCGGAATTGCCGACACAGCTAGGGCCACACTAAACATCAAAACTTCATGCCAGTGTTGACCTTTCGCCAAGAGAGCGAGGCCCATCGCGGCTGTGACTACGACCAAGAAGATGGCGATTTTCTTGGTGAAGCGCTCCATGCGAATCAAGAGCGGCGGCTTGGCGGACACGCCTGTGCTTAACGAATCGGCTATTTTTCCCAGCTCGGTATTGAGTGCTGTACCAACCACAATCCCTTTGCCGCGCCCCTTAGAGACCAAGGTTCCCATAAAGGCCATGTTTTTTCGATCACTGATCACCGCCCCCAAAGGACTTTGAAAGTCATGAGTCTTGACTACCGGTAATGACTCGCCTGTCAGAAGAGATTCATCGATTTCCAAGCCGTGAGTGCCCATTAGGCGGATATCCGCCGGAGTTTTACGGCCGGATTCCAAAAGAACGATATCGCCTACGACGAGGGTCTCCGCGTCGACTTCAAAAATTTCGCCTCCGCGCTCAACCAGGGCCTTTGTGGCCGTCATTTTTTGTAACGCCTGAGCGCTGCGTTCGGCTCCAAGCTCTTGCATCGTGCCGATCACAGCATTCACCAGTAGGACTATCCCGATAAAAGCGGCGTCGGTTACATTCCCGAGGAGTATGGAAACGAGGCTGGCGGCTAGAAGAATATAAATCAGCGGATTAAAAAACTGATGAAGGAAGATTTCGAAGATTGTCGAGGGGCGGATGGACGGAAATACATTCCGCCCAAGCCGCGCCAAGCGGACGGCCGCCTCTTCGGATGAAATTCCCGAGGGTGAGGTTGCAAGATCACGCAACACTTGGGCGATATCATGGCTATGCGGTGAAGAGGTCGTGGACTTCATTGGCGATCCTCCTTTTTCGATGGAGAAAACCTCATAAGTGCGGCATGTGTGGGATTCAGTAACGACAAGAACAAGATGGCGACCCCTACGTTGAAAAGCAGATGAGCGTAGGCGACCGCGACCCCGTATGAGGGTTCTCCGAGCGCCCAAGAAACTCGGGCTAGGGTAGCAATAGAGAAATAGGCGAAAATCGTTCCCGTGATATTAAATAAAAGATTGGCAACCGCTGCCATTCGAGCTGAGGACTTCATTCCCACGCTGGCGATTAAGGCTGTGGCCGTGGTGCCTATGTTGGCGCCGAGCACGACGGCAATCGCACCGTGCAAAGAGATCTGATTTTGTTCAACAAGCAGGACCACGATCCCAGTCAAAACACTGCTGGATTGCAGAAGCGCGGTTAGTGCAAATCCGGCGAGAATTCCGAGGTGGGTATGATCGGCCAGAGAAAGCCATGCCTTTACAATTGGCTCGCCATAAAATGGTTTTAGAGCAACGCTGATTTGATCTAAAGCAAAAAGTATAAAGCCAAAATAAAAAATGGATTTACCCATAACGCGAATTTTAATCGGAAGAAGGCTTAAAAGCGCGCCCAAGAGCAGAAGGTAGGCGCCCATCCCTTGGATCTTCCACGAGACGAGAAAAGCCGTGCTCGCGGTTCCTACATTCGCGCCTATAAGAACGGGAAGTACAGACCGCAGATTCAGAAGTCCGGAGTTCGTCAGAGCCACGGCCAGGGCGGATACGGCACTGCTGGATTGTAGAATGGCTGTGGTCACTGCACCAGTCAAAGCCCCGGCGACACGATTGCGTGTCGCCAGTGCAAGGGTTTTTCTAAGTGGTCCGTCTGAAAGCGCTTGAATTTCCCGGCTAAAGCTCTGTAGGCCGTAAAGAAACAAGGTTATCGATGCGACGGCGAAGACGATTGAATCTAAGGCGCTCATTTCTTATCGTTTAAGTACCAGAACCGGGGATTTGCTGTTTCGCAAAATATTGCGGGTCACGCTGCCCCCGATCAGGGCTGCCGCCGGTCCGACCTTCGCGCGCAAAATGATTAAATCCGCCTTCGCTTTCTTTGCCGCCTTAAGAGTTAAATTGGGGATGGAGTCGAAATCGGCGTTGATTTCAACCGAGCAGGGTACACCGGCTTTTCGACCTTCGTTTTGAATCCACTGAGCCATGTCATCCGTCGCTCGCCGATAGGCTTGAACTTTGCGATCCGCCTCATCAATGGCCCAGCGATAGCTTGGATTGGCTGCGTGGAAAACTGTTAATCGGGCCCCGATGCGCTTACAAAGGGCGAGCACCTCTCCCAAATCCCGTTTGGATTTGGGGCTGAAATCACTCGCGAAGAAGATATTGCGCAAGCGGGAAGGGAAAGTGGAGTTCGGACCGGCGAGAAGCAAGTCCGCTCGGCTGCGGTGGACCGTCGTTTCGGCAAAACTTCCCATCACCAAACGTTCGATCCCTTTCTTGTTATGTGTATGGAGAGCGATTAAATCCACCTTCTTTTTCCTGGCCTGATTGAGCAAGTGATCGACGGCTGGAGTGGTCGATATGGTCCGGTGGTTAAAAATGTCGACTTGGCCGGGCTCAACTGTCACCCCGGCTTTCTTGAGCTCTTTCATGATCAGCTCCTTAGGATAGGAAGTGAAGCGATCCGCAATCGGCACGTCATAGGCCGTATAAAGATAGATTTCCGATTCTGTCACCACATAGCCGATGCTTAAATCTCGGGGTTTTTTCACCAAATTTTCCAGCAGTCGCGACATGCCCTTGATGGACTTCTGGCTTTGGCCTCTCGGTTCAAATGCCCACAGTGCTTTCATTATTAACTCTCCTTGATCCTGTCGTTAAAATGTCTTCATCATTCGGGCCGTTTTGTCCTTCGGTTCGAGAACCGAGGAGACATTTTGGCGGCCCATCTAACGCTTATTTTTTCTCGCCTCTTCTGAGGTACCCTGAAGCAGCGTTCATGCCACGTCTACCACCAAACTCGACCTTTGGTCAGGTGAAATGGATCCTCTTAGCGGCTGTAGTAGAAGAATGAAAACAATTCTTCTGCTTCTGTCGCTCGCCATTTCCTTTCACGCCCAGGGCCAAATGAAAAAGGGGCCCACTGATGCGCAGATTGAGGCCATGGCCCGTGCCAATGCGCGGCTGGCCGACATCGAGCGGGCGTCGGGAACGCTTTTTCGTCGCGAGAATGTGCGACCGTTTTTTGAATACGGCGAGACCGGGTATTTGGTCTTTAGTGACGACGACTATGGTGGGATCGCCCGCGATATGAAGAAGCAAATCGCCCAGAATCTCCCCGCGGGCGTCGGCTTGATCATCTACACGCAGTCGTCCAACAAGAACTATCACCAACAGCTACTGAACACCTACGCCGCCTATATGCCCCGCGAACGGATTCGCATCGCGCCCGTTCCCCGCAGCGGCGCCAACGATTTTTGGTCGCGCGACAACACACCCGTCCCGGTCTTTTCAGCTGGGGCGCGCTCTCTGGTCGATGCGCTTTACTATTATAACTTCGAACCCGACGATTTTTTCGGCCGCCTGTTCAATGCTCCGGTCGCCAAACACCGCTACTTTTTCGAGGGCGGCAATATGGTTGCCAATGCGCTTGGCGATTGCATCGTGGTCAATCGTCGGCAATCTTATCCCGGCGGGGTCAGCGATACGGCGGCCATCCCCGATGAGGTTTTTCTGAATAAATATGGCTGCCACTCACTCACTCGGTTGCCACATTTAAAGGGCATCGGGCACTCGGATGAAGTAGTAAAATTCATGAGTGATAATGTGATCGTGACGGATACTCACCAATACGTACAAACACTTCAGCAAAAAGGCTTTCAGGTCGTGCTGCTGCCGGAGCCGGATTTGGATTACGAAACCTACGTCAACTCGCTTCAGGTTAATGACGTGCTCTATGTTCCCGTGTTCGGTGAGCGGGGAGACGCGGCCGCGGTTGAAGCTTACCGGAGGGTGAATCCGGCGCTGAAGATCGTGACCATTAACTCGCGTCGCCTGGCCACTCAGGGTCAAGGCGGCATTCACTGTATTACGATGAACTATCCGCCGGGACCCTTAGCGGGTCCCTAGATTCTTATCGAACATGGGTTTTAAGATCAGTTCCAGATGCTGGGTGAAGATGCGCCTGAGACTCTTGACGTCGGCGTTTTCGGTGGTCGCCATAGTGGCGTAGCCTGTGGCCATAGTTTGGAGTGTCCAAGCGAGGCTTTCGGCCGTCCACGGATGCGGAAGCTGAGACTTGGTTTTTTCAAGAACGCGGAAGATCAGAAAGCTGATGCGCTCGCGGCCGGTTCGGCGGATCTCGTCGTTCAGCAGTCGGAAGCGGTCCGAGGTGGCCGTTAGGTGGTAGAAATAGTGCCACAGCGGCTGCAGGTCTTTTTTTTCAATCAGCCAGTCGAGCGGTGAGAGCGTAAAGGCCATCAGACTTTTGAGCGGATCCGGGTTTTTCTCGATCTCCGCAATCATGTGGGACTTTAAATCTTCCAAGACCAGCATCACGCAATCCACGAGTAGGCTATCGAAGGTGGGAAAGTAATAATTGACCAGGGGTTGCTTTACTTTCGCCACCGCGGCGATGCGGGCAAAGGTCACATTGTGGACACCAGACTGGGCGATAAGGCCCACGGCCGCCACCACGATCTCTTTTTTGCGCTCGAGAGGCGCCATTCGCTTGGTTTTCTTGGACTTCATTACCCGATAGTATCGGTTTTTGACAGGGGAGCTTAAGAAAATTTTGTAATATTTTAAGATTTCCTGATTCTTATTGAAAGAATTTAAATAAAGAATTAGATGCAGTGCATATGGGTGTTCGAGTGATCAATAACGGCGCCCCCAAAAGGGGACGCCGACGAAGCTGTGTTTTATTTTGCCGCGCGGGTGTAGATCGTGGCCAGATCGTTCAGCGGCTCGAAGCTGAGGGCCGCGTAGGCTGCGGCCAGCTTGGTATAAACCTCTTTTTTGGCTTTCGGAGCGGTCTTTTTATCCGCCACCTGTTTGTGCAAAACCAACGATTCCCTTAAGTGGGCTACGAACTGGGCGTCGCCTTCGCCCTGGCCTGAGGGCGTGCCGGCCTGCCACGCCTTGATGTCTTCGCTCCAGCGCTTGAGCGCGGCGGTGTTTTGCGTGTCCTTCATTAAGCGATTCACAAATGCTTCCGCGCGGGTGAAGTTCTGCTCCGCCCTCAAGGCCACGACCATATAGAGTTTAACCAAATCGTCGCCGGCCGGATTTTTTTTATTAATCTGGGCGTAACCCGCCTTTTCGATCAAATCCAGAGCGCCATCAAATTGCCTCAAGGCACCAAAAACAATGGCCTTACCCAGGGTGAACGGAGTGGCCATCGCCATCACTTCGGAATTGGCGGCGGGGAAATGGGGCCCCACTTGATGGGCCGTGTGGCAGGCAAAGCAGCTTTGAACAGAGCCGTGAACAAGCTTTTGCGACTCCTCATACTTGCCTTGGCGAAAGCGCTCGCTCGCCAGCTTCAGATTATTTTGGATGTCCGCTTGAGCGCCGGCGATTAGGGGTTCGGCCCCGATCCAAGCTTCACCGGCTTTCGCGGGAAGCGAATGAGTGTGCGCGGCCAGTTTTTCGAGATTCTTTAAAATCTTGGCTTCATTTTTCTTATCGCGAAACTCGGTGGACGAATAAAAGAAAGGAAAGGCGTCGATTAAAGTCGCTGATAGGGTCTGCATGGACGCGCGCCACTTGTCGGCGTCGGCGGCATAAAGAAAGGGTGATAAGACGAGCAGAAAAAGCAAGAAACGGTTCTTCACGAGGTCCTCCTGGTGTTCATTCATCGTAGCCCCTGGGCGGTGCCGTCTCAAGTTGAGACCGCTAGACAAAACGTTTATGAGCCCGCCGGGGTCTGGAACTAGACTGAGGGATATGCGAATCCTCAGTCTGATCACCGTTGGAATCGTTCTCTCCCTACCTAGTCACGCCAAAGACAAGCCGCCACCGGCGCCTCCCGCACCTCCGCCGTGCGCCTCTAAGGTGAAGAGCAAGATCTCACAAATCGAAAAAAAGACGGTCAGTTACGCCAAGAAGGTCGCGGCCTATCAGGCCAAGCATAAAAACCTCGCGCCGAGTGGTGGGCGAATGCCGGCCTCGTTCTGTGGCGACCGTAAGCAGGGAATGACTCAGGCCGCGCTACTGGCCAAAGAGGGAATTCCGCTGGCCGAAGAGCTGGAAGTGATCGAAACGGCGAATTCCGCTTGCGCCGGAATTGCTCGCGCTGCCCGTCTAAAGGTGGATGAACTCTTTATGGGCCTGAACTCCTCTTATATTCAGACCTGCATTTCCCCTTATTGAGTCATATTTGTCATCTCTGTCTTCCGCAAGGTTGCCTTAGACTTTAATTATTAAAGGGGGATATGGATGAAGTGGGTTTTTGTTTTAGCCCTTTTCGGGCTTTCTTTGCAGGCCGGCGCTCAGGCCGCCGATCCAAAAAAATGCGAAACTTGGGGATGCTACGCCAAACTTGAGCAGATCGTGGTGAATCAATCGGGAATTTATTTAGGAACTACGGCCGATGAAACCCTCGCCGATTGCACGGCCGAGGGAAAAGTCTACCTGACGCTACAACAAAATCATCCGAATTTCGAATCGATTTATGCGGGATTGGTCGCGGCTCAATTGGCCGACCGAGCCGTGGTGCTCCGGACAGTCGATAAATCAAAAGGCTGCGAAGTCTCCTACGTCGAATTTCGAAAGTAGGCGGAGCACATGAAGTCCGCAAAGTTTCACCTCTGGGTCGGCGCGACGGCGACTCTCCTACTCTTTCAAAACTGTGGCGGCGGCTTTGAGTCCCGTCTCGCGGGGCTCAGTCGTTCGGCTGATGCCTTAGCGGACGGAAGCCTACGAGTCGCACCGGCTTCGTTGGGGAATTTGAAAAAGCGAAAAGCGTCGCGGATGCTCGCAATGATGCTGGCCGCATTGCCCGCCGTCTCCGGCTTAGAGGTCGAAGCGGGCTCTTGCCGGGTTCCGCGCTATTACTCCTACGATTTGTCGAGCGACGTGCCGTTGGGTTGCGATAATTCTTTTACCGGCAGAACCAATATTTTCAACCCCACGATTCCCGACGAGGGAATGGCTCTCACTCGCGCCACGCTTTTGATTGCGAAAAGCTCGGCCAATGGCCCGGGCGGATGGTCAATCGGCGCCTATCTCGGTGTGGGCGGCGGAGTTGCATCGGATATGGCCGACAACATCAATCCGGGTGCATCGGCATGGAAAACCGTGCTCGGATCCGGCGAGTTAAACCCTTCCTATAGCACGGCGGTCCGCCTGTCGGGCTATAACTACTCGGCGAAGTCGTGCGTGGTGGGCGATTTTACGGTGTTGGCTGGAAGTCGCCTCGAAGTTTGGGTGGAGGATCCTAAGCCGGAGTGTCGGGGAAAATATTTGGCGCTGAAATCTCTATATGCCACCCAAACCACTCCCCTCACGTGGGGACAGGACACGTTCTCGGTGGGCATTCCAGCCACGGCCAACGCTACGAATATCCTTCTGCTTTCGTCGATTGAAGGGACCATCATCCCGTGCGCTTCCGGATCATTGACGACCTTCGTGTCCACGAATCTCGCCTCTTCGGCAGGCAGTGGGGATAGCGGCCCCATCCCGACAGCGGGACAAATGGGTCAGTGCCATCTCTCCTTAGGCACGGCGAACTGGGTTTCCTATTCTCCTTTTCTGACGAATATGACACTGCATTTAGGCTCCGCCGTGTCCAACCCAGTTTTCTCGGGCTATCTGCAGGGCACGGGTACAGGTGAAGGAGTTGTCGGGTTTGTGAAACAGTGACCGAACGTCCCTCAGAGCTAATCGAGCCGCGTTAGGACTTGGCGCGATGGCGAGGCGTCGCTTGTAATTGAGCTTCACTGTGGGGGGATTTGTGAAGCTTGGTTTTTTGGGCGCGTATGCACTGTTTCTTGTTTCGTTTTCCGCATTCGGTCTAGTGGATGTGATGGGACTGAAAGATGTCTCCAGCATTCAGAGTCGACCGGATGGATTGTTCAACGTGATCTGCAAGGATGGACGCTACGAGATGGGCGTCACGGAAGCGCAGATCCTAGGTAACGGGGTCTGTGAACCGCCACTCCCGCCGCCGCAAAAGCTCGATATTTTATTCGTCGTCGACAACTCGGGCTCCATGCAGAGCGCGCAGGCCAACATGGCCGCGAACTTTCCCCTAGTGATTGAGAAGTTGCAGGCGCGCGGAATGGATTTTCAGATCGCAGTGACAACGACTGATGCCTATCTGGCCTTGCCGGAGTGGACGCCGTATTACAATTCAACTCCGACCCCGGTTTTTTACGAGGGTCGTCCGCAGGAAGAAAAGGCTTGGTTCCGTGCCGGTACGCCTACCCAACCGGGAGACTTTCGGGTGCTCAATCCGGCCACTCCCGATTTGATCACGAATTTCAACAGGAACA
>JALHOQ010000084.1:8425-14780 GCA_022842925.1 Bdellovibrionales bacterium
TTTGCAGGGAACTTATGGGCGAGGAAATGAGCGCAGTTTTCAAAGTCTGCGCGCGGCTCTGGAAAACGTCGGCAATGCGGGGTTCCTGCGCCCGGACTCCTTTTTTGCTGTCGTGATTCTGACCGATGAGGATGATTTTTCGCAAGATAGTATTGCGCCGACAGAGAACTATAGCGACGACTTACATCCGATTTCGAGCTATGTGGGTTTCTTAGATGCGTTTACGGGTTCGGTGGCTCCGGTTCGTCGCTACAGTGTGAATACGATCGCGGTGAATGATCAGGCGTGCTTGAATTCGATCTTCAATGGCGCGCAAAAAATAGGGTTACGTGTGGGTCTGCTAGCGGACTCTACCGGCGGCGTGAAGGGCAATATCTGCGGTGACTTCGCGTATGAGTTAGATATGATTTTCGGAACGGTGGTACAGAATATGGGAGTAAGACTATGAAATGCCCAAAAGCAAACCGCTATCGGCCAAGAGCTGCCAATCCTGGCCGCGCTTGCCGTGAAACTGCAGCCCAACAGGTAGACCTTCTGGATTTACACCGATGGGCGCGGTGAGAATCGGGTGATAGAGCGTGGCGGTTCCAGTCAAGAACGTGCCGAGGTAACGCGAATAAGAAACTTTGGTTCCGTCTAAATCGAGGTCGGAGCCGATCTTTTGGTGGCGTATGGCCGGACCCGGCGATACGGGAGTCAGCCAAAGATCGTAGTCGGTCAGACTCGAGTCAAAACGCGGGCGGAGAGATTCGGCTTCAGCCAAGGCTTCCCGATAGCCCTCCGCACTCAGCTGTAATCCCTTCCCGAACCACTCGGGCAGCGGCCCTTCGCCGATTCGATTGGCGATAAGATGTTTAAACAGCAGTTTCAAGGCCGGGCGGCCGCGCATGGGTAGTGGCAGGAGTTTGCGAAATTCAAAGCCCACAATCAAGCCCCATAGTTGCTCCGCACGATCCATTAAGTCAGGCGCCGCGATTTCAACCACATCATGTTGGCTTCGCGCTCGTGCGAGAAAGGAATCCATAAGCCTTTTTGTGTTCGAGTCCGCGCTGACACCGGACCATCCGAACGTGTAGGCGATTCTTAAACGAGGTTTATGTTTGGCTGAATCCTGCGAGGCCGTGATCAGGCTGAAGACTTGCTTAAGATCCGTGAGATTGCGCGCCAGCGGTCCGGCCACGGCCATATTATGGAAAGGCTTTTCGCTTAAGGCGGGACCGGTGTCGCTAAAGGGAACAAAGCCGTGGGTCGGGCGCAATCCGAAAACGCCACAACAGTGGGCGGGATAGCGGATCGAGCCCGCGATATCGCTGCCGATCTCAAAGGGTGAAAGTCCGGCGGCCACACTCGCGGCGGATCCGCCCGACGAGCCGCCGACGGTGTAGTCGGGGTGCAGAGGACTTTTAGTTAATCCGTAAATCGGACTATTGGTTTGCCAGTCAAAGCAGGCGAGTGGAACATTCGTTTGTCCCATGCGAATTCCACCGGCGCTGATCAACCGTTCAGCGATCGTGCAATTGCCCATGCCCGGTATCCACCGCACGCCCGGCACGCCGTAGGATGTGGGGGAACCGTGAACGCGAAACGAGTCTTTGATCGTAAAGGGAACTCCATGAAGTGCGCCGAGAGGCTGTCCCGTTGCACGTGCGCGGTCCAGTTCGGCAGCCCGCTTTAGCGCGCGTGAAAAATTCTTGCGAATGACGATATTGAGTTGCGGATTTATCTCTTCGATGCGGGCGATATAGGCTTGGGTGAGATCCAGAGATAAGACCTCGCCTCGGGCGAGAAGATCGCGTTGCTCGAGAAGGGGCTTGGATAAAACGTCGCCGATGTTTTTCATGAGCTGAGTATTCCCCACGGAAGGGCATTAGCCAACTCGGCTCGTCGGGCGGATCAAGTTGATGCAAATCTGGCGGGGAGATTGCAATCCTGGGCTAGGGAATGGCAAAAATGAAAAAAGATCGATTATACAGCCACTTAGCAGGCGTTTTTTGCCTGGTTGTAGGCCTTTTTTCGCACCTGTCCGTGGCTGCGATTATACGCTTTCCCATATTTCCGGATCCGGCGCCGCTCGAGCGGCCCACAGTCGACATCCAGAACCTGCCGAAAACCGTGCGCATATTAAACCCGTCCCTCGGCAGCTATTTTCATTCCACGGCCATTGAATTCGAAGCCGCGGCCGATGGCAGCCTGAAGCGTTCGAAGACCTACTCGATTGACTATCTCAGCGATGCGATGCGGGTTCCCACGAAGAGCGCGTGTGAAGCGATTCTCAATCCAAGCGCGCGCAATCAAGAGTTAGGGCAGATATTTCTCGACACGATTTTGGCCGGCACCAGTCATCGCCGGATCGACGCCCAAGCCTTAGGCGAAATGGCGGCCCGGAAATACATCGACCCGAATCAGCTGGATTTTTACAAACAGTCGGCTGAAGGGGCGCACCCGGACGGATTTATTTTTATAGAATCTTTAAGCTGGATGACGGCCAAGGATGCGAAAGCGGCCTTCGGCGGAAAAATTCCCTGGGAGCGGGTGGCCGAAATGGACTCTCCATTCGACAGCATGCCGATGGAAGAAGTGAAGGCGCGGGTAGAGAGCGGGGACGAGCGAATCCGGGTGCGGATTCGTCGCGCGACTTTGCGAATCGCGCTCGGAGTGATGTATCAAAATCATTGGATGATGCTGGGGCGAACGCGTCTGCCGTGGGAAGAGGAAGCATGGGCCAAGCGCAAACGCCTGCCGGATGATTCGGAGAATCTGTTTATGTTCGAGTTCGGTCGGGCCTCGCAGATTCCGGGACTCGAAAATGAGGCTTTGCAATTGGGTGGCGTGGCCGCAATGGTGGCCGCTTACTATTCGCAGGTGGCGACAAAGCCTGGGCAGTGGCTGGATCTCAATCGCGCCAAAATTTATTTTCATGCTCTTAAACCCGCACATATCGCCTTGTACAAGCGCTGGCTGGGAGCTGAAGTCTTGCCGGGTTTTGATGACCCCAACGATTCCGTTCTAGAAGTCAGCGTGGCTAAAATGGTTGAGCGTACGTTTGCAAAGAGTGGCCTGTTTCGCGATTTTGCCGCCGCCATGCCGGCCGACCAAAGATTCGTGCCGGAATGGTTTGTTAAAACCAATCGCGAGGCTATGTCACACAGCTTTTACACCTTCGATTGGTTTTGGGACAAAACGGAGCTCACTCCAACTGGTCCGATTCTGATCGTCCCGTCCGAAAGGCACAGTCAGCAGATCACCGCCGATCGGGTGCGCACGAGCAGAGACCCGATCACGCTAGGCCGGTTCGCCGCGGCCGCGGCCACTCGGCCAGCGCAAGCGATTGTTTCGCCTAAGCGAGTGATGCACGACAACGCAATCGCATTTTTGCCGGAAAATTTAAAAAACGAACACGATATTTATGTCTCGGGCTTCAACATAAACTTTGTCTTGAATGATCCCAAATATGTATTAAAACTCGCGCTGTCGATACCACGAAACCTGAATTACTCTGGGCATCCACAGACCAAGTTTCTGTTTGCTACTAAGTCCCGCGAGGCCGCCCAGCAGGCGCAAGAGCTGGGCTTTAAAGTTTGGGAGTTTACGGGGAGAGATCACTTAGTCCGCTATGCCATGTCGGCGTCATGGCCGCAGCTGATCGCTCTACGCGAGAAGTTCCCGACCGAGTGGGCCGAGGCCCAAGAGAAAAGCCAGTTCACCGACACGCGAACTCGGACGTTTTTCTCTCTTGTGAATCTGGATGGGTTTATTTGATTAAAGCTGGCCGACTTGCCTGTTGGCAAGTCGTGCCGACCGAGGTCTTAGGCGGCCCGCGAGACGATTTATGTAAGAATCCGGTTGTGGAAATCCATATAAAGCCAGAGATGATCGGTCAGAGCTTCTGCTTTTTTAGTGGTGCACCAGGTTTTTCTAAACATTCGGTTCACGTTGGCTCGAATCATGGCGCAGGTGTGGTTGAGTGAGAACAAGGGATCAAAAACAACCTTCTTCAGTTCACCTTGCCCCGTAACAGCTCCGCGACTCCCTTTGATGGTGGAGTGCTGCCAGCCCGTTCCTCTTGTCCACACTGGGTAGCGTGGGTTTTGATCTGATCTCAAGTGAGCGTTCTCGGTCAAAATGGGCGACATGCTCTCAAACAGCCGATTCAAGGCTTCAGCCCGATCATCGGGCCTCGGGCCATATTTTTTGCGAGAGAGTTTAGCCAGATGACCTTTGGCAGGCATAGACGCCACTTGGAAGTTTAAAATCTTTCTCGATTTTTCACAAACCGCCAGAGCAATACTTAGGGGCTTTAGTTTCGTGTGCTCGCTGGTTTCCATTTCGTCGAACTGAACGCGCTCGATCGGCGCCTCTAGATACTTAAGCCAAAAGCGATTCTGTCTAAACCGGCATTTTATGGCCAAAAATTTGAGCTTTCGAGCGATGGTTTTTCGATGAAGGTTTAGACCTAGGCTAAGTCGTCGTTGAGAAACCCCCGAGCACAGAAGAAAGTAAATCGACTGATTAAACTGCCGTTTCTTTTGTCCGAACTCGAGCTCGGAAGTCGCTCGTGACACCGTTTTTAAACACAAATTGCAGCGCCAACGGCGGATCCACTTCTTTTGGGACTTTCGATAGAAGCGGCCATGCCGGACAAGATCTCCGCCGTTCGGACAGCGCGGACAGGGGGGATCATTTGAAGGTGGTTTCGTCGACATGCTTTAGCTAAAAGCAATATCCCAGCCAAAACAAAAACTTCGGCACGACTTGCCAACAGGCAAGTCGGCCAGTTTTGAATTCCTTCCATTTTTATTTGAATAAGGTCTCTCTCATTAGTTTATAAATTTCGGTATTATCGAAATGTCCGCGAACTTTGCCAGAGTTTTTGCCTGCCGCGCGGACAAGAATTCCTCCCGTACCATCGGCTGTCCCCGTCCACGCGATTGCAAAGGGAAGTCGGACCCCAGCCTTATCTGGGGCGGCCAGAAAGGGGAGGCTCGCGGTTCCCTCCTGCCCGTCGCATATCGCACATTCCTTAACGCCAGCGGGAAGCGGCTTGTCCTTTGGCATGATCTTGGCGTTTAAGCCGAGTACCTGAAGGCCACTCGCATCCGAATCGGAAGTGACCAGTAGCAGGGTTCTCGGACTCTTCTTTACAAATTCATTCAGGAGGCCCACAGCCTTATCGCTTCTTTGCCCCGCTTCGAGAAAGCCGGACGCGTTGTTCTTATTCGCGAAGTTGTCGGTTCCTTCTTCTTCAACAACGAGAAAGAAGCCTTTTGAATGCCGCGAGAGCACCTTCAGAGCGGCTTCTGCCATCTCGCCGACTGTGGGCGCCTGCGGGTTGTAGAGCGGGAGTTCCTTTTTTTTCAACTCTTCTTCGGTCTCGTCATTAAACGTATGACTCCAGGAAAAAACACCGAGGACTTTTTTTGTACTGTTCGGGAGGCCTTTTAATTCCTCTTTGGTGTACACAACTGTGTAGCCCTTTTCCTGCGCCCATTCGATCAGATTCAGTCCATCGCTGCGCTCACCTTCACCGAATCGGCCCTTTGCGCCCTTCGGGAGTAGAAAACGCTCGCCGCCGCTGAAGTGGACGTCCGGCTCGGCCATAACAACTTGCTTCGCGATCTCTTCGTACCGTGACCGGTCTTCAATGCGGGCGAGAAAGGCGGCGGTGCCTGGCTCAGCGATGTAACCCGTTTGCACAAGTCCAATGGCCTTGCCCGCGCGTTTGGCTTCGAGCATGAGTGATCCGTCGAATCCGGATGCGGAACGAATCTTCTGTTTATCGTCCATTCCAAAAGAACCGGCCCCGACCTTGACTCCGTAAGCATGGCTGGTCGCGCCGCCGTTAGATGTGGCCGAAAGTGCGTCTCTCATATGCCCGCGGTAAATCGCCATGCCGGGCAGGCCGTCCCAATTCGTCATTCCATCCGGGCCCACAGTAATCATGCGAATCGCGGTCCAGTGACTCAAAGACATACCGTCCGGGTGAAAGAAGACAACGCTATTTCGATTTGAGGATTTAGGGGGAGATGAGGCGTTGACTTGATGATCAGGCACGAGCGCGGCCAATAAGCAGAAGATAAGCACAGCTTTCGAAATTCTTTTTTTAAGATGATACATATGAAGCCTCGGCTTATGCCTGGATTTTGGGGGCTTACGATTTTAATTATATTACTTGGTTACATTTTGGGGCGTTTTTTTAGAACTTGGAGCGCGAGACCGGGCTCAAACCGGCGACCTTCGCCTTGGCAAGGCGACGCTCTATCAACTGAGCTACTCGCGCGCGCTTCAAAGAAAGATCGTTTTAGCGGGATCAGGCCCCTAAAGTCAACAGCGGGGCTCGTCGACTTTTTGCAGCCGC
>JALHOQ010000085.1 GCA_022842925.1 Bdellovibrionales bacterium
TCTGCTCGTTGTGGCAAGTACGAATCGCACGGGTCTCCCGCAGTGGTTCTTGGGAAGTTTTTCGGAGACCGCGGCATTGACCGCCACTCTTCCTGTCTTAATCATAAAGCCGAACTTGGACCCGAGTTCCTTTTCAACCGTCGTTCGGTTCGTAGTCGGCGTGGATGTTTCGGCTCCGCCGTCTGCGAAGCAAGTGCGCTGGATCGCGGATTTCGCCCGAAAGACAAAAGTTCACGTGGATCTCGTGTACGTGCAACCACGATCGCGAGTTCTGCTGAGCCAGATTGAAGATGTAAAAGAAGATCACTCCAGGGTAAAATCAGTTTTAGAAAACTTGAGTCAATCTCTGCGTAAAGTTGGAGTCCCCTCTACTGAAGTTAGAATTCCAGAAACCAAAACCATCGCTCACGCCCTTGCCGAGTATGCAGATGCCCGCCAAGCCTGGCTCACGATCCTGACTAATCCACGCCGATCGCAGGCCAGACGGATTCTCTTGGGTTCAACGGCTCGCCGATTTTTAGGATTATCTGAGCGCCCTTTCCTGAGTCTTCGTGACGTGGTTGAATGAACGGCAGCGGACTCAACCTTCCCAGTCGAGCCAATAGAACCTTGAAATGAGGGCCCGCAAAGGATCCTCACTCCTCGCCCTAAGGAACCAAGCGCTCCAGTTTCAACAGGCTTTAGCGCGTGGCCTCAGCGGCGGAGCTGCCTCGCTCCGCACAAACGCTGTCCAGGCGTCGGAGTATACCGGGACCGTGACTAGTGCCCATAGAAACGTATCCGTTACCCTGGAGACGGACAATGTTGTTGCTCGCCGTAACATCTCGAAGGGCGGCTTGTCTTAAAAAGTCGTTCGTCTCTTTTACAAAGGCACGTATCCCAGCTATGGCAGCAGGGCTTGTAACACCCGAAAGGGCTGAACTGATTTCAGACTCACTTAAAGGTTGATTGCGGCTCAAAGCCAGAGTGTTCAATGCGTCGACTTTTTTAAACTTCTCGAAGGGAAAACCTCCTTTCATGCCGATATCTATCAATGATTTTCGAGCTTTCAACCTTCGCTCTAGAATGGCACTCGATTCGTCTTTTGCCTGATCGTCATCCAATGGTTCTAATCGGATTCCTCTGACTAAATCCGGCTGTTCCGCCATTATCCGAACGTAAGAGGGATAAAGAAGAGTCAAAAGATCGTCA
Organism: Bdellovibrionales bacterium; assembly: GCA_022842925.1. Classification (GTDB taxonomy): domain Bacteria; phylum Bdellovibrionota; class Bdellovibrionia; order Bdellovibrionales; family UBA1609; genus JALHOQ01. Next base: position 1,192 of record JALHOQ010000085.1, read on the forward strand.
CTCAAGGTCTTTGAAAAAGTACCCTCTAACAACGACTTCAATTCGTTATAGTCATGAACTAGTTCCGCAGGGCTACGCCCACGTCGCATTTCCCTTGGAGACGCTTCAATTCCAAGCCATTGAATCTCTCTTTTCTTTAAGAGCTTCGTTAGAGCCCGGTGGTCAGAACGCAGGCTCGTCACGAGCGCACGGCGGCTTTCGACCAACTGGCGCAATTTGGCCTCGATTTTCGGCTTCGAATCTTCCTTCAGAGCCTGCCAAAAATCCTCGCTTTCCCCGTAGGGATGCTTAGTGAAATGCGCATAGACCGACTTGCCCGACATTTGCACGCGTTTCATTCCGAACTCGGAGGTGACCGGACATAGGGCAAAGGCGGGAAATGTCAAAATGAATAAAATCGTCATTTCGAGCCCCAACCTTTGAATTGGCTGTTGGCCGATAAGTTGTACAATTCACGGCATGCGGGTTCCTTGCTGCACGCCAGCTGCACTCGAAGCGCGAACCGAAACCAGGCGACTTCGTTTTCAGGCAGTTCAAAAAATACCCCTCGAGTTCGGGAGTTCTCTCGGGCGAATTTTTTGGCCTTACGAGAATGAGCCGTAAAGGCCGGAACGCGGTCCATGGCCTTGACTAGGCTTTTAAAGTACTCCGACCGAGCGGGTTCGGGCAATTCATGAACCTGTTGAAACGTGAGGAGCGCCGACTGGGCATGAGACGGCACTGATAAAAAAAAAGGAATTAAAATTTTCAACAATGTCACCGGCTAATCCCCTTATTTGACATCTTTAAGCGTAGTTTCTGTCCATTTTCCCGAATCTACAGATCACCACAACTATTTTTTATAAAGAATTTTGGGGCAGAAATCGCGTTGAAAAGCTGGTGCTCGGGAGAGGACTTGAACCTCCACAGCCTTACGGCCACAGGCTTCTGAGACCTGCGTGTCTACCAATTCCACCACCCGAGCATTCGAATGATCAGAGCCCCCGAAACTAAAACTGAGCCGGGCCCGCGGTCAACGGAGAAGTAACCGCACAGCGACGATTAGCATCGCCACGGCCAGGATTTTCATGATGATAGGCCCCGAGACCCGGGTCGAAAAACGGGCTCCGACCTGAGCTCCGGCGGCGGCCCCCAGCCCCAGCTGCCACACCATGGGATCCGAGAAAGAGATATCGCCATGGTAAATATGCGCCGAGGTGGCCATCCATGCCGTAGCCGCCAAGATCAGCTGGGAGGTGCCTGTGGCCAGGTGCACCGGAAAGCCCATGAAATGGACCAAGAGAGGAACATGAACGACCCCTCCACCCAAGCCCAGAAACGACGCTACGAACCCCACCACGAAACTGACCAATCCTCCCGTGACATAGAAGCGCGCCGGAAGTTGGCTGCCGGCTGTGATGAGCCCGCCTTTAACTTTATCGAATTTCCGCAGCACCAGAAAGAGCGCGTAGGCTGTGAGCACGATGGCGAAAATCTTTTCGAATGCGGCCCGGCTCACATAATGCTCCAGCAGCACGCCCAAGACACTGCCGGGAACCGCCATTACAATAAAGACCCAGGCTGTGCGAAAATGAATGGTCTTTTTAAAATAATAAGAGATCGAACCCGAGGTCGCGTTGAGCGCGATCATCCACATGCTGAGGCTTCCCACCCACATATTTGACCGGTCGGGATAAAGCACCAGGAGGATGGGGACTAGAAGAAATCCCCCGCCCACGCCGATCAACGTGCCGATAGCACCGATGACGAATCCTAAACTCGCGAAAAGCATGTTCCATTTATGACTCAGATTGATACAAAGCGCACGGATTCATTCTCGATCGAGCGCGCGCCGGGCTATTCTAAAGATATGCGATGGGTACGTTCCGGGTTGATCGCGCTGGGCTCACTAGCCCTCCTACTTCCCTTCCAAAACTGTTCCGAAACTTTGCCGGAAAAGGCGACGGAATCCGCTTCACTCGCGCCTGGTCCCACTCCACGTCCGGCCCCCGCCCCCAGTCCGACTCCCATGCCCTTGCCGAATCCCAATTCCGTAGCAGCACCTGCCGCGGCCTCCTCGCTCCACCTTATCCATTCCGGACTATGTGTGGACGTGAATGAATCGTTTACGGTTGATGGTACCGCCCTTATTCAGTTTCCCTGCCATGGCGAAGTGAATCAGTATTTTCGAATTCAAGTCGTGAGTGGCGGGTACCAAATCGTCGATTCCAATTCCAACAAATGCTTGAACGTGGCCGGAGCCTCGACTCAAGACGGCGCTGCTATCCAGCTCGCGACATGCAATGCGGCCGCCGCAAGTCAGGTTTTCAATTTCATCGCGCGCCCACGCGGTTTTTATCAGATCGAAAATCTCAACAGCGGCAAGTGCCTCGCAATTAGTGGGTCCTCACTCGCGGACGCCGCTCCGCTGGTGCAACTGACTTGTGGAGCCGCGGACAATGACAAGTTTTACGTCTCGGGCACGGCCGATACCAATCCCACCCATTGCCGCGAGACTTTCTGCGGCTACTACTATGACAATATGAATCTCACCGAACTGAAGTTCGCGCGCAATGATGCCTATCCCCTCGCCTTCAACTGGGGCCTTCTATCGCCCGATCCGCGCCTGAATCCAGAGACGTTTTCGATTTATCACCAAGGACATTTCACTTTTGCGGCCGGCACCTATACCTTCACCGTCACCGCGGATGACGGCGTTAGGGTCCTAGTCGATGGCGTGGTCGTGATCGACGCCTATGTCGACCAGTCGGCCACGACTTACACAGCGACACGAGCCATGACTGCGGGCGTGCATAAGGTTGAAGTCTATTATTATGACAACATATTCGATGCGACCTTAAGCCTGTCTTGGGGGCTGTAAGAAGGTCAAAGTCACGACCATTCCCGGGCCGCTTTTTGGATCCTCAAGCGCAATGCGCACATTATGAATTCGCGCGATCTCAGCCGCTATAGAAAGGCCGAGGCCTGAACCAGGGATTTCGTTCGACGGCTTGCCACGACTGAAGCGCTCAAACATTTTCGCCTTCATCTCTCCCGAGATACCGGGTCCGTGATCGCGAACGGAAAGCTCAAGTCCCTCGGAAGACTCTTTCAGTGTCAGCTCAATGTCGGTTCCGCTCGGCGCGTACTTGATCGCGTTCTCCACGAAGTTTTCCAGCATCGAGTCCACCAATTCCTCATCTCCCTGCACCTCCAGATTGGGAATCTGGTCGGCGGCCGTGGTGAGAATTTGAGTGCGCAGTCGCAACTTCTTCTCGGTCGCAAGCCGTTGCAGCCGAGCCACCACCTGCATCATGACCTCGTCGATACGAACCGGCATGAGCGTAATGGTGTCGCGGCCCGCCTCAAGGCGGGCCAGCAGCAAAAGATCCTGAACGAGAAGGATCAGACGCTGAATCTCCTGCGCGGCGGAATCCAGACCGGGCCCCAAATCGGCGCCCTGGGCGTGGGCCTTACGCAGAACGTGGAGCTCGTTTTTTAAGATGGTAAGCGGAGTTTTAAGCTGGTGGGACGCATTGCTGACAAAGCGATCTTGCGAGGCGAAGGCGCGGTCCAGTCGGTCGAGCAGATTGTTAAACGTCACAGCCAGTTCGTGAATCTCGTCGTCCGCCACCGGCACCGGAATTCGCTCCTTTAGATTTTCGACTCCCGTAATGCTGGCCGCCTTCAGTGTCATTTCATGCACGGGGCGCATGGCGTGTTTGGAAAGCCATACTCCCACCATACCGGTCACCAGTAAAAATAGCGGAATCCCAATGGCAAAAAACAAAAGGAGGTCGCGCCGCTCCTGGCGCGGGAGATCCATGGGCACCGCGATCTGTAAAATAAGCGGCTCGCGCCAGTCGCCTCGATTGGCCAGAAACGTGAGCAGGCGGTGGTCGGGCCGCGACCCGTCGAGCCCGAGCTCTGCTGGGGGAATTGTTTTGAAATCGAACTTATCCGTCAGGACGCGATCGAGCGTCGGCCGGTCGAGGGGGAGGCGCCGGCTGCCGAGAGCCTTGGAGTGCATCAACACCTTTCCGCTCGTGTCGCGGATTTCGAGAAAAATCGCGCCCAGATGGAACGGCAAGAACTTACCCGCTTCGGGGATCGTGGAGTTCAATACAAAGAGACGGCCGACAAAATCCATTTCGAGATTGGCGTTGATATCGACCGCGAAGTTGTAAAGGGTGCTGTCAAAAGCTTCTGTCTGCGTGCGCTGGAAGTACTGGAACAAAAGCGCGCAAAAAACGCTTAAGCCCACCGCGAAGATCTGTAAGTAAAGCATCGCCAGGCGCCAGCGGATGCCCTGGCGACGCAAACTTATCATTGGAGTTCAGCGCGTTTTAAAACGTAACCGTAACCGGTGACCGTGTGTAACAGCCGAGTCGGAAAAGGTTCATCGATCTTTTTGCGCAGGTGCCGAACGTAGACGTCGATCACGTTGCTCTCGTTATCGAAGTGCACGTCCCAAACATTCTCACCGATTTCGGTGCGCGTGAGCGGACGGTTGGCGTTGCGCAAGAAGTACTCAAGCAATGAGAACTCTTTTTGCGTCAGCGGAATCTCATTCCCTGCGCGCTTCACCTGCCGCTGGATCAAGTCCATCTGCAGATCCTCAAATCCGAGTCGTGTGCGGCCGCCCTCTTTGCGGCGAAGCAGCGCGCGAATGCGGGCGAGGAGCTCGTCGAACTCAAACGGTTTGGCCAGATAATCATCGGCACCGCTATCGAGCCCGCGCACTTTGTCGCGGGTCGAATCTAGCGCCGTGAGCATCAGGATAAATCCCTTGAATCCTTCGTTGCGCATCTGGCGGGCTACATCCATGCCGTTCCCATCGGGCAGCATAATGTCTAGAACCACCAGATCAAATTCGGAGTTGGCCGACATGGTCAGTCCCGCGCTTGCGCTCTCGGCGACTTCAACCACATATCCGGCTTCCTGGAGACCGTTTCTGATAAAACTTGCGGATTTTTTTTCGTCTTCGACTACTAATACTCTCATGCGGTGTAAATTACCCGAGCAGCGCCGAATTCCGCAATAGTATTAAATACTTTTAACTGTGCTTTAATCCACGCTTTAGCGTTTCGGGATAGAACTCTTTTCAGAGCAACGAGCAACCCCTTTTGTCTGTAAGGGTGGGGAGATGTCGCTAGCATCTCCCTGCCCCCCTCCTGGGCCGCATAAGGTTGACGCCCTACCCGAAACCCCATTTAATTAGATTTTAGTTCGAAGGAGATCCATCGTTGATTTGGCTGCTGACCGCGCTCTTCCCCCTGGCTTTTGGCAAGGGCCTTATGACCAAGGTCGGGGTTTGTAAAAATGCTCCAAAGGACGCCGCCACCGTAATGATTGTGAAACAGTGGCATCTCGCTCCCAAGACGATTACCAAAGGTTTCAAAGAAAAATATCCGCAGGAAAAAAACCAATCCGCGATCTACATTGCGCTCGCCGACCGAATCAAAAATAAGAAGCTCGATTTGGTGGTGGCCGAAGGATGCGAAGGCGAAATCAACGACGACTTCACCACGGTCTTTAATGGCTGGGATCTCGCGACCCTCAAGCAGCAGGCTCAGACGAAGAATTTCACCCGGGTGGTGAGCCATGTGCCAATGAAGCTGGAGGCGCGCTTCGGCGAGAAGATTCTCACGGTCTGCGGTGACGACGATAAATTGATTCAAGAAGGCCTCGTGCGCCTGAGTAACCTGCGTGGTTGGGCCGGCTTTTATAGTCGCTTGAGTGAATTAACCTCGGATACCGATCGCCAGAAGCTCTTCGCCGAGTCGGCGGCGGGAGTGTTGAAGATCGATAAAGACACGCCGATCCCGGAGCTCGTGCCGAAGATCAAAGACAAATTGGTTGAGGAGCTAGATGGCTTTAACAAGACGCTGACCGCGCGCAATGATCGCTTCGTCAAAACCTTACAGGAGCGGACCTTTAAGACGGCCGCCGTGGTGATTGGCGGCCTTCATGTCGAGGATTTAAAGAATAAAGTCGCGGAGGCCGGGTTCCAATGCGAAGTCCTGGAACCCTCCGGCTATGCCCGGGAGGACGAGAACCTCATCCGGGATTTTGAAAAGTCCATTCGCGCCAAGTGACTATTCGTCTTGAAAGACGCTACCACCCTCTCGGATCGCTGAACCGGCTCCCGGTTGAGCGGGCTGAGCCGCACCGCTGGCCACGTCTGTACAACCGGTACCGACAGCCTTTTGGTTGGCCTTAAAAATGCGCTCACCGACCATATTGCACTCTTCGCAGAACAACGCGCGGAATTTGGAATTGCTGCCACTGTTTCCACACTGGCTTTTATAAGCCTCGTAGGTATCTTGGGCCAGCTTGTTCCATTCGTCTTGCAGAGGAAAGCCTTTGATCTTCGACGGATCGCACTGCACGTACTCGTAGCCTTCGCCCACATATCCGGGCGCTCCACGCTTTTTGTCTAAATGGTCCTGAAGTACCGTATCGCAGCTCTTCGTCAGTTCCTGACTAATGGGCGCGCAGAAAGTCATGGTCAGGATTTTATCGTCCGTCCCATCGACCGTCTTGTAGATCGAGCTGATCTGTTGGTCGGTCAAAGACACGTATTGGTTTTCGATGGCCGTCTTCTCAGCCGCCGTTAGGGGCACGCGCTTCTTGGTCTTTTTATCCATCGGCTTTTTGGCCGCCGCCGCCGCGATCGCCGCATCCATCGCCTTTTTACGATCGCCATTGATCCCGTCGAGCATTTGCTTGCGGACCTTATCTGTGGCCTTCAATCCGATACAGAAGACGGCTGGATTACACATGGCCGTTTCTTTCTTGGTCGCTTCATCTTTAGCGCAGCTGTTCATGACGCCACCCGGATTGGCAGCGTCAGCCGGGCCGACCTTCATCGTTTTCACCAATTCGCAGGAGCCTTTGCCACGGGCGGGGCTGTTGCTTTTCTTGGTAAAGAAGCCGCCGGCTACGCAAGTGTCGGCGCCGGTGTCTTTGCGAAAGGCGGCGATCAGTTGTTTTTTCTGAGCCTCTCCCAAACTTTCACAAGTGAGCTTTTCCAGGCGGCAAACCGGAGGCTGGACGATGGGCGGCGCTACATCAGCCGCGCTGGATTGGGGCCCCTGGACTTGGCCACCTTCGGGTTTATCAGGAGTCGTACCCGCCGTCGGACCAGTTCCCGATCCGATGCCTGCGCCGGGTGCGCCAGCTACGGCGGATCCATCATTTTCATATACGCCACCGCCGTGGGTGTATTTGCGGCCGAAGTCCGAATCTTCGCCATCAAAAAAGTCCGGCTCAAAACGAACGCCTGTTCGGATCTCTTTTTGCCGAGACTTCGACAAAGCTTTCCAGCTTTCCTGAGGAACACAGCGAACGGTGGGAACGTCGCGATTCTTGACGGCGACCTGACCGCCGGGACAGTCTCCGGTCCATTCCGATAGCATCTGGCCGCGACGTTCGTACTGAATAATGCACGTGCCAAGAGTCGGATCAAAAGCGTATGGAGGCGCGGGATCGCAGATCCATTTTCCCTCTGTCGAATTCCAACGCGGAATGGCCGGGCGGCGCTGACCGACGTTCACCGGACCAACGGTTTCGGCCGCCGCCGATGGCAGAAGCTCAGCCATCTTAAGGAAAGATGCGATTTGCTCCTTCAGTTTCCAAGACGAAGATTCGTAACTCGCGACTTGAAAGCGCGTCTGATTTTGCTCGAGCAGCACTAAAATATCTTGCAGCTCTGTCAGATAGGCCCGGCGAGCGTCTGAATTCAGTCGCATAAATTGCTGATAGGTGATCAGCCGACCGTCAAAACGGTTCGGTGCCGGTTTGGATTGGGCTTGAACTGACGTCGCCCATGTCATCATTGAAATGACTAGGCAGAGAGCGAGACGCATGATTCCTCCTCGTCGGACCGGTGGGGCCGCGGTCAACAACTGCACTCTGAGTACCATCTCAGAATGAGTCTGTTGTCCGTCAGTGACCACAAGGTAGACACTTGTGCTTAAAGGTTAACACGCCTAAGCCTTTGGTTTCGCGACCCGATTTAAAATTCTAGCCTTGCATCCGGGCCGTGATATAACTTTCGGCCATGCAGTCGGAAATTCTCGTTCACGCCCGTGATGTCCGCAAAACTTTCGGTGACTTTGAGGCCGTTCGTGGCGTTTCGCTCGAGATCCGCAAAGGCGAGTGCTTCGGCTTGCTGGGTCCGAACGGCGCTGGCAAATCCACCTTTATTAGTATGCTTTACGGCGTCGTCAACCGCACCAGCGGGGAACTTTCCGTATTTGGCCAAGACCCCCGGACCAATGCCCGCGCGGTGAAGCGCCGGATGGGCGTAGTCACCCAAGACAACGCCCTCGACGAAAGCCTATCCGTGCGCGAGAACATGCTGCTCTATGCCGCCTTCGTGGCCATGCCGGTGGACGAGCGCGGCCGCCGGGTCGATGCGCTTCTGGAATTTATGAGTCTGGCCCATAAGGCCCATGACTCGATCCGCTTCTTAAGTGGCGGCATGAAGCGACGCTTGGTATTCGTGCGCGCGCTGCTCGGTCATCCCGATCTCGTCATTCTTGATGAACCGACGACGGGCCTCGACCCTGCGGTTCGCCACTTGCTTTGGGGTAAAATCAACGATCTGAAAGCGGAAGGAAAAACCATCCTTCTGACCACTCATTACATGCATGAGGCCGAGGTGCTCTGCGACCGCCTGGTTATTATGAATCAAGGTCAGGTGATTGCCGAGGGAACCCCGGAAAGTCTGCGCCTCAAGCACACGCCCGGGTATGTGGCCGTATTCCCTAAAACCCACGGTCACCGCCATGTGCAAGAAGCCGCCGAGAAGAGAGGCTTTCAACTGGTCGAGGATAGCTCCGGTATTTATATCCGCGCCTCTGAGTTGACGGAACTCCTCAGTCTTCAAGAGGAAGTCAAAGTCCAGGCGCTGCAACTTCGACCCTCGCACTTGGAAGACGTGTTCCTTAAATTGACAGGCAAGGAGCTGAACGCCGATGCTTGAGTCACTGCAACTGAGCTGGCACATCGTACGTCGCAACTGGTGGGTTTATCGCAAGAACCTAATCGCCAATGTCTCACCGTCGGTAACGGAACCCACGCTTCTTATGCTGTCGCTGGGAGCGGGTCTCGGCTCCTTTGTCGCCCAGGTCGGAGGTTTGACCTACGCCCAGTACCTCGCCCCGGGACTCGCGGTCTCGAGCGCCATGTTCACCTCGTTCTTCGAGACAAGCTATGGCTTCTACGTGCGAATGACATTTGAGAATGTGTTTAAAGCCATGCTCACCACGCCGATTGGGGTGAGCGAGGTCGTAATCGGCGAATTTATCTGGGTTGCTCTAAAGGGAGCCCTGATGATGTCCATCGTCGGGCTGCTGCTGTCGGCGTTCGGTCTCTTCGCCAATCCCTGGCTGGCCCCGCTCGTGCCACTGGTGGGTGTTTTGGTGGCTCTCCCTCTCGGCGCCATTGGCTTGATCAGCACGTGTTACGTTAAGAGCATCGACCAGTTCCAGTCGGTTTATTCCTTTCTTATCGCGCCCATCTACTTTCTCTCTGGAATCTTTTTTCCGATCACGCAGATGCCCGAACCGGCTCAATGGGCGGCTAAAGCCTTGCCTCTTTATCATGGTGTACAACTGGCCCAGTCGGTTTTTTGGGATAAAGACCCGTTCAAGATGTTTTGCATTCATGTACCCGTCCTAATCCTTTACTCAACCGTGTTGATGTGGTTCGCGCATCGGCAACTCAAAAAGAAACTTCTGGCCTAAACACGGGATCTTCAACTTAGGGTCCTAACGCAAAGGATAAAGTCTGTTTAAGACGCGGGCTTATATTAACCTATTAGTCTAAGCGTTGAGAGAGGTTACTATGTCGAAAAAGTCCGGACCCCCGCCCCAGCCCACAGTAAAACAGTTTATGAGCCAAGTGCTTCTGGTGTGCGAAGAAGAAATGCCGATCAGTGACGCGGCCCAATTCATGACGTCGCATAAATTGACGACCGTTCCTGTAGTCAATAAGGCCGGCGACGTCGTGGGCGTGCTAACCGACTTTCACTTGCTACGAGGGCTGTTACGGGCTCGAACCGAAACCAACATTAAAACTTTAGGCGACATTCGCGACGAACTGGATCCGGTCGTCACGATTCACGAGAGCGACTCCATCGTCACGGCTTTCCGCATGATGATTCAATCGCCCAATCATCGCATCTACGCACTTCATAACGATAAGCTCACGGGTGCGGTCAGCCCGAAAGACCTTCTACTCTATATGGCGGGAGTGCGGAATAAGAGCGAAGCGGTGATGGACTCGATCGTGCAAAAGCAGATCGAATCGATTCTTAAGGAATTGCACGACACGCGCCGACTGCTATCGGATTACCAACAGATGTTTCACGACTCGCCCTACCTGATGCATTCAGTGGATATGAGCGGCAAAATCATCGCGGCCAATCGCATGGTTCACTACGTTCTCGGTTACGAAGAAGGGGAACTGATCGGCCGCTCACTCCGTCAGCTCTACCCTCCAGAAAACTATAAAAAGGCTCTCGAGGGTTTGGAGACGGTCAAGAAGCTCGGCTTCCACCCGCTCGTAAACGTGACCATGATGAAAAAAGATGGCGACATGATCCGCGTGGATATCGCGACAACTCTGCGCAAAGACGACAAGGGCAATCCGGAAGGCACCATCACGGTCGGCCGTCTAAGCGACTCCTACCGCATGCTCAACTTCCTGCAGCGAGCAGCCCAAGCCGCCAACAGCAAACCCAAACGCAAATCCAGTTAGTTAAAAGGTGCTCGTCGACTTTTTGCAGACCTGCGCGTTACGGATGTTTGTCCGAAAGTCGAATCTGAAACGGGTCTAATGTTGATCTAGTAAAATGGCATACCTTGCATTGTCCTTGGGCATGCCACGAGCAGCGCTCGGGGGGCTGCAAAAAGTCGACGAGCACCTTATTCCCCGAAAATCGGGGCGTCTTCGGATTCGTTGGTCCACAGCGCTTTGGGTACCATACGCCATTGGCGGATGAGATCCCAATCGCTTACGGCCGCGCGCCGGTTGATCCCGTAGGCGTACATAAATGTGCCGTCTTGAGCGCGGGTGATGACCGATTGAATCTTGGCGTAGGGAATGGCCGGGCAACCCCAGCTGCGCCCCTGTTTGGGCTTGCCGTCTTTGACATAAGTCGACGGGTGCAACACGACGGCGCGATCGCGCGCAAGATTGTTGGTGGCTTCGAGACCGTCGAGGCGCATGGAATCGCCGAACTTTGAGCTTACATATTTTTCTTGGATCAAATAGGAGCCGAGCGAGCTCATATGTGAATCCGGAATATTAGAAAAGTATTGAGCAATACCATCGTTATCTGGATCAGAGCCCTCGCCGTGAGCGACGGACCACTGCTCAACAGCGCCCGACTTGCGGTTCACAAAATAAAAACGTTTGTTGCCCGAGTGCTGAGTGAAGTCGACCATGGCGATAAAGTCCGTGCGACGAACCTGATCTTTAAACTCGTCGTATTTTTCAAAAGCTTTCTTGGCGACCTTAGAAGGCACGCCTTGCACGATCACGGCCTGAAAAAGAGTGATGGGTCCGGCCACTTTGCCATCGGCACTAAGCTCACTGACCATCTGCGTGATCGAACTTTCGGGGTCCGGAGTCACAGGCTCCAGTGCGATGGGATTGGAATCCCCAGCACAGGCGGCCAGTGACAGGATTAGAACCAGGGCTGCGATTTTTGCTACGGCGTTCAATGTTGTCTTCATATTTAAACCATCGGCCCTTAAAGAACTGGGCTTAACGTTAGGAGCGCGGGTTTCGTGTCCTCACTGCTCGTTTTGCTTTATTCTACTGAATTCGCCGGTTTGTAAGGGTCGAGCTGATATTTTAGGCCGTCAGAATTGGTCCTAGGTCACGGCAATTGGACCGTTGACCCGTCCTGTAAACAGGGTTGAACATGGGCTTTGATCTGTTTTACAGTGCTTACTCCGACACCAACAGGTAACAACATGCGTTTTAGTTTACTCTTAGCAATTCTTATATCAGCCCTACTTTCATCTGGATGTGCGTCCCTATCGCGGCCACAACCTCTTGTATTGATCACCGACTTCGGCAACAAGGACGGTGCGGTAAGCGCGATGAAAGGTGTCGCCGCCGCGGTCGATTCACGCTTGATGATCAGTGACCTCACTCACGACATCCCTCCTTATAATATTTGGGAAGCCGCATACCGCCTGCAGCAGACGTACAAGTATTGGCCCAAAGAAACCGTTTTTGTCGCCGTGATCGATCCGGGCGTAGGTTCGGCGCGGAAGTCGATCGTGGCTAAATCGAATAGCGGGCATTATTTTATAGGGCCCGACAACGGGCTGTTTACATTGGTCGGCGATGAATCGGGCTGGAATGAAGTGCGTGTGATTGATGAGAATGCGTATCGGCGCAAGGGCTCAGAGGACTCTTACACTTTCCACGGCCGTGATCTTTATGCCTTTGTCGGTGCCCAGCTGGCGGCAGGTCACCTGCGCTTCAATGGTCTGGGCCAAATCTATCCGACGGCACAAATGGTTCGACTCGGATACCAAAAAGCGGAGATCAGCGGAAATTCGATTAAGGGCACACTACCCGTACTCGATCCAAACTATGGAAACGCTTGGAGCAATATTTCGCGCTCGATGTTGCTGACCGCTTATCCGAAGGCACGCAAATACCGCGTGGTGATTCAAAAAGGTGGACGCAGTTTTTTTACCGGCACATTGCCGCTAGTCGATACCTTTGCCGGAGTCGGAAAAGGCGCGCCGCTGCTCTATTTCAATAGTCTTTTGAATTTGTCGGTGGCCTTGAATCAGGCCAACTTCGCCGAACGCTACGGTATCAAGGGCGGACCGGAGTGGACGATCACAGTTTCACCGGTCAAGTGATTCGCCTCAAGACCAGTATGAGACTCCGCCCGTGCCGCCTTTGCGGCGAACATGAAAGCGGTCAGTAACATTATGAAAAGCCATTTGAGTTGCATCGCCGTCCATGCAGTGCAAACTACAGGCACAAATAGTCATGACTACATCTTAAGCTTTTCAGACACTTAGGTTCAGTTTAAATCCCAGACAAACGCAATTTCGGCACCGACCCTGTCGACAATTTTGACAGGCGCACTAACGGCTCCAACGGCGCTGCAGCTGGAGCGAAACACCACGGCCGAGGTTGGTGTTGGTGGGCGCGCCAAAAAGCGTTTGGTCTTGAAAACTCAGCGAGCCAGACCATTCTTCGCTCGGCATGTACGAGAAAACAAGTGCCGCGGTGGCGAAGCGTTGGGCCGAGCCTTTTGAAGGCTGCGGAGCTTCGCTGTCGATGGGGTCCTCATAGGTCCATGTCAAATTGGCGCCGGCTCGGAAACTCTTGTAACTGTATCCCCCGCCCACACCTAAAGAGCCGCCCCAGCCCGGGTTCAGACTCGCTCGAGAGAAGG
>JALHOQ010000086.1 GCA_022842925.1 Bdellovibrionales bacterium
GCGCTGAGTCTGAAATTCACAGCTGGCTTTGAGAATCACATCACTTGGATTCGCCAGCCACAGCAGACCTGTGGATTTGAACTGAGAAACGCAGTCGGCCCAGCTTTTAAGATGGGCGCGCGCTCGGGCCCGCAACAGGCTGTGCTGGGGGGATGCGGAGAGCTTGTTATAGAGTTCGATGGCACTATCGAACTTTTGGCGAGCGTACGCAAGATCTCCACTGATACGGGTTTTGCGCTCCGACGGGGTGATCGACTTCAGTTCAGTTTCGGCAAGGTCGTGCTTGCCGTCGCGAATTAGCGCTTCGACTAGATCCAGACCAGAAAACTCATCGTAAATCGGATCCTTGACGGCGGCGCCGACAGGCAGGATCAGGGTCAGAGTTAGGATTAAGAGAAGTATTCGCACATTTCACCTAGTTCAGTTCAAATTTGATTTTCTGTGTAGTCCAAGCCGCGACCGCCTGTCCCTTACTCACCCCAGGTTCGAAGCGCCAGTCGCGCACGGACCTGAGCGCCGCTTGATCAAAGAAACCGGCTGGCTCGCTCTGCTCTACCTTAATATTCTCAATCATTCCATTTTGGCCGACCAAAATCTTCAGCACCACATATCCCGAAACGCCTTTGGATCGAGCTTCGGCCGGATATTCGGGCGCGCCTTTCGAAACTGCACGAGGCGGTTTATCGATCGAGGCTTTTTGTCCAACCAGCGCGTTGGCATCTCCGCCGAATCCGCCGCTCCCGCCAATCGCGGGACCGCTGCCACCGCTTCCGAAGCCCACTCCACCGAGTTCATTCAAACTATTGTTAAAGGATTCCGGCGCCAAATCCGCAAGAAGTGACGTCGGGCTTGGTTCCGGCGGGGGAGGTGGCGGTTCCTCCGTTTTTGGAGTCTCCGGCACATGCACCGCAAATGGCTTTGGCTTCGCTTCCTCGATCATCTCCAAATCCGCCGGGTTGATCGCAATCATACTCGCGCCCATAGTGATAAGGAGAGAGAATCCAGCCACAGAAAGAAAGAACCATAAGATGCGTTTCACTTCAGATTCTCACCAACACCACGAACAGCCCTGCGACCATCATCAGCATGAGGCTCAAGAAAATGATCGGACTCGCATCGGCCAGATGTTCGACAAATGTCGCCGCTTTTTGAATACGCGCAGTCTCGGCCATGTTTTCAAAAACATAAGCCTGATTGCCTTGCGCTGGTTCAAGAGTTTTTAATAGGCCCGTGCCTGAGGGTCCGAGCAGTACCTTTTCACCGCTCTGATTCAGGAAGGCGGCGACGCGCCCGAGGCGCAGGACTTCGCCTTGTTTCAGCTCGTCCTTCTGGTCGAGATAATAACCTTGAAACACTTCGACCCGCGCTGAAGAGCGCAGCAGAGTGTTCGCCTCCGCAAAGATCGGGGAGAGGTCCGAAACGGCAAGAGTCTCGGGGATGACGACATTCGGCTTTTCTTTATCCTTTGTGTTCTCAAACCGAAGCTGACGTTTAAACTCGGCCAGGGTTTCGCTGGCTTTTTTAAATGTCGATTCGAGCGAGTGGCCTCGCTTCAGAAGTTCTTTTTTTTGTTTTTCTAGAAGCAACAGTTCTTCGTGGCGCTCATCGTTTGTGGCCGTAAGCTGGGTGAGCTGGCGCTGCATCTCGCCGACCTGCGCTTTTGACTTACGCAGGCGCTCCGCGAAAGAGGCTTCCATCTGAGCCTTTTGACGTTGCAGCGCCTCTTTTTGCGAGGTCAGGTAAACGTACTCCTGTTGAAAAGACTGATCGAGATTTTGGCTTAAAGCCGCTGCGCTGAAAAACAGAGTCAGTGTTAATAACACGCGTTTCATAACTGCTCCTGGGTCTCATAAATCGGTTGAGCGGTGGGAATGGCGTAGAGGCCTTGTTCCCTTTTCGCCTTCAGATTCTGCAGCAGGCGTTCAGCTTCAGATTTGTCTTCCACCATTTTCATCGACCAGGCGCCCTTCTCGAAAACGGCCTGCTTGATCGTGCCGTCGGTCGCCTTGGCGAAGAGGGTATAGAGACCGAGACGCGCGACCTCGGCTTTGCCGACGTCCTCGACCTCGACAATTCGATATTCATTGTCGAGGGCCAGTTTCATTTCCGACTCATAAAACTGCCAGAGTTCCGAGCTTAAAACTTCAGGGCTTTCGAGTCGGCGTTCCGCACGCTCGCGCAGACTTTGCACCACCTCGCCACGGGGCCCGCGCCGAAAGGGGAGGGAGGATTTGACCCAGCTTTCCGCCTGGCTGAGCCACTGCAAAAGAGCGGCATGAGCCTTGGGATCGGACTTGGACTCCACCCTAACTCTTGAGGCGAGGCGTTTGACCTTCTCGTCGAGTTGAAGTTTGCGCAGAGTTTCTTTTTGTAGGCTGCCCTCAAGTTCTAACCGTTTCTGCAGCCAGAGATCGAGTTCGGCTTGTCGGGTTTTGAGTTCCGATTCTAGTTCGCGGTTGGAAGATTCAAGATCGGAACGCAGATTCACAATCTTTGTCATCATGGCCGGAATATCCGCTTGAGCGGTCGTGGCTGGAAGCAGAAGTGCGAAACATAAAACTTTTAGTTTTCCCATCATGTCCTCTTTATTGTGTCACCGGTTTGTCGGTGGTGACGGCAAAGCTTTTTACGCCGGCGGATTTGATCCAATCGAGCACTTTAATGATCTGGCCGTACTGCAATTCCCGATCGGCGATGATCACGGCCTGCACCTCAGGATTGCGTTCGACTTCCGCCCGCGCGAGATTCTTGGCCGCATCTTCGTCCACTTCTTCGTTGTTGACCAGTACCTGGCCGTCTGGAGTG
Organism: Bdellovibrionales bacterium; assembly: GCA_022842925.1. Classification (GTDB taxonomy): domain Bacteria; phylum Bdellovibrionota; class Bdellovibrionia; order Bdellovibrionales; family UBA1609; genus JALHOQ01. Next base: position 2,806 of record JALHOQ010000086.1, read on the forward strand.
ATCGCCACATTCAGCAAGCTTGGTGTGGTCTCATCGCCGCTCGAAGCTTCCGGCAGACTGACCTCCACGCTTGGCTTAATAAGGGCGGGCGCTGTTACCATGAAAATAATCAAAACCACGAGAATGATATCGACCAGGGGTACGATATTGATCTCGGAAATCGCGTCGCTTGATCCTCCCGCCTTCGCGCCCATTTTAAAGTCCCTTCATTTTGGCGTAGGCGAGAGCAGCTTCTTTAAAGGACTCGATGCCCGACAGAATCGCCTTCACTTGTTTTTGAAAGTAGTTATAGGCCAAGATACTCGGAATTGCGACGAGGAGGCCAGCGGCAGTGGCGATAAGAGCGGCCGAAATCCCGGCCATTACAGTCTGTTGGCCGGCCGAGCTGGCGTTGGCCAAATCATGGAACGACTTCATAATTCCGAGTACGGTTCCGAACAAACCAATGTACGGCGCATTGGAGCCCACGGTGGCGAGAAAGGTGAGCGAGCGCTCGAGTTTGGGCTGTTCAAATTGCACGAAGGTCGAGAAGGTTTCTTCCAGTCCCCGTGAACCATTTTTCTTCATATGCTCGAAGGCTCGCGAGAGGATCCGTTGCTCAAGGGAATTCTCATCCAGAGGCAAGTCGTGAATCTCCGCCATTTTTCCCTCGGCCAGAGCGACTTCGAGTTTGTCCCGCTGAGCCGCCGAGACCCGCGCCACTTTTCCTAAAGTCCAATACCTTTCAGCGATAATATAAAGACTCACGAAACTGAGAAAGATCAGCAAGTAAAGCACGCCGGCGTCGGCGTAGTGGGCAATTGAAAAAATACGGTCCTGCATAATTACTCCTTGGCTCCTAAGCTTTCGAGTAGCGGAATCAAATCGGAAAGCCCCTGAGACTTTGCTTTGGTCAGAGGTTTAACTCCGGTCTGATTGGCTAAATTGACGTTTGTATTGGTGATATCAAGTGGGTCGCGCCAGCCTGCAATTCTTTCGGCCACTAGCGAGGCCTTCAGTTCCAGCGCGAGGGTCAGTGGAGTTTCACCCTGATTGGCTAAATCGGTGAAATTGGGATCGGTGCCATTCTCGAGCTGAGTTCCCACCTTCAGAATGCGCTTCTTTTTAACGGCGTCGATGAGAACGGCCCGCTCGGTGTTGTGCTTTTCGGGATCGAGTAAAATCCAGGCCCGGAGATTTTCACTCTCCCTGGCGTAATCGAGCGCGGTTTTGTTTTGCGCGTCCGGCATATTTTTATCTGCGCCTTTTTTCAGAAGCAGGTTCGATACTTTTAACTGATTTTGAATTGTGGAATGAATCAAAAGAGTCCGCCCGTTATCGAGTTTTGCATTCGGACTTAGGCCCTTGGCTAAGAGAGCCTCAACCGCGGCGACATCTCCCTCATTAATGGCGGTGACGAGCTTGTCGCGCTGACCGGTGAACGATTCTCCGCCCTGAAGTGTTCCGAAGCTTTTGGATGAATGCTGACCGCAGGCGGCTGAGAACGCAATCACGAGAATCATAAAGAACAGTCTAGAATACGGCATTTAAGCTGACCCCCATTGATCTTCCCCGGCGCTGAGACCGGACGATTTCGTTATCTTGACGTGCTTCGATGACCGGATCGAGGATGTTGCGGGCCCTGAGGCCGAGAGTCACGTTCTTGGCGATCGACTTCGAGGCGACAAAGTCCAGCTGATGCACAGGTTGCTCGTAAGTGTCGGGAACTTGATTGGTGCCGACCTCAGTAATGCGCGGACCGACAATATTATAAAGCAAGGTAGCCGAAAATCCCCAGACCGGGCGGTCGAATTGAAACTGAAAATTCATGGTGTACGGCGATTGGCCCTGGAGTGGTCGCGCGTTCGAAGTTTGGATGCCCCGATTGCGTTCGTCGAGCTCGATGGCGGATTGAATCCAGGTGTAGTTGCCGAGAACTGAAAAGAAGCGCAACCTGCGGTTAACGTGCCTGAGGCCCAGACGGGCTTCGATCTCGGCTCCATAGTTCTGCGCGGCCTTGGCGTTGTCGAAAGTTTGGATTTTGTTCACGCCGGGCACGAACATGACTTCGATCGGATTCTCGAAGCGTTTGTAAAACCCACCGATCGAGGCGTATTCGTCCGAGGTAAAATAGTATTCCCAACGGTGGTCGATATTCTGAATCACCGTGCCTTTGAGATTGGCATTTCCTTGGACTTCGTACCCGGTTTCGTCGTCGATAAACCCGACTGTGCTCATTTCTCGGAAGTCGGGTCGGGCCAGCGTTTCGCTATAGGCGGCGCGCGCGCGCCACTTGTCGTTCGGCTTCCATACAGCCGAATAGGCCGGCAGAAGATCGCGCATCTGCAGCTGCGATTCGGCAAACGGCTTTTCTGGTTCGAAGTATTTAAAAGTGGCGACCTTTTGCTCCGAGGTCTCGGCGCGGGCGCCGGCCTGAAAACTCCAAGTCTTCCATGGGGCAAAGTCGACCATGGCGTATTGGGCATTTACGGTTTGTCGGCCCGAGTAGCTGTCGGCGGCATCGGTCAGATTCTGCAGCATATAGCCGCCGGGGCCGATGTTTTCGGGTTTGAAGCGCTCTTCGATCGGCGTGCTCGGTGCGACGGGTCCCGCGCCCGTCCAATCTTGTTGAAAAAACAAGCGGAACACATCGGAGCGTCGTTCCCGGGTGGCTTGGCTCACGCCCAGTTTCATTTTTAGCTTATCGGGCGTGGTGGAGAGAGGAATAGTGACATCGACGCCGAACTCTTGAGTCTGATCGGTGAGTTTCGAGTCCGTACGGCGATTGCCACCGCTATCACTGCGCATCTGATAGGAATCTGGTGTGCGTTCGAACGCATATTCGCGCCGATTCGGACTGACTCGAGTTGCATCTGCCAAACCGGCACGCCAGGCGAGTTGGATTGGCTGATTAAAGAGAGTGACGAGATCGTGTTTGCCCTTTAAGTGCTTGGTCCAGAGCTGCCGCTCGGTCCACTCCAAGGTGGTGGACTCAAGAGTGGAGCTGGGCGAGGCTTGACTCACACGGCTTCTCTCCTGCGCGAAATCGGTGGTGTGACGAAGCAAGAACGTGCTGAATCCGACCTGGTGGCTCTTGCGAAATTCCCATCCGAGATCGAGGCTACCGGCCAAGCGGATTTCGGTTTCGGCATAATCCGCCCGTTCCGAAAAATCATTCACCAGTTTTTTTCCGGCGCCGACATTGTAACCGTTGTTGCGCTTCTCTCCTGAATCCACACTCTGACCATAAAGAAAGCCGCCGGCCACGCCGACCTTGTTCGCGCCAAATTTAGCGCTTGTGCCCGTCGATAGGGTCATGTTGGGCGGGGGAGTGTCGTTGGTGCGCGAGGTTTTGTAATTGTTCGGAAGTGAACGACCAAGCCGAGTCAACTCCTCCTCACTCATGCCTTCGTTCGAGCCCGGTTGCTTGCGTACGAGTTTACGACCGGATGCCAGTTCGGACTCGATCGCCGACGGAAGCTTTCGGGCTCCGTCATCCACTCCCAACCAGTCGGTCTGGCCGCCACGATACGTGAGTCGATTGTCCGTGTCCTCAAAATTGGTTGATACACTCGTGCGGAAAAAAAACTTGTCGGGCAGACTTTTGGTCTGCAATTGAATAATTCCGCCACCGAATTCGCCGGGTAGATCCGGGGAATAGCTTTTTTGTACGACGATGCTCTCTAGAACTGAAGTCGGAAAAAGATCGAGGGGAACCACCCGGCGAGCGGGTTCCGGGCTTGGCAGGGAAAACTGATTCATCTGCACACCGGAATAGCGTTCACCCAAGCCGCGCACGTAGACATATTTGCCGTTCATCAAAGTTAAACCAGTCACGCGTCGCAAAGACGCAGCCGCATCACTATCGCCCGCGCGCGCCATTTGTTCGGAGCCCAACACATCGGTGACCGCTGAAGACTGACGGCGTACTTCGACCAGAGCCGAAACACTGCCTTTAACCTTGGGAGCCAGCACGACGACTTCTTCAAGTTCGTTGGTGGCCCCTTTCAATCGAATGGGTGAAACAGCCTTAGTGGTCACACTTTGAAAATGCGGATGAAAGACCGTAACGGAATCATCGTCCGAAACCACATTGACCTGCGCGATTCCGGCGGCACTTGTGGAGGCTACATTTTCCTGACCCGCGACGAGAATTGAGGCTCCTGAAACTGGTTCGCCATCTGAGTCGCGAATCACATAAAGAGTGACGGTCTTAACCGGCGCCGCGCTTGCTACATCCATTGCCACTTTCGGTTCCGTCAGCGTGGCCGAACCCTTTGAGTTATCCAAAATTTGCAGTGTGATCTGAGTTTCTTCTCCGGGATGGATATTGAACTCCATCTCGCGGTCGAGCACAGGCACGCGAGCCGTGTAGCGGCCGGGCGAAAGCGCTGCGCTAAGGGTGCCGTCGTCGCGAGTGATTAATTTGCCGAAACGGCCTTCAAGCAGCACGCCCGCCGCGGGCATGCCGTCGCGAAAGGCCACGATGAGCAATCGCCCTTCCTCAAGGCGCGAATCTGGTTTTTCCACTTTGATGGAGACCGAACTTGCGTCTTGAGCAAAAGCGACGGGAGGGGTAATTCCCCTCCCGACAACTAAGCTTAGAATAAGTGCTAGTAGTCCTCGCAGAGTCACAAACTACTTAGTAGTCCAGCCCACGGTCCAATCTTCGTCGGCCCAAGGACTGAAGGCGCCGATAAAGTCGACTTTCTCGAAACCAGCGGGAGTTACGCCGCGGCCGACGGCCGGGCTATTTTCTGCCGGTAGACGACCATCAACCAGCAGCGGATTGACAAGGAGGTTCGCGCTCTTGTTCGCGCCCTGGAACCATTGGCTGACCGCGAAAAGGTCGCCGGCCTTATCTTCAAAATCGTTTCCTTTGCTGCAGTTTACGATGGAATTGACCATCTGCAGACCGGTTTGCTCAACGCCCGCGGCGGTGACAGAGCCGGCGTTACGGAAGGTCTCTTCGTCATCGAGATTGATGCAAGAAACAGCAAACTCTCCATGAACGATGAAATTGTGGAGTTGGCCACCGGTTCCGCGTCGGAGCAAAACTCCGTTAAAATTGCGGGGATTGCCACCTTTGGCGACGATAGTCACGTTGCTCAAGATCGGATTCGAACGCGGTGATGCGTTCATCGGCGATCGCAAGTTGTCGGCTTCAATTCCGTTCATATCTTCGGAACCTTCGCCCATTTCGATCATGACAAACTGGGCCTTACCAGTCCAACCCATATCCCAATCGAGGCCGTCGTCGTCATTATATGTTAGAAGCACGTTCTTAACATTTACAGTGCCACCGAAGAACTCGACTCCGTCATCGGCATTGCGATGAACCTGGATATAGGACACCTCAGTGCCGTTGCCCACACCGTTAAAGGTGATGCCGTTCAGCTCATTATCTTTGGAGAGTTCGAAGCCCGCGTACTCAACGCGCACATAGTTCAAACGACCCGAATTGTCGTTCGGCAGGGTGCCACCAAACTTGGGCGGGTCATTCTTGATGCCTTCCGAGATGCTTTCGCATACGGCTTCACCAGGTTTGCAATTGTTGATCGGCGCGTTGCCATTGATCACAACTCCACCCCAGAGACCAGGGCGCAGATTCTCGCGCTGGAGCGAAGTGAAAACGACCGGCTTCGCTTTAGTGCCGTTTGCGTAGATTTTCGATCCGCGCATGATCACGAGATAGGAACCAGAAGCACCGTAAACGGTAGTGCCGGGCTCAAGAGTCAATGTGCTGGGAGTTTCGTTATCGGCGCCGATGCGCACGTCGCCTTCTAATACATAGGCATTGTCGGCAGTGAGTGCCAGGTTGGCGTTGAGATATTGGCCTTTAACGGTGCAAACGGGCTTGCCGTCGACCAGATCGCCGCGGGCAGTAGTGCCTTGCGGACAAGCAGCATGAGCGCTGAGCCCCAAAAACAACGGAGCAAGAGCTAGATAAGTCAGCTTCATTCGGGATCCTCCTTAGAGTCTGTTTGAATTGCCCCCAGGAGTAATCGAAGGAAGGTGTTTTGATAAATCAGGATCGAGTCAGTGTTCGGTTAGTTGACACGCATCGGTAAAGATACAAGGCAGCTTGAACTGCAGGTGCGAACTTAAAAATTGAAATTTCGCTAGTGCGAACTCTCTTGCACAACCTCTTCGGCCTGAAGATTTTCTCCGTGGCGATAGCGGTCGACGAGTGATTTGTCTTTAGTGGGAAATGAAAACAAGAGCGCGTGACTATTGGAAGGCGCGTCTTCAACGGTCACGACGACGTAGTAAACGTCGTCATCCGGATATTCCTTGATAAAGCTGACCAGCGTGTTGCCGACGGAGTCGCCGGAGCGCCAGATTTCATCGGCGTCCTCAAGCGTATGCTCGCGGAAATCGGAATAGGACTGAAAATCATCTTCGGAAATATCTTTGTCGGAACGCAAGAGTAGCATGGCCTTATAGAGGCCCGAGGCGAGCTCATCGCCCTCGTGAAGCGCATCGCCATCGATCGCGCCCATGGGCATATCAGCGTTCGTGCGTTGAAAAACGATTTGTCCGCGGCGATAGCGCTCGACCAGTTTTTGATCCGTGGTCGGAAAATGCAGGTAAACGAAGCTCGGAGTGTTTTCGGTCAAATAGCAGGCGGCGACGTGAAAAAGGTCTTCTTCGAAGCGGCGGATATAGATGAACATGCGCTGGTCGCCGAGCGTGTCCGTATCTTCCCAAACCTCATCCGGATCATCAAGAAGACGTTCGAGATGGCGGTCATAGGTTTTGAACTCGTTTTCTTCGATGTCGCCATTCTTGCGCAAGGAGAAGAACTCCTTTTCGAGAACGCTGATCTCTTTCTCAAAATGGGAGTAGAGATCGTGTTCGGACTCGAAGACGAGACCGTGCTCCTCATCTATGATGATGGGTTCGATCTGCTTTTTACGCGAAGTCCGCGACATAATTATATTATACACGAGTCTGCGCCGTTTCACGTTGAAACAGACGAAGGTCGAGTCTCCTATTTAAAGGATATAGACCGGGGTCCCGATAGTCAAACCGGGTCCCTAACCCATTGTCGGGTCTGGCGGGCCCGTGTTTCAGTCTGAGATCGAGGCGGATCAAAATGTGCAACAGTACGCGATCGCCTTGGCTCGGGGTTTGGCCGTAGCTGCACGATTACGGCAATCGACCAGCCATCCCGATAATCCACCTGAATCGATCGGCTCGTTCATGGTCATGTAACCTTCTAAGCAGCTGCCACCGCCGGAAATTCGCTTCTCCGTTGTGGCGCAGTCCGCTCTTGCCGGAAGGTTTTCGCCTGACTCCACAATACGACAAGTACCCGGTGAGCCGGGCGCGGCCGCGGAGAGGAGGGAACAGGCTTTCACTTTAGATGAACTCATCTCCATGCGCACGCGCATGGGGTAACCCGTGACTATGTCGGTGTGGACCTTGGCCGTGAGGATGAAATCCCCTTCAAAAACATCGGCGGCGACCCGGGTAAAGTGGGTGACTTCGAGCGCCTCGATGCGGGCCCGGCCGCTCATTCCATAGGGTGTTTGACCCACTACGATCACGGGCCGTGGGGTTAGTCCGGGCTCAAAAATTCGATTCAAGCTGATGCGATAGTTGGGATCGACGAGGCGGGATTCCTCGATCACCGCCGTTTGCAAAGCGGCCAAACAGCCCGAGGGATGGCTAAGCACTTTCTCGATGTCCCTTTGAACATTTACTAAAGCCGCCTTTTGCACGATTAAATTCACGGCTTCCGTTTGTTGCATCACCTTGGCCACTATAGCCAAAGCGAAGACTTGGGCGATCGCTGCCAAAACCAAAATCTTAGCCATGGACTCACCTCTTACAGCAGTAGGCCACTACGTGGGAATGGATCAGGTCATCAACGGTCGCCGAATTGCGGCAGTCCAATTCCCAACCCGATTGCGACGAGGTCAGTTTGGGTCCGCTGTAGCTAATAAATCCGACATTGTCTTTGCTATTCCCCATGCACACCCCGCCGCCCGCGACGATTGTTTCGTCGGGGCCGCACATAACGAAATGAGGAAAGTTCAGCGATCCCGTGCCACTCACGATACGGCAATCGGTGAGGCCGATTTGGGCCGCGCCTCCGTAACGGCAAGCCACGACCCGCTTGGCGGAGGGCGGAGATTCGGGATCGGTTTTGAGTTGAATTCGAGTGAGCCCGAACTGGTGCAACTGTTTGCCGTCCCCGCCGCGAACGGGTGCATGGATGTCGAGCAAAAACGAGTCGGGCCCGGTTTTAGAGATATTGAGCGCGCGAATCCCGGCGACCGTGGCGTCGTAAGTCAGATTATCGATTTTCCGACCCGAGGTGAGAAGCGTCAAAGGCGGCGCACCCTCTTCGCTCAATGTGTCCAAATTCACTCCGTAGCCGGCGGTCGTGAGACGATATTCGTCGATGGTGAACGGGACTTTAAAGTTCCGCAGACAGTTTTCTGGTACGCTAAAAGATCGCTGGAGATCGAGGTAGAGAGAGGTGAGCTCCATTTTCGTTTTAAGTTTGCGAACAACCGCCACTTGAGACTGCAAAATATAAGATACGCCCATAAATAGGGCCACAGCCAGCGCGAGCGAGAGGAGCAGCTCTACCAGGCTCAGACCTCGATTGTCAGGAGCAACAGTACGCATAGGCCTTGGCTTTCGTGGTGCGCGCTTTCTCGGTGACACATTCGACTTCCCAACCCAAGCGACCGCTTAGGCTGACCGGACGACTGGCGCGTAGATAGCCTGGCTCGGTGTCAATCATGCAGGTGCCGCCCCCGTTCAGAAGCCGCTCACCGGAGAGGCAAAACGCTGTGCCCGGCGACAGCGCTTCTACGCGACGGCAGTTTCCGGGGCCCGTGGGGCCAGGCAGGTGGCCGGGTCCATAAGGGCCCGTTGAATCTCGAGTTGCACATTGTTCACTTCGATTCGGTCGCGCAGCACGTTCAACTCCTCGGACTGCTTCAAAACTAAGTACGCGGCAATGATCAAAACGATAAAACCCACGCTGGTCGACAGCAGGGCTTCGAAAATAGAAAAACCGTTTTGCGTGCGATAGAGTGACATCGTTTCGGAGTTTAGGTTATTCGATACTATGCGCTGCGGTCATGCCTTTTAGGGGGCTGGACCACGGTCTGGGTCGCTTGCAAATCCGTTGCGCTCTCGCGGGATTTCCGCACACTGATGATGTGAAGACTCTTAAGATCAGTGATTCGCATCTCGATCAAATCGAACATCTCCTCGCCCAAAGCATGATCGGAATCCATCTGTTGTTTGATAACGCCACGATCGCCGAAGTGCTGAAGACTCCAACCGAGCATATCGATCTTTTTCAGCTGAAGAATTTGGACAAAATCCAAGATCTTTTTACCGAATTTATCCGCCGCGAAACGTTGGCCGATAAACAGCTCTTTCTCTCGACCCTCGATCGCGAGTCATTTGAGATGTTGCTTCGAACCTACTTCCACATTGTCGACAACTCCCTGTTCACCTCTGAGTTGGATCGGCACTAGGAAGCGAGCTCAAGTCATGATAGGCTCGCCTCATGTTCAGATCCGTATCTCTTTTCGCATTCATTTTAATTTTTGCAGCCTGTTCTAGCAATCCTAAGTCCGGCGGACGATCGCCAGGCGAGGGCGTCGAAATTCGCTTCAAAGGTGAGCCGGGCAAGACCTATGAAGCCAAATACTTCTCCAGCTCGCGAATACTCACCTATAGCGAGAACCAGCTCGTCAAAGACCGCACAGAGGCGGTCGAGTTTACGGTGAAAAACGAAGTGAAAGCGTTCGACCCTAAAACTGGAACCATCACCTTCGCGAACACCACCGTCGACAAGGATGGAGTCGTCCCGCTCCATGATCTTGCCTTTCCAGAAAAGGGCGAGGTGATCGAATACATCATCCAGTCCACAGGGGAAGTCTTAAAAGCGGGAGATTATCCGCAGCAGAGTATCTTCTTCGTTCCCGCGATGCCGGTGCCGAAAGACAAAGTACAGGTGGGGGATACTTGGCCGCTCGAGTTCGTGTGGGCGTCGGCGCGGGAGGGAATTCCGCTCAAGCTTCAGGTGGTGGGAATTCTAAAGGAAATCGTTACCTGCAATGGAAAGCACCGGTGCGCCGATGTGGAGGTCTCGGGTAAAGTCGGTCTGGTGGTGAATCCGGATCGAAACAAGGCCCGCTTCGAAAGCCGGATATGGGGCCGCATGTTGTTTGACCTTGATCGTGGCGATGTGACGTGGTCGCAAACTCGCAGCCGAGAGGAAATGACCAGCCCCACTCAACGCATTTTAGTTTCCTCATGCATGGTTTCGGAAACCAAAGGTGAGAGCGGGTATAGAACTCAAGTGGACTGTGAACCCAAAGAGGAAGCAGTGAGCCGAGTTCCTCGGCTTTAGTGTCTCAGCTTGATACGTTTCGATTCAAATTTGTCGGTACACGGCGGGAACGAGTCGGTCTATTCTCAAACCACAACACAGTGCTCTCCGTGTGGCCGCCCGATGCACTCTCCCTATAACCCCAACCGCGGGTGCTCGGGCGGCTAAACGGATCTTTATGAGACGCCTTTGAATTGAGTCATTTTTTTGAGAGCGACCCGCATTCCGATCCTATAGAATGTAAATATAGGGTTGGGGTTCAGATTGAGAAATCAAGTCACACAAAAATCGCTAATCGATTGGGACGGTCGCATCCGCCAAGGGCAGATGGCGGCGGTGCGCGCTGAACTCACACAAATTTCCTCTAGCGAAATTCCAAACGCTTTGCGCGCCGAAATGGGCCATCTACTGATACGTGTGGGTCTACCACATCGGGCTATTTCTCTTTTGAGCCCGGCCGTGCGCCGTGGAGCTGAACTGCGGCAGGAAGCGTCCACCGATGAACGCTTGGCTTACGCCTTGGCCTTGGCGAAAATCGGTTCAAGTCGGGAAGCTACGATGATTCTCACTCTCCTTCCGCCCAGTGTTCCGGAGGGGTTTTTGTATCGGGGTTATATTTGCCAGACGCAGTGGAATTACGTCGAGGCCATTCCCTTCATTCGCAAATATCTTGAGCTGTCCAAGCGCGAACCCTATGAACTGGCGATTGCGAGGGTGAATCTCCTGGCTTGCTTAATCAACGCCCAAGAGTTGGCGGCTGGAGAAAAGCTATTGGCTGAGCTTCGCGAAGAGGCGGTCCGTGGCGGCTGGCATTTGATCAAACGGCATTTATTTGAACTCGAGGCTCAGCTTGCAATGGGTCGAAATGATTGGGGCCGCGCAGGTCAGATTGTGCAGGACGCGCGGGCAGGCCGCACGGCGATTGAATCCATATCCGATCTTTTGCTCGCAAAATGGTCGGCTTGGATCATGGCCCATCAGGGTCAGTTGGACGAAGGCGTTCGCGCCATTGAAGAGGTGCGCAGCGCCGCGCGTACGATGCTTCACTGGGAGACGATCCGCGAATGTGATCGCATGCGCGCCGAACTCATTCGCGATCCGGATCTTTTGGCTCGCGTCTATGCCGGGTCTCCCTATGAGAGTTTCCGCGCTAAGCTAAAGGAACGTTGCGGTGGTTGGGCTG
>JALHOQ010000087.1 GCA_022842925.1 Bdellovibrionales bacterium
TGCCAGCCACGATCTGTGTAATCGCGCCTGAGATATCGCCAATGCTGAGAGTCGGGATCACGGAGGGATTTAATTTTCCCGCACCATCCGTCATCGGAACTTCATTCGCGCCGTTGCCCACATCTTCAAGAGAAGCCGTGCCAAGACCGAGATCTGCACCGTTCAACACAACGACTCCGGTCTTACCGTTAACCGAGACAACCGGGAAGTTGATCGCCACATCAGTCGCCGAAGTTACAACTCCAGTTGCCGAGAGGCCAATGCGGGGAACAGTCGTGCTCGATCCATACATCCCGGCGACAATGCCGGTGTTCGGAAGTGCGGTGCCCGGATCCACACACTGCCAACCGGTGGCCTCCCAGCGCAAGAGCTGATTCAGTCCGCAGGTCTTAAATCGGAGAGCGTTGCCGGAAACGTTGTCGGAGATCACCAAGCGATTCATGCCGATGCCAGCTTGATCGACATTGCGGCTTTGTACCGCGTCGTCGGCGATCTTCGTGTTTGTGACTACATTTATATTCAAAGTCGGATTCGGATACGATCCGGTTAAATCTCCACCAGCCACGCCGCTCGCGCCAAAGCCGATGTACCCAGCACCATTCCATACGCGAACCGCGTCCATCTCGGTGTTGTAGAACATGCGGCCTTCATCACCGGCCGCAAGGCCAAGCGCGCCTTCTTGCGCGTTCGTGTAGCGGCCGAGCATAAACAAAGTCTGGTTGTTCATCGTGATATGACCGGTGTTGATATTCTGAAAAGTGGCGGGACCCGTCATGGTGCCGCCAGCCAGCGGCAGCTTGGAGTTGTCGACGGCGGAGGGAACACCCGTCGTCCAACGGTTATTGCCCGCATCCCAAACCAAAGTGTGACCGTTGTTGGTGCCGGCGCCCACGCCACTTAAGTCCGCGGCTTTGTCACCGACATGACCATCAACCCAGGTGCGGTTCACCGCATCGGTACCGGCCGTCGGTGCGGCGACATCGGTGATGCGCTGGTTGTTGAAGCCGTAAGATCCAGCGAAGGTATTATTTAAAAGCTGCAGAAGCTTGGCATAATTGGTCGCCGAAAAAACCGTCTCAGCGTTGGACTGAGTTAAATCCGTGCCAACATCATCGCGCACTTGAATAAACTCGCTGGCCTTTTTGCCTTCCAGAGTATCCGCAACCATGGCGTAAGCCGAAGACTCGATCGGCACGTCGGGAGTCATGGCCGTCATGCCGCCGCCGAGATTGTAGTGCACGCGGATCAAACGATTATCGCCTTGAGCAAAGATCACGCCCGCACCGCAACCGGCAAATACGGTCGCGGGTGCGCCCGGGTTGGCGAACACGAGCCAGCTGAGCGACGCGGGGTTACCAGCATCGCGAGAGTTGGTGATCGACGTACCCTGACCAAGCTGCAGCGAGAAGCCGCCTTTGGTTTGCGAAAGATTTTGCGCCAGATGACTTTCTTCGTACAGCTTACAGGTGGCGTTCTTGTCCCAAATCTCAATGCGGAAATCCACGGACGTGGATGTGACGGGAAGTCCAGTCGGCAGATACAATGCGCCGCTGATATTTAAACTTTTGGGTGCGTATTGAGAAAAGGCGGGAGTAGGGAACACGAGGGCGGCCGCGATAAGAATCGCCGAACCCCAGACTCGCATTGTACTGACGTACATTCCCAACCTACGTTCCTTGTGAGCGAATTAGTCATATATATGATCGGTAGCCCCTGGACGTGGCTGAAGGCTTCGTCTCAATATGAAACGTTTTTTTCAAAATAGTTCGGTGGTTCGTAGCGACTCGGAACGGTTCTTCTGTTCAAGAATCTTTGACTACGTTCTCAATCTGGGATGGCGAACTTTTACGTCCTGTAAGGATCGTGTACGCGGGTTGGGGGCCAGTTCGAAACTAGCGGCTTCAGAAAGGTGCTGGGCTTGCACATTGAGGAAGTCGTCATCCACAAACTTGAGGGGTCAGCTATGTCCATGAGCAAAATTTTTATCAGCACCGGCTTGGCGCTCTTTCTGATGATTTTCTTTCAGAATTGCCAAAAGGCAAAAATGGCCTCTAAGGGTGTTGGCGATATCGGTTCCTTGCAAGTCGTGAGCGGCAATGACTTTCAGCTGCCTCCCAACGATCCCAATCCGCCATCCGATCCCAATCCGCCTTCTAACCCTGACGATCCGATATGTCCGACCGACAACGGCGACATGAGCTCGGACGACGATTCGCACTCTCATGACCATAGTAAGCACACACATCATAAAGGAAAAAATGGCCACGAAATGTGCGACGACGACTCGAGTGACGACCATTCGGCCGATGATTGCAAAGACCATAGCGGCAAAGAAGAAGGCGCGCGCTCTTATATCTGCGGCATCAGCGGTCCGGGAAAATCCGATCGGATTGGGATCACAGAGAACGAGCAACTCGTGGCCGAGCACGACTCGCACCAGGGTAAAAAGCTGGTTTGCATGACTAAATACGCATGTGAAACGATTTCGAAAGAAGCGTTCAGCGAGGCGCACACGATCCGCTATGGCTGGTGCAAAGACGGAAGCAACAAAAACGTGAAGCACATCAGCGATCAAAACATGCGGCTGCTCGTCGACAAGTTTATCAAAGACAACACAGCTTCGAACTGAGACAGAAAAATCTGGACGAAAAAAAACCCGCGTCGTCCCTTACGCGGGCCCGTTGCCCATCTTCCCGATTTACGCTACAGGCCCAGTTCCTCTGGCAACCCAGCCGGCTTAATTCTCCTTAAAAAACGTTAGCCCCGTCGGTTTTGCGTCCCACCCTTTCAGATGGTTTGCCCTTAGCAAAGGAAGAAGTAACAACCGTTTTATGTCTCTCGCATTTTCCTTGAGAGATTACGGTTCAGACATCTCGTTCCGCCCCTTCACTTCGGGGGAGGATCAAGACGCCAATCCTTGGGTCTCTTTGCCATACATGGCTCCCTTCGGTTCTTTCATGAGGATAATACTGTGCGTCATAAAAGCGTTAGGAATTTTTTTTGATTATCTCAACTTGAGCGGCGTCACATTCTGAGGCGCTCGGCCACGGTCGCCGCTAACTCCACAAATGGCCGAACTTCTTCGTCTTCTTGCGATTGCGATTCGACCAGCGGCACTCCAGCTTCGGTCGCAATTCCCACTTCTGGAAAAAACGGAATCTGTCCCAGCTTTGGAATTTTTTTGGTTTCTAAGAAAACGTTTAATTCGCCGTTGGGAAAAAGCTGAATTTTCTCGCCACTCGAAGTTTTGAGATAAGCCATGTTTTCGACCACGCCGAGAATAGGAACGTTGGTGCGCTCGAACATGTCCATGGCTTTTTTTGCATCGGCCAGCGCCACGTTCTGTGGAGTCACCACGACAATTGCACCTGAGACGGGCACCTTCTGCGCGACAGTGAGACCAACATCGCCGGTGCCGGGAGGGAGATCGATAATCAAAGCGTCGAGTTCGCCCCAGTGCACGTCGCGAAAAAATTGGTCCATCGCTTTGAACAGCATGGGCCCGCGCCAAACGGCGGCTTGGTTTTCCTCGATCAGGTAGCCGAGGCTCATGGTCTTGAGGCCGAACTTTGTGACGGGGATGAGTTTTTGATTCTCGTCGATTTCGACTTTTTGCGTGTGCGTGCCGAGCATGCGGGGAATGCTTGGGCCGTAAATGTCGCCATCGAGCAGGCCTATTTTCCGCCCGGACTTTTGCATAGCCATGGCCAGGTTAACGGCGACGGTGGACTTGCCGACGCCGCCCTTGCCGGAGCCAACGGTGATGATGTGTTTCACGCCTTTGATCGGGGATTGCTGGAGAAATGGATTCATAGGCCCCCTTATAAGACCTTTGGCCGTCCAGGCTCAAGGTGAAACGACCGATATCTCCATCATGGGTCCCATTGAGCCCAAATTATTTTGGCTTTATTACGCAGGTGGAACGCTATTCGTGCTGCTGCTGCTGTTTTGGCGGCGGCCGCGCAAGGGCATGCGTTTGCGTTTAAAGAGCTCCGGTTCGCGGGCTTATTACAAGGATCTGGGCCTTCAGGGGAAATTGACTCCCGACATGGTGCTGCAGCGGAGCGGGGCCTCGGGAAGTTCGGTGAGCGGCGAGCGCTCGATCAATGTGGTGTTCAATTATAATGGACATTCTTGGGACGCCTACGAAGTGCTGGGCGTACCGGCCGGTTCATCATTCGCCGTGGTCGAAGTCGCCTATCGCGAAGGCATGGAACGCGTAACGGGCACGTCGAGAGGAATTCTCGAAGCCGCCTTTAAAGCAATTCAAGCCTCCGACTCCAAGGCCGGCTAAAAAGGTGCTCGTCGACTTTTTGCAGGGCCGTGCATTATCGTTCGTGCCCGCGAGCGGCTGAAAGGCGCCGGTCACATTGAACTCGGATTTACGGGTAGATGAAATTCGCGCACGACCTCGAGCTGAACTCATTCGGGTCACGCCGCACTAAGCGAACGGCTTGATTTTCTAAAAAAATACTTTGACGCTTTTTTTGACTTCGCAAGATCGCGATCGCGATTTGTCATTCGGCATTTTTGAGTTTTCGCCAGAAATTTTCGTAAGCGCCTGCCATATCTCATTCTCGTGCGTGTTAAGCCCGGTCGAAATCCGATCAATCCAAACTGTAGAATGTTGCTTTTAAAACCAGTGTTAAGGTGAACGCAATTCAGGAGGCAAGTGATGCAAATCGTGAATCGCAAGCGTGAAACCGTAGAGTACAAGAGTGAAATCGTAGGTCGGATCCATCAGCGAGCGCAGATAGCCGCGGCAAAGTTTAAAGCTTGTGAGGCCGAACTCATTGAGATTTTCGAGCAAGCGGACAAATTCCGTGTTCATGTGGCGTTTGGTTACAGTTCGCTCTTTGTGTACGCGACTCAAGGGCTCAAATTGTCCGAGGAAGTGGCTTACATCTTTATTAACGTGGCCCGCAAGGTGCGTGAGGTGCCCGCCTTGAAAGAAAAAATCCGCCGCGGCGAAATTTCAGTTTCCAAGGCTCGTCGCATAACTTCGGTACTCAATCGTGAGAATCAGCAGCACTGGTTAGAGTTGGCGAGTCAGCTTTCCAAGCGGGAACTGCGCCGCGCGCAAGATGTTTTTAGTCAGAAAAGGCGCCGGCCAGTGAGTTTGGAAGAAGTTTTAGAAGTTTCGGTCGGTGAGTTTATAGAACGCCATGATCCGCTCGCGCGCGCCAAGCGACAGGAGGCGAAAGGAAAGTTGAGGGAGGTGGCCAGTGCACCGGCGGCGGACGGCATGGCGCCGCCGCCCCCGGCCGACCTTGAACTGTGCCCGGGCACAGTTCACTCGGCACCCGCTCGAGGGGCCGACGGGGCAAGAACGGAAAAACCCTCAATAAAGAGGGCACTTATTCCCGCCGCCACTCGGCACAAACTGCAAATCAAGCACGAGGGCCGGTGCAATCACCAAAACCCTGACGGCCGGCGCTGTAGCGAACGTCGATTCTTGGATGTTCATCATGTCCAGCCGATCCACGCAGGTGGCGCCAATGATCTCAGTAACTTGGAGCTCTTGTGCGCGGCCCACCACAGGCGGAGACATCTCTAAGACAATGGCCCCCCTATCGAACGCCAATAGTTGGTGGTGAGGCGGGAGAGATTTCCGCCTCTCGGGTTGGAGCAAAAGCTCAGGCGTAAACCCGTCCTCAATGCCACGCCCCGGCAAGCCGTCTCTGGCATTGCGAAAGGCCCCGTATTTTCGCTAGATTGGACCCCAATTTAACTTCAGGAGCTAGCCACCCATGCAGGTCAAATATCTCGACGATCTTTCCACCCTCGTATCGCTGAGCAAACGGCGCGGCTTCGTCTTTCAAAGCTCCGAAATTTACGGTGGACTCAACTCCTGCTGGGACTACGGCCCCCTCGGTGCCAACCTCAAACTCAAAGTGAAACTCAGCTGGTGGAAGGCGATGACTCGCCGGCAAGATATCGTCGGCCTCGATGCCGCGATTCTTATGCACCCCACCGTGTGGAAGGCCTCCGGTCATGTCGACGGTTTCAGCGATCCCCTGGTCGACTGCAAAAAGTGTAAAAACCGTTTTCGCCAGGACACCGCCCTAGTAGACGGCAAAGTCACTTGCCCGAGTTGCGGCAGCACCGACGTCACCGAGCCAAGAAATTTCAATCTTATGTTTAAAACCCATATGGGCCCCGTCGAAAATGAAGGCGCGGTGGTTTACCTAAGACCCGAAACAGCGCAGGGCATTTTCGTGAACTTCGAAAACGTAGCCACCAGCCAGCGTAAAAAAATCCCCTTCGGAATCGCGCAAATCGGCAAATCCTTCCGGAACGAAATCACGCCTGGAAACTTCACCTTCCGTACCCGGGAATTTGAACAGATGGAAATGCAGTACTTCGTCAAACCCGGCACCGATATGGAGTGGTTTGAGATTTGGAAGAAAACGCGCTGGGATTACTACAAGACCATTGGCCTAAAAGAAGCCAAGCTGAAATTCAAAGAGCACGGCCCGACTGAACTCGCTCACTATGCCAAAGCGGCCTTCGATGTCTTTTACGAATTCCCGCACGGCTGGAGTGAGCTCGAGGGAATCCATAATCGCAGCGATTTCGATCTCAGCCAGCATCAAAAATTCTCGGGCAAGAAACTCGAATACTTTGATGAGGCCAATAAAGAAAAATACCTTCCCTTCGTCATTGAGACCGCGGTCGGCTGCGACCGCCTTGTGCTCGCCGTGATGTGCGACGCCTATAGAGAAGAGCCTATGTCCGCCCAGAGGAACGAAGGCGGGCCTGCGCAAGACTCCGCGGGCGGGGATGGCGACACTCGCGTGGTGATGGGCTTCCATCCCTCGCTTGCGCCCATCGAAATCGCCTTCCTGCCTTTAAGCAAAAAACCGCCGCTGCAAGAAATGGCGACTATGCTACGCAACGATTTCGCCCTTCGCCACGATGTCGAGTACGACGAAACCGGCAGCATCGGCAAACGCTACCGCCGCCAAGACGAGATCGGCACGCCTCTCTGTGTGACCATCGATTTTGAAAGCTTAGAAGATAAGAAAGTGACCGTACGTCACCGCGATAAGATGACCCAAGATCGCGTCGGCGTCGATCAACTGACCAAGTATATCACCGACAAACTGGGGAACTTCTAATGAAAGAGATGAACGTGCAGACCACAACGACCAGCAAAAAAATGCCTGAAAAATTCGTCTATTTCTTTTCCGCCGACGAAAGTGAAGGCAACGCCGGGATGAAGAACATCCTCGGCGGCAAAGGCGCCAATTTGGCCGAGATGACTTCGCTCGGGCTGCCGGTGCCTCCGGGCTTCACCATTTCAACCGAGATGTGCCAAGTCTTTTACGACAACGGCGAGAAGATGCCCGAGGCGTTAAAGAAAAAAGCCACGGAAGCGATGGCGAAGGTCGAAGGCTTGATCGGCAAGAAATTCGGCGATGTCAGTAATCCGCTCCTGGTCAGCGTGCGCTCCGGTGCCCGCGCCTCCATGCCGGGAATGATGGACACGATTCTGAACCTCGGTCTCAATGATCAAACCGTCGAAGGTCTGGTAAAAAAAACCAACAACCCGCGCTTCGCTTGGGATTCGTACCGCCGCTTCCTCACCATGTACTCGAACGTGGTGATGGACATGAACACGTCGCTCCTCGAAGTCGTGCTCGAAGATATGAAAGAGGCCAAGGGCTACAAACTCGACACCGATCTTAAAGCCGAAGACCTTAAACTTCTTTGCGAAAAATATAAAAAACAGATTATCGAAGGCACCGGCCAGGCCTTCCCAACCGACCCATGGGAGCAGCTCTGGGGCGCCATTAGCTCCGTATTCAAGAGCTGGAATAGCCCGCGCTCCATTACCTACAGAAATCTGCACGGCTACCCCTCGCACTGGGGAACGGCGGTCAATATTCAGTCTATGGTTTTTGGCAATATGGGCGAAGACTGCGCGACCGGCGTGGCTTTTACCCGCAATCCATCGACCGGCGAAAGAAAGTTCTTCGGTGAATTCCTCGTCAACGCGCAAGGCGAAGATGTGGTGGCGGGAATCCGCACACCGGGCGATATCGAGGCGCTGAAAAAACTGATGCCCGAATGCTACGGCGAGCTCGAGCGCATTTACCAAAAGCTCGAGTCACATTACCGTGACATGCAGGATATCGAGTTCACTATTGAAAAAAACAAGCTATGGATGTTGCAGACCCGTAACGGCAAGCGCACCGCCAAGGCCGCGCTCCGCATCGCCTGCGAAATGATCGACGAGAAACTGATTACGGAAGAAGAAGCCCTGCTTCGAGTTTCCCCGCAAAGTCTCGATCAGCTTCTGCATCCGACTCTCGATGGCAATGCCAAAAAAACGCTGCTCTGCAAAGGTCTACCGGCCAGCCCCGGTGGCAGCACCGGGCAAATCGTGTTCTCGAGTGAGCAGGCCGTCGAATGGACGGAAAAAGGTCACAAGGTCATTCTCGTTCGCATCGAAACCAGCCCGGAAGACATCGAAGGCATGGTCAAAGCTCAAGGTGTGCTCACCACTCGAGGCGGCATGACCTCGCACGCGGCCGTGGTCGCGCGCGGAATGGGCAAGTGCTGCGTCGCCGGATGTGGTGACATCGATGTCGATTATCAAAAACAAGAGATGCGGGTGAAGGGCTATGTGCTCAAAACCGGCGATCAAATCACGCTTGACGGTTCGACCGGCGAGGTCTTTCTCGGCGAAGTGAAGACGATCGAGCCCACTTTAGATGATTATTTTACGCGTCTGATGAAGCTCGCGGACGAGAAACGCAAGCTTGGAGTTCGCGCCAATGCGGACACTCCCCATGACGCCGAGGTCGCCCGCCGCTTCGGCGCGGAAGGAATCGGTCTTTGCCGAACAGAGCACATGTTCTTCGGCGCCGATCGCATCGATGTGATGCGCAAGATGATTATGTCGGAGACAAAGGAAGAACGTGTCCTCGCGCTTGAAGAACTCTTACCTATGCAGAAGAGCGATTTCAAAGGCCTGTTCGAAGTGATGAAGGGCTATCCTGTCACGATCCGCTTGCTGGATCCCCCTCTACATGAATTCCTGCCCCACACCGACGCGGAAACCTTGGAGCTGGCCAAGCGCCTGCAAATCAATGCCGAAAAACTGCGCGTGAAAGTGCGCAATCTGCATGAAATGAATCCCATGCTCGGTCATCGCGGCTGCCGCCTCGCCATCACGTATCCCGAAATCTATCAGATGCAGGCTCGGGCGATCGCCGAAGCCGCGGCTGAGATGAT
Organism: Bdellovibrionales bacterium; assembly: GCA_022842925.1. GTDB lineage: Bacteria > Bdellovibrionota > Bdellovibrionia > Bdellovibrionales > UBA1609 > JALHOQ01. The sequence goes on from JALHOQ010000087.1 coordinate 9,244, forward strand.
CGGCCACGACAAAACTTCCAAGCTTGTGCCCGAAATTATGATTCCGCTGGTCGGCACCGACACCGAACTTAAAATGCTGAAGGCCTTGGTCGAAGAAGAAGTGCACAAGGTGCAAGGCACGCATAAGGTGAAGTTCGACTTTCTAGTGGGAACCATGATCGAGTTGCCGCGCGCGGCCCTCTTGGCCGATAAGATTGCCGAGCATGCCCACTTTTTCAGCTTCGGCACCAACGATCTCACCCAAACCACTCTCGGAATCTCTCGCGATGATGCCGGCCGCTTTTTGGCCACTTATGTGAGCGAGGGAATCTTCGAGGCCGATCCGTTCGCCTCCATCGACCAAAAAGGTGTTGGCAAACTGGTTGAAATGGCGGTTGAATTAGGACTAAAGACCCGGCCTGAATTAAAGCTGGGGGTCTGCGGTGAGCACGGTGGGGATCCGTCCAGTATTCAGTTTTTCCATAAAGTGGGGCTGAATTACGTGAGTTGTTCTCCTTATCGAGTGCCCATCGCTCGGCTGGCGGCCGCACAAGCGGCTATAAAAGACAGCGGGCGCTCCGGGAGCGACCGCCATCATTAGTTAGATGGAGCTGAACATTGAGAATTAAAAAGCTAGAACTGATCGGCTTCAAGTCTTTCAAAGATCGCACCGTCATCCACTTCGACAAGGGTATAACCGGCGTCGTCGGACCTAATGGATGCGGCAAGTCAAATATCGTGGATGCGTTGGTTTGGGTGATGGGGGAGATGTCCGCCAAGCACCTCCGCGGCGCCTCTATGTCGGATGTGATCTTTGCCGGAGCCGATGGCTACGCCCCGATGGGGCTGGCTGAAGTTTCGCTGACCTTAGAAAATGACGGCGGCCCTTTTCCCGCCAAGTATTTGAAATTTTCAGAAGTGATGGTCACCCGCCGCCTGCACCGAGATGGCGAGAGTGAGTACCTGATCAATAAAGAGACGGCCCGCCTGCGCGACATTCAAGAAATATTCATGGACACCGGCGCCGGCGCCAAAGGTTTTTCGATTATCGAGCAGGGCGCGATCGGCAAGATCGTCACCGCCAAGCCCGAAGACCGTCGCACGCTGATCGAAGAAGCGGCGGGGATCACCAAGTTCAAAGTGCGCAAGCGCGAATCACAACGCAAACTGATTTCCACCGAGCAGAACCTGGTTCGCTTGCAAGATATTTTGGGCGAACAAAAGCGCCAACTCGATTCACTCGAGCGCCAAGCTCAGCGTGCCGACCGCTATCGCAATCTGAAGCGCGAGTTGCAAGAGAAGGAAATGATCCACGCCTCCAGGGCGTATGTTTCGATGCACACGGAGACGGAGTCGCTGCGGACGGAAGTCGAAACCGCGCGCGAATCCGAAGCTGGATTCGGCGGCCGCGTTTCGCAGATGGAATCGGACCTGGCCGCTCTGCGTTTGCAAAGCACCGAAAACGAGAAGGCTCTGGAAGATGTGCTGAACGAGAATCAAAAAGCGCAAGTCGAAACGCAGAACCTTGAATTTCAGATTCGCGAATTGAACTTTGAAATCGAACAGGCCAAGCGCAATAAAGAAATGACGGGCTCCATGCTCGAGCAGTCGCGCGCCCGTAAGATGGCCCTCGATAACGAACTCAAAACCGTACAGGATCTTCTGTCGAGCTCGAGCGAAAAAGCCGAGCGCGTAGGCAAAGAGTATCAGGAAAAAGCGGCCGAGCTTTCGACTATCCAAGCCCGTATCACCGAGGTCGACAATCAGCTCACGACCCAGCGCCGCGAGATGCTGACCGTCTCCCAGTCGGAGACGCATCTAGAAGTGAAGCTGCAAACGCTGAACGACAAAGTTCGCGAGCAGGATGAGCGCCTTGAACAGCTGCGCATGGTGGAGCAGGAACTCCTCTCTCAGCGGACGCAGTTCGAAGAGCGCCGGAACCAGACCTTCCGCAAGCTCGAAGGCGAACGGCAGATGCAGCTCGATATTATGAAAGACGTCGAAAACTTTCAGGCCAACTTCGATATCTTGCAACGGCAGGTGTCGGATAAGCAGGAAGAACTGACCCGCTTTAAAGACTCCCACAACCAAGTGGCCTCGCGCCTTTACGGCTTAGAGAATCTGCAATCGAATTTCGAAGGTTTCGAAGAGGGCGTGAAGCAGGTCATGCTGTGGCAACGCTCGCGTAGCCAAGTTCATGCCGACGGTTCGGTTTCGCAGGACGCGCCGGTGTTGAAACCGGTGGCCGAGTTGGTGGAAGCGCCTGAAAAATATGAAATGGCCATGGAAGCCGCACTCGGCTCCAAACTTCAGCTCCTGGTCTCAGACTCATCAACCACGGCCCTTGGCGCGCTCGATTACCTGAAGGCGAACTCCAAAGGCCGCTCGTCATTCGTGGCCAATGAGTGGATAAGTCAGCCGCTGCATGGCGATTCGGGCAGCATTAAAGCGCAAGAGGGCGTGGAAACGCTTCTGAGCGATGTCGTAACTCTTCCCGAAGACAAGCGCACGGTCATGGAGCCGTTCTTTTCTAAAGTGGCCGTGGTGGATTCAATCCGCACGGCGCTCCGCCTGCGTCCGGAATTCAACGGTTATACCTTTGTCACACTAGACGGCGACTGCCTGTCGACCGAAGGCGTTCTCACCGGTGGCGCCGCCGATAGCGCCGATTCGGGCCTGCTCAAGCGCCGCCGTGAAATCAAAGAACTCTCGCAGCAGCGCGAAGAGTGGAGCGGAAAGCTCACTCTGGCGAAACTCTCGCTCGAAAAATTGGAAGCCAAGGTCAAGCAAGTGGGCGAGGAACTCGAATCCTCACGCAAGCGTCAGTCGGAAAAAGAGATTCTCTTAGCCGAACTCAAAAAGGACCTTGAGCGGGCTGAGCAAGAGTTGAATAACGCCCAAGTGGCGGTGCAACGCCAGCAGAGTGAGATTAGTAAAGAGGACGCTTCGGTAATTCGGATTCGAACCGAGGCCGAAGAGGTAAACGGGCGTTTTACCGAAACGCGCGAGCGCCGAATCGCTTTAGATGAATCTATAAAAGTATTGGATGAGGAGTTTCAGCGCTCCCGCTTCGGTGTCGACAGCTTGCAGAAGCGCGTGACCGACCTACAGGTGGAGGCCGCATCCTCGCAAAAGGATGTTGAATCTTCGAAGCAACGCTTTGAGTTTTTGGATCGCTCCTTGCGTGAAATTCAAGAGCAGGTCGAAAAAATGTCGTCCGAAAGCGACAAGAGCGTCGAGTCGCTGAACATCAATCAGGTGTTGATCGAACAGCGCAAACTCGATCTTGAATCGGCCATCACTCGCACCCAGGAACTCCAGCAAAAAGTCGCCGCCGCCCGTGACGTTTATGAACAGGTTCAGGCCAAGACCCGCGAAGCCGAAAAGGTCTTAAGCGAAGTTCACACCGGTCATCATCAGCTGCAGTCGCGCTTGAACGAAGCCACCCTGCGCCTTGAGCAGGTCAAAATGAAAGAGCAGTACCTGATCGATCAAATTCGCGAACGCTACATGGTCGAACTGAGCGAAATCGCCCATCTGCACGCGGCGGCCGAAGTCGATATGTCGGCGCTTGAGCAAGAGGTCACCGACCTCAAAAGCAAACTCGGCAAGATCGGCGAAGTGAATCTCGCTTCGATCGAGGAATACGAGGATCTAAAGGGTCGTCACGATTTCCTCGACCAGCAATACAAAGATCTGATCGAGGCGAAAGAGCAGCTGAAAAAGGTGATCGACCGGATCAACCGCATCTGCTCGAAGCGCTTTAGAGACACATTCGAACAGGTGAACGAGCGCTTCACTAAGGTCTTCCCTGTTCTTTTTGGCGGCGGTGAGGCGCGCTTGATCTTGATCGAAGATCCCGAGAACGGCGAAATGGGCATCGATATCATCTCCAAGCCGCCGGGTAAAAAGATGCAGAACGTGACGCTACTGTCGGGTGGTGAAAAAGCTCTGACCGCGGTGTCGCTGATTTTCTCCATCTTCCTGGTTAAGCCCTCGCCCTTCTGTTTGCTCGACGAGGTCGATGCGCCGCTGGATGATGCCAACGTCTATCGCTTCAACGATCTGGTCAAAGAGATGGCGAAACGTTCGCAAGTGATCATCGTTACCCATAACAAGCACACCATGAAGGTGAACAACATCCTTTACGGCGTGACCATGCAGGAAAAAGGCGTGAGCAAAATGGTCTCCGTCTCCTTAGACGAAGCCGAGCGCGTGGCCCTATAAACCATGGGGCCGGTATGGGACCGGTATTTCTTTGAAGTCTACCCGGCCCGCCCGCTTGCCTATCTCAGATTCTATTTCGGGGTTTTGCTTTTTATATTTTACGTGCAGATTGGGCACGATCTGCCCATTCTGCTTATGCCCGAAGGATTTAGCCGTTGGCAGCCGGGTTTGCTCCCTGTTGATTCGCGGGCCTACTGGGCGGTTTATTTCGTCGCTGTTCTGGTCTCCCTGTTTGTGGCGGCCGGTCTTTTCACTCGCACCAGTTTAATCCTTCTCTTGGTGGCCCATACCCAGCTCGTCCAGTTCAATGCCGATGCGTTCTGGGGCTGGTCGCATATGATCAAACATTTTTTGATATTCTTGTTTTTGGCCGACGCAGGCAAAACCTGGTCGCTCGACACGCGACTGGGGCTTCGACCCGAGATTCGCGAGGCATCGGCGTGGCAATACCGGCTCTGGCATTGGCAGCTCATGCTCATTTACGCGGTTGTGGTCCTTTGGCGTTGGCCGGCCGCCGAGTGGTGGCGGGGCGATGTTCTCGAGGCCACTTTGCGCGACAGTGTTTTTTCTAGGGCGTCGTTTTTAGACCTATCCGAATACTCTGGCATTCTTAATTTCGTGTCGAGAGCCGGCTTCGGGCTCGAGATGCTGGGTGCGACACTGCCGTTTTGGCCGTTGCGAATTCGTCGCGGCCTTATCGTGGGCCTGGTCGGCTTTCATGTGGTCACCCTTCTGCTGACGACCGTGCAAATCTGGCAGCAGGTCATGATTGGGGCCTTGCTGATTTGTTGGGTGGGCGGGGAGGGGCGGAAGACTGAGAAACGGCTCGCCACGGTTCCTTG
>JALHOQ010000088.1 GCA_022842925.1 Bdellovibrionales bacterium
GTTGAGTGCGCGTTTTGAAGCGCGAAGACCACTGCCGGCGCTCCAAAAAGAGCGAAACTTTTCGTGCGAGTCGGCGGCGCCCGGTGGCACTCGACCCTCCCGATTGAAAAGCCGCCGGCTTATCAACAGGACGACCGAGGAGGAAGGACTCAATCTTGCGCAAAGAGAACAGGTCATCTTGGATCGTCGGCGGCTCACCCGTTAGCCGCGCCGGTGAAGCGAACTCCGGTGTGAGTCGAGCTTGAGGGCCGCCATGATTGGCGAGTCCGAAATCAAGAAGTTTGATTTGTCCATCGTGCCCGAGGAGAACGTTGGACGGGCTTAGATCGCCATGCACGATCCCCGAGTCCTGCAAATCACGAAGAGCCGCTTCGATTTGCGCCGAGATCTCTTGAACGTCTTTCATGCCCAGTAGAGTGGCCCGGCCGAGGTGGCTGAGTGAAATCCCCTCGACGTACTCGAGCACGAGTGCGGGTCTTCGGCGCACTCGGTCGAAAGAGATCACTTGGACACAGTAAGGCGATCGCACCCTGCGCAGCGATTCAAACTCTCTTTTCCAAAGTTCGACCGCCGTCTCAGAATGAAGAATTTTAAGGGCAACGGTCGCACTCAGGCCCGTCGCCCTGTCTACGCGTAACGCCTTGAAAACACGACCTTGGCCGCCTTCTCCAAGCAATTCCAGATTTTCATAGCGAATACCCGTGTTCCACATCTCATTCATTCGATTCCAATTTGTAGGCCAAGAGTTCGGCGGCTCGCCGGATCGCCTCTCGGCAAGAGGGGCTAGCGCTTTTTAAGTCGAGTTTCTCCGTCGGTTTTAGACGGCGGCTGGCGGCTTCGCATTTACGGTCCAGCTCCCGCGTCGTACCGGCGTGCGAAGTCAGGCCGAACCGCTTCTCTAGTACGAGAGCCGAGTAGCAGGCGATGGGGACCCGGCGCTCGCTCAGCTGAACTCGGCATGCCAGTCGCGTGGCGCGAATGTCTTCGGCCTGGGCTTCCACCAAGCGCAGTTGACGAGTTGAGGTTGCGGTTGCAAGCCGCCGGATCAGAACCTGTTCGAAGTGGGCGGCATGAACGAACGCGGGAATGAACGCGATCAAGGCCATCATAATTTCAGATCCCGCAACAGCGGCACCACGAGAAGGAGAAGAAAAGCGGGGAACTGGAAAAACATCAGGGGGAGCAGCGCCTTAAAAGGGAGTGTGGCGATGTGGGCTTCCATGTCCAGCTCCGCCGCGCGCTCAATCTCGGTTTCAAGGCCGGAGAGCGGCTCTACAATGGGATGCCCGTCGAGACCGCGCTGAAGAAGGTCCCAGAATGCGACATGATAAGGGTTGTGGAATGGCTTGGGCCTGGACTCCAGCGTGTTCTGCTCGCGCAGAAGAAGCAGTTCGCGGATTTTTCGCGAAAATCCGTCGTTGTGGGTGGTGAGGTACTCTTGGGCGGCATTTTTTGTGGCCTTTCCCGAGAGGAGCTGCCAACGCAGCTCACGAACGGCGGTCAGGATAGGCGGGGTCACATGCTCCATTTGATTCTCCTTGCCACCAATCGCAGGACCAGCATTCCGGCGAGCGTCAGCGCGGTCGCCGTTACAATCAGGTCGGCCGAGCGCCCCCAGCCGGATCGATGGATAACGAAGGCACACAATGCAAAATGCAATGCCAGCATGACGGTCGATTGAATGGAGGCTTGGCGTAGAGCTTGTCCGGACTTACGTCGGAAATCGGACTCCCGGCGCAGGAATTCGCGCAAGGATTCGAGCCGAGCGACCGTATTGTGGCCTTGAGTTTGCGCAAGATGAAGTTCGAGTAAGATGCGCTCGCGGAGAAAAAGATGCCGGCGAGCTTCCACCGAGGCGCCATTGTTGTAGAGCAAGGGCCGTACGAGGGATTGAAACGCGCTCTCTGAGCGGAGGAGAGCCGATTCGCTCGCCACGCTCGGCGCTTGGCCGACGCGCAAACCGAGCAACCAGTGATCGAGAAAGCGAGGGAAATGCGCGAGCAATGTCTCAATCCGGCGCATCTCGAGCTGATTTAAAAAAATCTTAAGCGCGATCAGAGCGAAAATGACGACGAAGAACGAAAGTCGAGGCGAAGGAAAAGGAAGAAAACTCGTCAGCAAGGCAAACGCGGTGCCAATTTTTGTCAGACAGGTCGTTGAAATCAGAGAACGATCGCGAAACTTCCGCAAAATCCGAATCGCGATCAAGATTCCGAACATCGTTTGTGCGAAGAAAACAAAAGCCACCTCATCCTCCGCGTACAGAAAAAGCAAAAATCGTGCATTTTTTAAAATTTGCTATTGACGATGGGAGTCACCTGGATAAACTGGTTGAGAGACGCGCGTACAAGAAAAGAATTCTTGAGTAAACGTTAAGTCAGTCACCGTAGGAGGAGACAAAATGGCTAAGAAAAAAGCTGCTAAAAAAGCAACTAAGAAAAAAGCTACTAAGAAAACTGCTCGCAAGAAGAAGTAGTTTCTCTTTTTCTTCGTTGTTTTACTTCGAAGAATAAAAAACCCTGGGGTGACCCAGGGTTTTTTTTTACCCAAAGACCGGATTCAGCACCCAGCCTACCGCCGACCGCATTCAGAACAACTTCGCCCGAATGCCTTCCTCTTGCAGAAACTTCTTAATGGCCTTGGCGTCGAGCGGCTCTAGGCGGCGAATCAGGTCATTGATCAGGCTCATGGTCTTAATTCCCTCCGGACTGCGCAGGGCCTGACTGAAGAAGGCCCCGTCTTCCATAATCGTGCTCAAATTTTTAACAATTCGGTGAACTTCCGGGTTGCGCGAAGTCTTTTCGAGCTGCTTCAGCATTTTATCGAAGTTGGTCACCAGTTTGTTCATGGTCTCGATGGTTTCCATGACCGAGCCCTCGTTCTTATTCACGAACTCGAGGACTTTGCCGGCCAGGGCATAGCTTTGGGAGATCAGCTGGTCGATACGCGGCGGATCTTCTCCGCGCACGACTTGGTCCGGTTTGAGCTCGGGCTGCTCGAGGCTACCGGGAGAGATTTCGAGGAATTTTTCGCCAATCACACCGGCCAGATTGATAAAAAATCGGGAATCGGCCCGCAATGTGGGCCAAGCTTTCTTGTCGATTGAGACTCGAATGATTAATTTAACTTCTTCACCGGTGTCCGGGATCTTGTATTCGGGCTGAAAATCGATGGAGCGGACTTTTCCGACTTTAATGCCCATGACCCGGACGGGTGAGCCGACTTCGATACCACCCGCAAAATTGTAGGCGATTTTCAGCTCATGGGAGTTGGAAAACGGTTGAAAAGATCCCAGTGCAAGCGCGAAGACGACCACCAGCCCCGCTGCGACTAGGAACAGAATACCTACTTTGGTCTGAGGCTTCATTACCAACTCCTCAATAGAAGTGAGAAAAAATATAAGTTAACACGAAATCCAGCACAATGATCGAAACTGAGGATGCGACCACGGAATTGGTCGTCGCCGACCCCACACCTTCAGCCCCGCTTTGGCAGCGAAATCCGAAATAGCAACTGATCAGCGGAATGACTGCGCCGAATGTAGCCCCTTTGATTGACGCAAACACCAAATCTTGAAAATCGACAAAGGCACGCATGCCGGTGATAAAAGCGCCGGGTGAGTAGCCGAGCTTGATTTCGCTGACCACCATCGCGGCGTATAGACAGGCCAAATTGGCGATGATGCTCAAAATAAAACCGCCGACTGTGCAGGCGATCAGTCGGGGCACAACAAGAAAGCGAACCGGATCGATACCCAGCATGCGAAGAGCGTCGATTTGCTCTGTGACTTTCATGGAGCCGACTTCCGCGGCCAGTCCGGCCCCCACCCTCGAGGTTAACAGCAAGGCTGAAACCACCGCGCCAAGCTCGCGTAATATCAGGAGAGCGGCAAAACCAGGTACAAGGGCATCGTTCTGCACCACGAGCTTCATATGAAAGGACGATTCCATAATCGTCACAATGGCGGCAAAGCAAAGGCAGAACAAAATGACCGGCAAGGATTGCCAGCTGACGAATTCAAGCTGAATCAAAATGTCTTTCCAGCGGTAGGGTGCGGTAAATGTGGCGCGCACGCTCTGCCAAAGAAACAGCGGCAAGGTCACAGCGCACCTCCACCGAACATGTCGAGCGCGGCTTCACTAATCAAGCTCGTGATCCAATCGGTGACGACAATGCCCACCATGGTCATGACCGCGGTCGAGACCACGCTGCGGCCGACGCCTTTGGCTCCGCCGGTGGTGGTGTAGCCCTTATACGTGCAGACCGAAGCGAGTACGAGTGCGAACACCAGGCATTTGAACAGCCCGGTTCCGATAGAGAAGGGGCTCACAATGGTCGGAATGTGGCGCAGATATTCATCCGGATTTATACCCGCGAAAAAAGCGGCGAGCAGCATGCCGCCGAAGATCGACATCATCAGGCCAGCCGCGAGTAGAAAGAAACTTGAAATCACGATGCCAATGTAACGGGGCAGGATAATCTCCTGCAAAGGATTGGCGCCGAGGCAGCGGATGGCGTCGATCTGCTCCGTCACGCGCATTGTGCCGAGTTCGGCGCTGGTGAAGGCGCCGACCTTTCCACTCAAAAGAAAGGCGATCAACAAAGGGCCGATCTCGCGCACCGTGGCGGAAGTCGACAGGCCACCTAGGTAGCCGAGTGCACCGAAGGCTTTGATCTGCATGGTGAACTGAACGGTCATGATGGCGCCGACAAAAAAACCCGCCATTCCGGTGGTGGGCAGGCTCTGCAGGGTCACGCGCCAAATTTGATCGCACAGGCTTTCAAGCGAACACGGCGAGCGAACGGCCGTGCGCAAAACGTCTTTGATAAAGAGAACGCAGCCGCCAATATCATCGATAATGTTCCTAGCTGCCTTCAGCATCGAGTGCCTCTCTCAAAAAATCCCGTACGAGCGGATGGCGGCTCTGTTTGAGTTGCGCGGGCGAGCCCTGATCGACGATCTCACCTTTATCCAAGACTATAATATGGTCCGCGATATCCAGGGCGCACTGCATATCGTGACTGACGACCAATGAAGTCGTTTTTAGTTTGCGTGAAAGTTCAAGGATCAGGTGATTGATCGCGTTGGTGGTGACCGGGTCCAGCCCGGTGGTGGGTTCGTCAAAAAGCAGGATTTTAGGACTCACCGCCACAGTGCGGGCGAGGCTGACCCGTTTTTGCATTCCGTACGAGATTTCCTGGGGTTTCTTAGTCTCCACCCCGGGACGCAAGTGGACCAGGGACAGACACTCCCGGACGCGGGCGGCTATTTGCTCCTGGCTATATTCGGGGTAGTGCTTGCGGAGACCGAAGGCCACATTGTCGAAGACGGTCAAAGAGTCGAACAGGGCCGGGTGCTGAAATACCATTCCGCATTTGCGCCGGATGGGAAACATTTCTTCCTCCGGCATTTGTGAAACATCATCGCCATCGACCCAAATGCGGCCGCTGGTCGGATGCAGGAGGCCGACAATGTTTTTAAGCAGAACGCTTTTGCCGGTGCCCGAAGTGCCGAGAATAAAGAGAATCTGACCGGGTGGAACCTGAAAGGTGATGCCCTTAAGGACCTCTCGCTCGCCAAAACTTTTGCGCACGCTTTCGAACGCGATCATGCCGAAGTCTCCGTTAGCGGCCCGTCGAGGGCGCCGCGGATGAACTGGGCCACGCGGGGGTCTTTGTGCTTCAGGGTCTGATCTTTATCGCCCGTCACGATGAGCTCGCCATCCACAACCATTACAATCCGGTCGGCCAGCTGATAGGCCCGAGCCATATCATTGGTGACGGCCACAATTGTCGACTTCTGCTCTCTTCTGAGCTGCAGGATCAACTCCACGATGCGGCGACTCGTGATCGGATCGAGTCCGGCCGTCGGATCATCATAAAGTACGATTTGTGGATTTAGGGCCAGTGCGCGTGCGATACCCAGACGCTTTTGCATCCCGCCCGAGATCTCGTCTGGAAACAAGTCCCGGGCATGGGGAATCCCCACAGCTTCGAGAAAAAACGTGATGCGCTCCTGGATTTGTTCCTCGGACTGGGAGGTTTTTTCTCGCAACGGAAAGGCAATGTTCTCGCCCACCGACAGCGAATCAAAGAGAGCATTTTTTTGAAACAGCATTCCCATTTTCAACAGCAGCAGGGCCTGTTGGAGGGGCTTGAGCGCATTTAGGTCGTGACCCTCCACAAGAACCTGGCCACCTGTGGGCTTAAGCAAGCCGGCAAAGAGTTTTAACACTACGCTTTTGCCAAAACCCGAAGGCCCAATCAGTACGATCGATTCGCCCGATTGAATTTGTAAGTTTACACGCTTAAGCAACGGGCCATCGCCAAAGTCGATCGAGACGTCCTGCAATTCCATAGCGATTGATGCCACGCATTTGATTGTACAAAAGTTCGTGAGTCGAGCAAGGAACTTGTCTACATTAACGACTTTTACATCCTAATATTATCTTGTCGAGAAAGGTCATCTACAATGAAACACACGAGAAAGAAAATCACGGTCGTCGGCGCGGGCTTCGTCGGATCGACGTGCGCGCATTGGGCCGCACAAAAAGAGCTGGGCGATGTGGTTTTGGTCGATATTAACGAGGGCGCCGCCAAAGGAAAAGCGTTGGATTTGTATGAGTCCTCGCCGGTCGAGCACTTCGATTCTCGTATCACCGGCACCGCGGACTACAAAGACACTGCGGGTTCGGACGTGGTGATCATCACCGCCGGGATTCCGCGCAAACCCGGCATGAGCCGCGACGACCTGCTCTCGACCAACGCCAAAATTATGAAAGACGTGTGTAAGGGCGTTAAGGAGTTTTCGCCGAATGCCGTCGTGATTGTGGTCTCGAATCCGCTCGACGCCATGGCTTATGTGGCAATGAAGGAGCTGGACTTTCCCCGTGAGCGCGTGATCGGAATGGCCGGAGTGCTCGATGGCGCCCGTTTCCGTACGTTTATTGCCGAAGAACTCAAGTGTTCGGTAAAAGACGTTCATGCCTTCGTGCTGGGTGGCCACGGCGACACCATGGTGCCGATGCCCCGCCATTGCTCGGTGGGCGGAGTTCCGCTTCTCGAAATCCTTCCTAAGGACCGCGTCGACGCATTGGTAAAACGAACTCGCGAAGGCGGCGCGGAAATCGTGGGCCTGCTCAAGACCGGATCGGCCTACTATGCTCCATCGGCTTCGGCTGTGCAGATGGCCGAGGCCATTTTGCGCGATCAGGGTCGCATTCTTCCCTGCGCCGCTTACTTGCAGGGCGAGTATGGCGTGAAAGACCTCTTTGTCGGCGTGATCTGTAAGTTGACGGGCAAGGGTATGGAAAAAGTGATCGAGATCAAGTTGAATGAAGAAGAAAAGATGGGGCTGGATCACTCTGTGAAAGCCGTAAAAGAACTGGTCGAAGCTCTCGGCAAACTCAATCTGAATTAGGCGAAAAATGAACATTCATGAATATCAGGCGAAAGAAATATTGAAGCAGTTTGGTCTGCCGTTGTTAAAAGGGCAGGTTGCCAACACGCCCGATGAGGCGGTGAAGGCTGCACAAACCATTGGCGGCGGTATTTGGGTGGTAAAAGCTCAAATTCATGCAGGCGGTCGCGGAAAGGGCGGAGGCATCAAGGTTGCCAAGTCTCTGGATGAAGTCAAATCGCTGGCGGGTAAGATTCTCGGCATGAATCTGGTCACGCCGCAAACTGGACCCGAAGGCAAATTGGTCCGCAAGCTTTATATCGAGCAGGGCTGCGACATCAAAAAAGAGTACTACGTGGCGATTCTGGTCGATCGGCATTATGGCCGTGTGCTTATGATGGGTAGCGCCGAAGGCGGTATGGACATTGAAGAAGTAGCGGCCAAACATCCGGAGAAAATTCACCGCGTGGTGATCGATCCGGCCGTTGGGATGCAACCGTTTCAGGCTCGCCAAATGGCGTTCGCTTTGGGCTTTAAAGACAAAGTCGTGAATCAGGCTGTTAAGACATTTTTGGGTCTCTACAAAGTCTTCACGGCCACCGATTGCTCGATGGCGGAGATCAATCCGCTGGTCGAAACTGGTGACGGCCAGGTGATCCCTCTCGATTGCAAATTGAATTTTGATTCGAACGCTCTCTTTCGCCACAAAGATATTCTGGAATACCGGGATACCGGCGAAGAAGACCCGGCTGAGGTCGAAGCCAGCAAGCATGACCTCGCTTTTATTAAGCTCGACGGCAATATCGGCTGTCTGGTGAACGGGGCGGGTCTAGCCATGGCGACAATGGATATTATAAAACTCAGCGGCGGAATGCCGGCCAACTTCCTCGACGTGGGCGGTGGCGCTAACAAAGAGAAAGTCACCGAAGCTTTTAAGCTGATTCTTAAGGATCCCAACGTGAAGGGAATCTTGGTCAATATTTTCGGCGGCATCATGAAATGTGACATTATCGCCAATGGCGTAATCGCAGCGAGCAAGGAGTTGGGACTCAAGGTTCCGCTGGTCGTGCGTCTGCAGGGTACGAATGTGGAGTTAGGTAAGAAAATTTTGTCGGAGAGCGGGCTCAATATCACTCCCGCCGACGACTTGGCCAGCGCAGCTAAGGCCATCGTCGCCGCTGTGAAGGGAGCTTAAACATGTCGATTATGATCAATAAAGACACGAAGGTGATCTGCCAGGGTTTCACTGGCGAACAAGGCACTTTTCACTCAGAACAAGCCATCGCCTACGGAACCAAAATGGTCGGCGGTGTGACGCCCGGCAAAGGTGGCACGTCGCACTTGAATCTGCCTGTGTTTAACACTGTGGAAGAAGCTGTTAAAAAAACCGGAGCGAATGCTTCAGTCGTTTATGTGCCACCCCCTTTCGCCGCCGATGCCATTATGGAAGCGGTGGATGCTGGAATTCCGTTAATCGTTTGCATTACAGAAGGCATTCCGGTGATGGACATGGTGGGCGTGAAACGTTTCATGCAAGGCACCAAGTCGCGCTTGATTGGCCCGAATTGCCCCGGGGTGATTACTCCTGGCGAGTGCAAAATCGGCATTATGCCCGGTCATATTCATAAACCTGGTAAAATTGGCGTACTTTCACGCTCGGGAACTTTAACCTATGAAGCGGTTTATCAGCTTTCTCAGGTGGGATTGGGTCAATCGACCTGTGTCGGTATTGGTGGTGACCCGGTAAATGGGACCAACTTTATCGACGTACTCGAGATGTATAACAAGGATCCGGACACCGAGGCCGTAATTATGATCGGTGAAATCGGCGGCAGCGCCGAAGAGGAGGCAGCCGAGTACATCAAGCGCGAGTTCAAAAAGCCGGTCACGTGCTTTATAGCGGGCGCAACCGCGCCAAAAGGCAAACGCATGGGTCACGCCGGCGCGATCATCTCGGGCGGCAAGGGCACGGCCGAAGCCAAGTTCGAGGCTCTCGCCTCGGCGGGCTGCAAGATCGCGCGGAGTCCGGGAGATTTGGGCACGACGTTGAAGGCGTCGCTATAAGTTTATGGGTGGGTCGAACCTCCCGCCATGCCTTAAGCCCTAAGACGTAAGTTCAGTTCAGCGCGCTAAACTGCGCCCAAAGAAGCAAAAGCTTCAAAAGGTACAGGTTTATGGCCAACAGGACCTTAAACAGGTCAACGTTGAACCGATAAGTACAATGGTTGGTTGTTCTTATCATATGTTCTCCTCTCGTTTGTAGGCTGCGCTCCACAGACGAGAGGTTCGAACCCGAAGATTTCCTATGCAAGGCTAGGGCTCACCTTTAAAACAAAATAAATTGAAAACGACTTTAATGCTTGTCCGTGTGCCGGATGTTCGCGTCCGAGTGGGCGCGTGCGTTTTGGCCGGCAAAAGGTCAAAAATGATTTAGTTTGATGACCGCCCCGGGTTCGGACTGCTAATAGCTGTGAAAAGGGAACTGAGGACCGTCATGACAGCAATAATCGGCAAACACGTCCGACTCGAAAAACTCGTTTACGAACATATAGAAGGATTGTGCGAATGTCTCCTGGGTGAGCCTGACGGATGGTTTGCGCGCATGTATAATATCAATTCGCCGGAGGCTGTTCGCGCTGCGATCGAAAAGAGACTTCAGTCGAATGATGACAAAAATTCGCGATCTTTTGTTCTTGTAGACCAGAGCCGAGAGAAAGTCGCGGGGATCTCGCACTTTATGAAAATCGATTCGGCTAACCGTCAACTCGAGATCGGTGGGACACAAGTTGGTCGGTATTTTCGGCGAACCTATGTCAACACCGAGACAAAGCTGCTGATGCTTGCCGAAGCCTTCGAAAATATGAATTGTGTTCGCGTTTATTTCAAAGTTGATAAAGAAAACATAGTTTCGCAGAAAGCCATGGAGCGTTTGGGCGTTCATTTGGAGGGGTGCTTTCGTAACGATGCAATTGCGCCCAATGGTCAGACCCGAAGTTATTTCGTCTACAGTGTTATTGATGCAGAATGGCCCAAGATGAGAGATCGATTGACTGGTTTGTTAGTTCATAGGCCTACTCTGCGAGTCTAAGCATTGAGCATGATTGCGGACTAAGCGGTCTCATGACTGGCCATCCGCTCGATTGAGTGTCATTTACGCGCGCTAATTGAGATCACCTTTGCCCCCTCATCGAGAGATCAGGCCACTGCCTGATCTCTCGCGAAGTCCTATGTCGGGCAAGGATGAGCCGCGGCTATTCAAAAAAGTACAGTATTCGGCAGTTGATTGAGAACATTCGCCGTTAAGAGTTCGAGATCTGGATGCAATAGTTCAAAAACGAATTCTCGACGAGTTTAGGGCCCGATCCAGCTCAGCTGTTCCATAGCGCACCTCAAAACACTAGGTTAATGCCCGCCGAGCGACTCTGTATGTACAGAGTTATAGACCGAATATGCGCTCAATCACGGACCTATCGGAACAATTTCAATCAAACTCAGAATAGCCGAAATTGACGTGTCGTCTTTCTCGAAAAGATGGCCGTGAATCGATCCCAGCCGAACCCCTGGCGCGATTGCGAAGTTCTCTGAGAAACGGAATGACATTCCGATTTCCAATCCCGGCGCATATGAAAAATGCCCACCCTCGGCCCAAATAAATGCGCCGATATCTCCACGCACGTACGGATCGGCGGCCCACAGGCCGGCCCGGCCCGAACGGGTCAACTGGGGTTGTTTGCCAATCGAAATTAAATTCAGGCGCACGTGCCGGCGCCGGTCCTCTCCGCCGATAAAGGCGGCTTCGATCGAGCTGTGAATCGGGATTAAAAAATAGCTCGACATGCCCAAGCGTAAAGCCATGGCCGGTGGGAGATCCTCAATCTCTCCGTTGGAGCGCACGAATGCGTATTCGGTTACGGACCAATTGGCCCCCGAATCCGGCGGCGGCGGGGAGGGTACAAGATCTTCATATTGCGCATACGCTCCAGGCGAAAAGAGCGTGAGAATTGACCAAAGAAGAGCAACCTGAGTAGCATGTCTCATGTTAAAGATTCTAATCCTCACTGCCGCTGTTTTGCTAAGTGAAAATTCCCACGCCTGCACCTGCGGACCTGAGACGCTCGAAGAAGCTTTCGCCAAATATCACTCCGTTTTCCGAGGAACGGTCGCCAAGATTATTAAAGGCGATGGCGTGAACTCGATTCATTTGAACGTGGAAACGGTGTGGAAGGGTAAGCCTGGAAAGAAGATCGTGGTTACAACGGCTAGTGGATCCGCCGCCTGCGGCTTTCCGTTCCTAGCCAAAAAGGAATATATCTTGTTCGCATGGCAGGAGAAAAAGGGAGCGCCCCTTTCCATTAACTCCTGCTCCAAAACCGCTTCCGCCGATAGCGCACTTGAGACGTTGGCTTGGCTGGATCAGCATCACTCCACCGACGACGGCGAGTTATAACGCCAAGCGCCGTCACGTGGGCGGCTTGCCGCATTATCGATCACAGGCTATGGTGCGCCTGATTTCAAATTAAGGAGTAAATTCATGGCCATCGAGACCACATTCAGCATTATTAAACCGAACGCCGTTAAGAAAAATGCCATCGGCAGCATCATTACAATGTTCGAGAAGAACGGCCTGAAAGTCGCCGCGATGAAACTGACTCGTATCGAAAAGACGAAGTGTGAGCAGTTTTATGCCGAACATAAAGAGCGTCCCTTTTTCGGTGAATTAGTCAGCTTCATGACTTCCGGCCCAGTTGTTCTGATGGCCCTAAAGGGTGAAAATGCTGTGACCCGTAACCGCGAGATCATGGGCGCCACCGATCCACAAAAAGCCGCTCCCGGAACTGTTCGCGCCCTTTATGGTGACAACGTGGGTGAAAACGCCGTTCACGGCAGCGATAGTTTGGCCAGTGCCGAGCGCGAGCTGAAGATTTTCTTTGAAGCCAAAGAATTCGCCAACACTTAATCCGGGCGACGTCCTTGAAGTGACAATTGAATCCCTGTCGTATTTCGGCGGTCGCGGAGTCGGCCGCCACGACGGGGTGGTGATTTTTATCCATGGAACTGCGCCCGGGGACCGGGTGCGTGCGCGCGTGACGGCCTGTAAGCCGCGCTTTCTAGAAGGTGAAGTGGTCGAGATTCTCGAGCCAGGTCCCGCCCGCCGAGCTCCGCCGTGCCCAGTGGCCGGACGCTGCGGCGGCTGTTCCTGGCAACATGTGGACTACTCGGTGCAGATCGAACAGAAAGAGAAAATTCTGCGCGATGCCTTACGCAAAATCGCCAAAATCCAGCCGCTGAACTGGCGGCCATTCCTAAAAGCTCCGAGCGAATTTCATTATCGCAACCGCATTCAACTTCAACTGCGAAATGGGCGTAAGGGTTTCTTTGCGGCCAGATCCCACGACCTTGTGGAATTTCAAAAATGCTGGATTGCCGAGGAGAAACTGAATGCCCGCATGGGCGAACTCCGCGACGCCGACCTGCAAGGGTTACGACGTATTGAACTGGCTGTGCAAATGGACGGCGACGTCGCGGTTATGGCCGAGGAGCGCGATCCGGAAGCGGCCCTGTTTTCCCAGGTCAACACAGCTCAGAATCATGTATTAATACAGACCTTAATTGCCGCGATCGATTTCACGCCCGATTGGATTTTGGATCTCTACTGTGGCGCTGGTAATCTGACTTTACCTTTGGCAGAGAAATTTCCGCAGGCGAAAATTTTCGGCGTGGAATTAAGTCGCGCATCGATAGAACGCGCTGAACGCCGTCATCCGGGCGTAAAGTGGCAAGCCGGCGATGTGGCGCGTGTGCTATCCACCATGGCTCCGCTGAAAGGAAAAGGCCTGATTGTATTGGATCCGCCGCGAATGGGTTGTGCTCCTGAGGTGATCGATCAGGTCCGCCGTCAGTCTCCTAGTCAAATTGTTTATGTGAGTTGCAATCCGACCACTTTCGCGCGCGACGCCGAACGCTTAGTGGCCAACGCCCGTTTCGCCGTCGACAGCGTTCAAGGGCTCGACATGTTTCCGCAAACGGAGCACGTTGAACTTATCTGTTCCTTACGCGCTGCAACTTTGCTAACGTCTTAGGGATGAGATTTCTCCTTATAATGCTGATTGGGTTTTGCGCCGCCTGTACCACACCGCAGAAAGCGGATAAAGATCGCGCCGTGCTGCATATGCAAATGGGTACGGGCTATTTACAGAATGGTCACTATCCACAGGCCATGTCGGAATTGCTCAAGGCGGAACAACTCGATCCTACCAATCCGCAGATCCTCAACAATCTCGGCTTAGCTTTTTATGTGCGCGGCAGAACCAAGCAGGCGGAGGCTAAGTTTCGCCTCGCCATTAAAGCCAACAAGGGTTTTTCTGACGCGAAAAACAATTTAGCGCGCACCCTTCTTGATCAGGATAGGGCAAAGGATGCACTCAGGCTATTGGAGGAAGTGGAGGGCGATCTGACTTATCAATTTCCGGATAAGACGTACGCGAATATTGGCATGGCACATTTCGCTTTAGGCAGTTTTCAAAAAGCGGAAACTTATCTTCTTCGTTCTCTCGAAATG